>NZ_JBHWUW010000001.1:254539-368295 GCF_042737245.1 Streptomyces sp. NPDC060002
CGCGGGCCCCCTGCCGGACGCCGACTACACCCTCGCTCTCCTCGCCTGGTCCCCGGGGGCCGACATGGCGGCGCAACCGCCCGCGGTCCGCCCGGGGCGCGTCCCGACGTCATGTCGGGACTCGCCTCGGCGCGGAAGCCGGGGATCGAGAGTCGAGAGCGGCCGGGTACAGCCGGCCACGGGGGAACACCATGAATGCACGGGGGAACACCATGATTGCCGCTGTCCGCAGGAACCGCAGGATGTCCAGGAGCCCCAGGGGCTGGAAGTCCTGTGCCGTAGGCGCCGCGGCGATCGGCGCGATGCTCGCGTCCACGGCGTGCGAACCGAGCGCGGCCGACGACGCGGCGGACTCCACCGCCTCGGGCCGACCGAGCGCGACGAGCCCGGCGAAGCCCGGTCCGACGGGTACGACGGGTTCGGCCACGCCCGGCCCGTCGGGGTCGGCCACGCCGGGCGGCGGTTCGGGCGCCACCGGTGGCGGGAGCGGGGGCGGCAGCGGTGCCGTTCCCGCCTGCGCCGCGGAGGACCTCTCGTTCGGCACCACGCTCGAGGACGGAAAGGGCGAAGTCCCCAAGCATCTGCTCATCACCGTCACCAACGCCGGCGACGAGAAGTGCGTCGTCCACCACTACCCGCACCTCTTCCTCGGCGACTACGCCGAGGCCCGGTACCCGATCGACGTGTACGAGGACAGCGACCCGAAAGCGCCCGTCACCCTCGCTCCGGGTGACGAGGCGTACGCCGCTCTGCTCGCCTCCGGTGTCCCCATGGACCAGTACGAGACGAACACGATCACCCTCCTCCTCCACGGCCGCGAGCTCGGCAGCGACGGGAGCGAGCCGATCGGCGTCGACCTGCCCCGCACGGTGGCGTTCGACGACGGTGCCCGCGTCACCTACTGGACGACCGCTTCCGGTTTCGCCCTGGACTTCATCATGTCCTCCTGACCGGCCTCGACCAGGGACCACCTTCCTGTCACCGACCTCCGCCTGCCCCGCCCTGCCCTGCCGGGGATGTCCCCGGCAGGGCAGGGCGATCATCCGCAGCTCATGCAACTCACCTAGGAGACGGTTCAGTTGAGGGCCGTCGTCTACCATGTCCGGATGCCCGCGACGGAGGCCCTCCGCCCGCGCCCGGCCAACGTCGCCCTCGCCTTCGGTTTCGCCCTCGCGGGCTGCCTGGCCGGCGCCTTCTACCATCCGGCGTCCTGGCGGCCGTTCGATCTGTGGGCATATCTGCTCACCTTGCTGATCGCCCTGTCACTCGCTCTGCGGGAGAACCGGCCGTTCGGCGTGCTCCTGATCACGGCGGCCGGATTCGCCGGGTATCTACTGCTCGGATACCAGCCCTCCCTCAACTTCTGGGTTCCGGCGGTCGCGTTCATCTCCGTCGCGGCCCGGGAAGGACGCGGCCGCCTCGTGTGCGGTACCGCGCTGCTCGCCGCGGTCATCGCCCTCAGCGGGGTGTACGGCCGGCTGCCCTGGCCCGTCGTGGCCGTGCAGGCCCTGATCGTGCCGGCCGTCGCCTCCACCGTCGGGCTCACCCAGCGCCGTCTCGCCGGACGCAACGCCGAGTTGCGGCGGCTGACCGCCCTGCTCGATCAGCAGCAGCGCCAGGAAGCCCGCCGGGCCGTCCTCGACGAGCGCTTCCGCATCGCGCGCGAGCTGCATGACACGATCTCGCAGCACATGACGATCGTCACCCTGCAGGCCGGGCTGGCCGAGTACGTGTTCTTCACCGATCCCGCCTCCGCCCGCAAGGCGCTCGGCACCGCCGCCGCGGCCGGACGGGAGTCGCTGGAGGAGCTTCGCCGACTGCTGGTCGTACTGCGCACCCACGATCTCGGCGGCGCGTCCGGTCCCGGGGATCCGGCCGACCCGGTCGCCGACGACCTGCTGGCCGACGTCGACCGCATTCCCGCGCTCGCCGAGCGGCTGGAGGCGGCCGGCCTGCACGTCGAGGTCCGGTTCGAGGGAGCGCGCAGGCCCCTGCACCCGGGAATCGAACTGTGCGCCTACCGCGTCGTCCAGGAAGCCCTCACCAATGTCGTGAAACACTCCGGGTCGGCCACCGCCGAAGTGGCCGTCCGCTACCTCGACGACGAACTGCGCGTCACGGTTCTCGACGAGGGTGGCCCGCTTTCGGCCACATCCACCGATGGGTCCGGACACGGCTTGATCGGAATGCGGGAACGGGCCAAGATTTGGCACGGCTCGCTGACAGCCGGTGCGCGCCCGGGGGGCGGATTCCAGGTACGACTCGGTCTTCCCCTGGGGCAGGACCGCAACGGCGGCTGATCCGTGACGTGAGCATCTCCGAGGAGCGCTGTGGCCCGCATCCTGGTTGTGGACGATCAGCATCTCATCCGCTCGGGCATCGTCACGCTGCTGCGTACGGTGGAAGGGCTCGGCCCGGTCGTGGAGGCATCGGACGGCGTGGAGGCCGTCGCCGCGGCCCGTGAGCACCTCCCGGATCTGATCCTTGATGGACATCAAGATGCCCCGGCTCAGCGGGCTCGCAGCCGCGGAGCGCATTCTCGCCCTCGGTCTCGACCCGGCGCCGCGCATCGTCGTCCTCACCACCTTCGACGACGACGAGTTCGTCTACGCGGCCCTGCGCGCCGGCTGCTGCGGCTTCCTGCTGAAGGACATGCCGCCGCAACAGCTCCTCGGCGCCGTCACGGCGACCCTCTCCGCCGACCTCCTCATCGCTCCGGCCCACGTACGGCGGCTCATCGAGAGGCACGCCGTCCACCAACAGCGGCCCCGGACCGAGACCGACCCCACGAGTCTGCTCACGGACCGCGAGGTCGAAGTGCTCGGATTCGTCGCCGAGGGTCTCGCCAACGAGGAGATCGCCGGGCACATGTGCGTCAGCGAGTCCACCGTCAAGACCCACCTGCACCGGGTGATGACCAAGCTGGATCTCCACAGCCGCGCCCAAGCGGTGGTGTTCGCCTACGAGACGGGCATCGCGCAGGTCGGCGGCCGGCCGGTGCGGCCGGACGCGCCCGACGCCTGACGGTCGCCGCGAGTCCTTGGCGCCGGCATGTCGCCGTCAGCCGTGCGGTCGCTCGTGCCCGGTCGTCGCCTGTTCGTCGTCCTGCTCGTCGTCCTGCTCGTCCTGCTCGTCAAGAAGCCCGCGTCAGGTGCCGGTGGCGCCGTCTCAGGGAGCGGCAGCGAGGGCGATGCGTGCCGTGATGCGTTTGCCGACCGGTTCCTGCTCGATGAAGAGGTCCTCGGTGACGGCCTTGACGATCTCCAGTCCGTGCTGGCCGATTCTGCCGGGATCGCCGGCCCGAGCCACCGGAACGGTCGGGTCGCTGTCCCACACGACGACCTCCACCGCATGGGCGGTGAGGCGCAGTTCCATCGAAACGGGACCGGGGGCGTACTTACGGGCGTTGGTGACCAGCTCGCTGACCACGAGCTGGGTGAGGTCCCTCACGCGTGCGGGCACGGGCAGGCGATGGTGGGCATGGGCCCGGTCGAGGAAGGCGATGGCGTGGTGGCGGGCGTCCGCGATGCAGCCGTCGTCCGCGCCCAGGGCAAAGCCCGCGCGCATCAGATGCCCGTTCGGCCCGCTACGGCCGTCACCGCCGGCGTGGGATTCCTCCACTTTCTCGCCCTCACTCCCCCGTTCACGTGCGCCGGTACCCGCGATCGCGCCATGCATGCCACGGGGGTGCCGTTCGGCACAGCCGCAGGGGTGCATGCCGCCGTGCCGGTGGGGCAGACTCTTCCGCGCACGCCCTGACCCGGGGCCGGTCTGAACACAGTCGAGGAGACGGTGACCGACATCGAGAAAGCGGTCCGGCGAGGCGGCCTGTCCGTCGAGCATCGCGTGGTCGACGGCGTCCGTGTCGTGACCGTGCGGGGCGAGATCGACCACGCCGTCAGGGACGTCCTCAGCGAAGCCCTGCTCTCCGAGGACGGCGCGGCGCCGCCCCTGCGGGTCGTGGCAGACCTCAGCGGCGTGACCTTCATGGACTCCAGCGGCATCAACGTCTTCCTCGCCGCGCACCGGCGAGTGAGCGACGCGCACGGCTGGCTGCGCATCGCCGCCGCGCAGGAGCCCGTCCTGCACGTCCTGCGGCTGGTCGGCGTCGACGCCCTCCTCGCCTGTCACCCCACCACCGAGCAGGCCCTGAACCCCGAACCGGCATGACGGCATGCTCACCGGCCCCGTCACCATGCTCGCCCGGTCCTTCGCCCGCGACGACCAGCCCTCGGCGACACCGGCCGCCAGTTCGCCCTCGCCCTGCGCGACGAGGTCGACGACCTCGAGGCGGCCGGTACTTCGGTGATCCAGGTGGACGAACCCGCGCCGCGCGAGGCCCTGCCGTTGCGGGCCTCCGGCCGCCCTGCCTGTCTGGCGTGGGCCACCGAGGCGTTCCGGCTCTGCACCGGCGGAGTGCGGCCGGACACGCAGATCCCGGCCGAGCGCCTCTGGGTCCTCCCCGACTGCGGCCTGAAGACCCGCGGTTGGCCCGAGACCCGCGCCTCGCCGGAGAACCTGGTCGCCGCCGCCCGCGCGGTCCGCGAGGAACTTCCGCGTCCTGACGGCAGGCCGAGGAGGCCCAGGAGGAAGCACGGGGAGTCCCGGCCGCCGGGAGGCCGACCGGGGCTCCCCGTCAGAGAGGAGCCGGAAAAGGGCACATGGGCTGTTCGGAGCCTCGCAGGGTAGGCGGGACGGAAGCGGTTTTGCGCAGGGTCGCCGCCCGGACGGACCGGTCGGCGCACGCAGAACGGAGGAAGCGATGTCCGAGTCCCGCCCGTCGTCGGCCGCCCGTGTCGTCGTGGGGGTGAGCGGCTCGCTGGGGAGCCTCACCGCCCTGGGCCGGGCCGCCGACGAGGCGCGGCGCCGGGGAGCCGAACTCTGGCCGGTGCTGGCCTGGGAGCCGCCGGGCGGGGAGCTCGCCGCCCGCAGGTCGACTGCCGCGGCCGTCCTGGTCGAGGACTGGGAGCGGCTGGCGCGTGAGAGGCTGCTCGGCGCCCTGCGTGCGGTCGTCGGCGGCGACGGCCACGGGTTGCGCACGCGGGCCCTCATCGCGCGCGGCACCCCGGGTCCGGCGCTGGTCGGGACCGCCGACCGGGAGGACGACCTCCTCGTGATCGGCGCCGGACGGCGTGGCCTGCTGCACCGCGCGCTGTGGCCGTCGACCGGCCGCTACTGCCTCGCCCGCGCCGTCTGCCCGGTGCTGGCGGTGCCCCCGTCACCGCTCCAGGCCGCCCTGGCGACCGCGCAACGCCGCAACGCGTGGCGGCTGAAACTGGACACCGGGCACCTGGCGAGGGAGTTCGAAACCGTGCCGCCCGACCGCTGAGGCCGCGCCCGGGGGGACTGGTGGTCCCGGGTGGCACTCCTGCGTGACGGGATGAAGCGGTGATGGCCGCTGGAGCTCGGCGCGCTCGTCGAGCGGGTGATCCATGCGCTCAGGACCGGGGCGGCGGACGTACGCGTCACCGTCGACACCCTGCTCGCCGAGGGGCTGCCGGCGGCCGGCGGCCCGCTGATCCGGCCCACGGACCCCACGGACGCCGGGGGGGGGAGCTGTTCGCCGTCATCGGCGCCGAGACGGGCGAGATCTCGGCCCGCGTCCATGACGGGATCTCGCAGCAGGACCTGGCGACCGCCGGCCGCGTCCTCGCCCGCGTCACCGAGCGGGCCGACGCGGAGCCGGCGGAGCTGACACGCGCGTCCCGGTAGCGCACCCACCGGTAGTGGAATATTCAATCACCGCACCCGGTTGTCGGCCTCGAAGGAGGCACGAGTGGACACGACATACGAGACGACCGACGACACCGCCTACTACGCCCACGGAACGCCGGCCGAGCGGTGGGAGCGGGCGCGGCTGTTCTTCGCCGCGAAGGAGTACACCGCCGCCGCGCGGGTGCTGGCCGGACTGGTCGAGGAGGTGCCGGAGCAGACCGGACCGCGGCTGCTGCTGGCCCGCGCCTACTACCACTCGGCCCAACTGCAGCGCGCCGAGACCGAGTTGCGACTGATCGTGGAGCGTGACCCGGTGGAGGACTATGCCCGGCTGATGCTGGGCCGCACCCTGGAGCGACAGGGGCGGCACGCGGAGGCGGGACCGCATCTGCGCCTGGCCTCGGCGCTGGCCGGGGACTTCCCCGAGGTCTGAGTCCACACGACGAGCGGCCCGGCGGTGACCTCCACCGCCGGGCCGCTTCGGTGCCCGGGCCCGCTCAGGCGGCCGTCCGCCGCTCCCGCCGGTGCGCGATCTCGCCGAGGACGACGTCCACGACCAGGAAGCCGACGAGCGGGATGCCGAGGAGCGGGACGAAGTAGGCGACCACGGCGACCGCCGCCATCAGCGGGACGAGGACGTACGGCGGGACCTGCGCCCAGGCGCCGCGCGGGATGGGCCGGCCGAAGGCGGAACCCCGGCCGCGCTGCCACCACATGCGGTAGCCCCACACGATCAGCAGGATCAGGGAGCCCGCGAGGAGCATCAGCGCGAGCTGGTTGACCAGCCCGAACAGGACGCCGGTGTGCAGGTCGATGCCCCAGCGGGTCAGCTTGGCGAGCAGCGGGTGGTCGTCGAACCGCAGCACGTCGGTGACCTCGCCGGTGGCCGGGTCGATCGCCACCGCGTCCTGCTTCTCGGGCCAGCTGCGCTGCACCTGCTTGACCACGTACGCGGAGGAGGCGTCCGCGGGCGGGACGATCTCGACCGGGTCGCCCAGCCCCTCGGCCCGCGCGGCGGCCAGGACGGTGTCGAGGCCGACGCCGTGCTCGCCGTCCCCGCCCGCGCCGGAGGCCGCGTCGTGGCCGGCGTGTTCGCCGCCGCTCGCGGCCGCCGACACCGACGGGGTGGCCTGGCCGAGCGAGGTGCGCAGCACGTCGATGTTGGCGCCCGCGTACGTGGACCAGGTCAGGCCGGTCGCGGACAGGAAGATGAAGCCGACGGCGGCCCACACGCCGACGGTGCCGTGCAGGCCCAGCGTGCGGCGCCGTCCGGCGGTGCCGCGGACCTTGCGCAGGGCGCGCCGCCGGGAGAACCAGAGCACCAGACCACCGCCCGCGATCACCCACAGCCAGCTGGCGGCGAGTTCGCTGTAGAGGCGGCCGTTCTCACCGAGGCGCAGATCGCGGTGGAACTCGTCGATCCAGGTGCGCAGCGGCAGCGCGCCGGTGGAGCCGTACTGCTCCAGCGCGCCGCGCACCTTGCCTGTGTACGGGTCGACGAACACGGCGAGGGTGTGGGTGGCGTCGACGCCGTTGACGCCGGACAGCATCACCCGGGTCGTGGCGTCGTCTTCCGGCGAGGGGCGGACGGCCGAAACCGTGCCCTCGGGGTGGGCCTTGCGGGCGGCGTCCACCTGCTCGGAGATCGGCAGCTTCGCGTCGCCGACCGGCACGGTCATCTCGTGGGAGTACACGAGCTTCTCGGCCTGGAACGCGCCGGCGTAGAGGAACCCGGTGGCGGCGGCGACCAGCAGGAACGGCGCCACGAACACGCCGGCGTAGAAGTGCAGACGCAGTATCAGCGGGCGCAGCGGGGCCCACGGACCGCGGGACTTCGGCGCGGGGGCCGCTGTTCGCGGGGCCTCGTCCGTGGTGGGAGCGGTGGACATGATGGGGCTTCTCCGGGGGCAGGAGGAGTGGGGCGGGACAGCGATCCGGGGGACGATTTTCAGCCGTGACGCACCAGTAGTCGGCAGCGGACCATGCCGAGTTCCCGGCACTTCGAGTGACGTGCGTCACACGCCGTGCGGTCGTGGCATGCTGGCCCGATGGCATCTCCCAGTCCCCGCACGCCCCTTGCCGAACGGATCGAGGAACTCCTCTCCCCCGGCGGCCCGTTGCCCATCGTCGCGGCCGGAGACCCGGTCCTGCGGACGGGCACCCCGCGCTACGAGGGCGAGCTCGACCCCGCGCTGCTGGCCCGGTTCGTCGAGGCCCTGCGCGTCACCATGCACGCGGCGCCGGGCGTCGGCCTCGCCGCGCCGCAGGTCGGTGTGGAGCTGCGGATCGCCGTCATCGAGGACCCGGCGCCGGTGCCGGAGGAGGTGCGGGTGGCCCGCGGCCGGGTGCCCCAGCCGTTCCGGGTCCTGGTCAACCCGTCGTACGAGCCGGTCGGTTCGGCCCGCGCCGCCTTCTTCGAGGGCTGCCTGAGCGTGCCGGGCTACCAGGCGGTGGTGGCCCGGCACGCCGAGGTGCGGCTCACAGGCGCGGACGAGCACGGCCGGCCGCTGGACGAGGTGTTCGGCGGCTGGCCCGCCCGAATCGTCCAGCACGAGACGGACCACCTCGACGGTCTGCTCTATCTCGACCGGGCCGAGCCGCGCTCGCTCTCGGCCAACGAGGCCGTGCTCGAGCGCTGGACGCAGCCGACGGCGGACCGGGCCGCGAGGGCGCTGGGCTTCCAACTCCCCTGAGTGGCGGGCCGGCCGGCTCCCCTGAGCGGGGGGCCGGCCGGCTCCCCTGAGCGGCGGGCCGGCCGGCCGAGTTCCGTCAGTTGTCCCGGTAGGCCTCCAGCAGCCGCAGCCACACCTCGCTGAGCGTCGGGTAGGACGGGACGGCGTGCCACAGCCGGGCGAGCGGGACCTGGCCGGCGACCGCGATCGTCGCCGAGTGGATCAGTTCGCCGACGCCCGGACCGACGAAGGTGACGCCGCGCACGATCTCCTGCTCCAGGTCGACGACCATCCGCGCGCGGCCCTTGTAGCCCTCGGCGTACAGGCCCGCGCCGGCCACCGACGACATGTCGACGTCGACGGCCCGCACCCGGTGTCCGGCCTGCTCGGCCTCGGCGAGCGAGAGGCCGACGGCGGCCGCCTCCGGGTCGGTGAAGACGACCTGGGGGACGGACTCGTGGTCGGCCGTGGCGGCGTGGGCGCTCCACGGGTCGCTCTCCGGCAGATCGGTGCCGGCCGCGCGGGCGGCGATGGCGGCGCCCGCGATCCGGGCCTGGTACTTGCCCTGATGGGTGAGGAGCGCCCGGTGGTTGACGTCGCCCACCCCGTAGAGCCAGTCGGTGCCGGTGACGCGCAGGCTGTCGTCGACGGTGAGCCAGGAGCCGGGTGCCAGGCCGACCGTGTCCAGGCCGATGTCGTCGGTGCGCGGGGCGCGGCCGACGGCGAAGAGGATCTCGTCGGCCTCGATGCGTTCGCCGGTGTCGGTGACGACCACGACGGTGCCGTCGGAGCGGGTCACCGACACCACCGAGGTGCCGGTGCGCACGTCCGCGCCGGCCTCGGTGAGCGCCTCGGCTACCAGCTCGCCCGCGAACGGCTCCATCCGGTCGAGCAGGCCCTTGCCCCGCACGAGGAGGGTGACCTGTGAGCCGAGGGCCTGCCAGGCGGTGGCCATCTCGGTGGCGACGACTCCCCCGCCGACCACGACGAGCCGGCCGGGCGCGGACTGGGCGCTGGTGGCCTCCCTGCTCGTCCAGGGCTTGACCTCGGCGATTCCGGGCAGGTCGGGCAGCGCGGCGCGGGTACCGGTGGCGACGACGACCGCGTGGCGGGCCGTGAGCACCTTGTCCCCCACCGTCACCGTGCGCGGCCCGGTCAGTCTGCCGTGGCCGCGGTGGAGGTCCGCGCCGATGCTCTTGATCCAGTCGACCTGGCCGTCGTCCGTCCAGTCGCCGGTGAACCAGTTGCGGCGGGCGAGGACCGCCGTCGTGTCCAGCGGGCCCTGCACCGCCTCGCGCAGGCCGGGCAGCCTGCGGGCGTCCGCACGGGCGATCACCGGGCGCAGCAGGGCCTTGCTGGGCATGCAGGCCCAGTACGAGCACTCACCGCCGACCAGCTCGCTCTCCACGACCGCGGTGGTCAGGCCGGCCGCACGGGTGCGGTCGGCGACGTTCTCCCCCACGGGCCCGGCTCCGAGCACAACCACGTCGTACAGGTTGGTTTCCGTTTCCGTCATGGGGTCAGTCTGGTGGGTGGTGTGCCGGGTGGCCACACGGGTAGGGGCGCGGAATACGCGTCGGGCCGGCCGCGTTGTCGCGGACGGCTGCACCCATGTCAGGGGAGCCCTGGCAGGAAGCACCGGGAAGAGGGAATCACGCCATGAGCAGCACCGTGGAGCTCACCAAGGAGAACTTCGACCAGACGGTCACCGACAACGACTTCGTGCTGATCGACTTCTGGGCGTCCTGGTGCGGCCCGTGCCGTCAGTTCGCCCCGGTCTACGACAAGGCCGCGCAGGAGAACCCGGACCTGGTGTTCGGCAAGGTGGACACCGAGGCGCAGCCGGAGCTGGCCGCGGCCTTCGGTATCCAGTCCATCCCGACGCTGATGATCGTGCGGGACCGGGTCGCCGTGTTCGCGCAGCCGGGCGCCCTGCCCGAGGCCGCCCTCACGGACGTCATCGGACAGGCGCGCAAGCTGGACATGGACGAGGTCCGCAAGTCCGTCGAGGAAGAGCGGGCCAAGGCCGGGGCCGACGACTCCCCGGCCGCCCGGGGCGAGTAGTCCCGGACATCCCCCGAAGCCCGGGAATCCCTAGAAGGGGTACGGCGCGACGTCCGCGCGCACCGTCGTCCAGCGCACGTCGGTGAAGGCGTCGAGGTTGGCCTCGCCGCCGAAGCGGGCGCCGGTGCCGGAGGCGGCGACCCCGCCGAAGGGGGCGACGGCCTCGTCGTTCACCGTCTGGTCGTTGATGTGCACGATGCCGGTCGGGACGCGTTCGGCGAGTTCGAGACCGCGGGCGGCGTCGCGGGTGACGATGCCGAGCGAGAGGCCGTAGGAGCCGCGCGCGGCCAGGGCCGCCGCCTCGTCCACCGTGCCGAAGGAGCGTACGGGGGCCACCGGGCCGAAGACCTCCTCCGCGTAGGCGGGGGTGTCGTCGTCGACGCCCGCGAGGACGGTCGGCCGGTAGAAGAGGTCCTCGTGCCTGCCGCCCGCGGCGAGCTTGGCGCCGGCCGCGGTGCTGGCCTCCACCAGGCCGTGCACCTTGGCGAGTTGGCCGCCGTCGATGAGCGGACCGAGGTGGACCTGCGCGCGGTGCGGGTCGCCGACGGCGAGGGCGTCGGCCTTCGCCGCGAGCCGCTCCACGTACTCCTCGTAGAGGGAGGCGTGCACCAGGTGGCGGCCGGTGGTCATGCAGATCTGGCCCTGGTGGAAGAAGGAACCCCAGGCCGCGGTGGAGATCACCGCGTCCAGGTCGGCGTCCTCCAGCACGATCAGGGCGGAGTTGCCGCCGAGTTCGAGGTGGGCCCGCTTGAGATGGCGGCCGGCGGCCTCGCCGACGGCCCGGCCTGCGCCGGTGGAGCCGGTGAAGGAGATCACCGGCACGCGCGGGTCGGCGACCAGGGCCGCACCGGTCTCGGCGCCGCCCGGGAGGATGTGCAGGAGGTTCTCGGGCAGGCCCGCCTCCGCGAAGACGGCGGCCAGGGCCAGACCGCCGCACACCGCCGTACGCGGGTCCGGCTTGAGGACGACCGCGTTGCCGAGCGCGAGGGCGGGCGCGACGGACCGGATCGACAGGATCAGCGGGGCGTTGAACGGGGAGATCACACCCACCACGCCGACGGGCACCCGCCGGGTGTACGAAAGCCGGGGCGCCTCGCTGGGCAGGACCTGTCCGGCCGGGCGGGAGGCGAGCGCGGCGGCCTCGTAGCACTCCTGGGCGGCGACGTGCAGCTCGAAGTCGGCCTTGCCGGGTATGGAGCCCGACTCGCGGACGATCCACTCGCGCAGTTCGTCGGCGTGCGCGGTGAACAGGTCGCCGGCCTTGCGCAGCACACCGGCGCGCACGAAGTGCGGCAGGCGGGCCCACTCGGCCTGCGCGGCGCGGGCGGCCTCGGCGGCGGGGCCGACGTCCGCGGCGCCCGCCAGGTCGACGGTGCCCAGCGGGTCGCCGGTGGCGGGCTCGGTGACGGTGTACCGGGGACCCGACAAGGTGCGGGACTGCCAGTTCTTGGGGTCGAGCAGCGGCATGAAGGCTCTCCGATCGGTGACCCGCGGGACTCGCGGCTCTCACAGCGGGAGGGGAAGTCCCGTGTAGTTGGCCGCCAGTTCGGCGGCGGCGTGGCGGGATGCGGTGATCCGGCGCAGCCGGGCGAGCTGCATCCGATGGTCGAACGCATCTCCATCTGGTTGAGCGTGCAACATCCTAGTCATGTCGTCGGAAAAGCGGGCCGCCTGCCACACACGTCGCAGGCAAAGGTCCGAGTACCCGTCCAGCAGCCTCGTGGACCCGGTGGCGTGCAGTTCGGCGAAGGCCCTGCCGAGCAGCCGTACGTCCGAGACCGCGAGGTTGAGCCCCTTGGCACCGGTCGGCGGGACGATGTGGGCGGCGTCCCCGGCGAGCAGGAGCCGGCCGTGGCGCATCGGCTCGTGGACGAGGCTGCGCATCGGCGTCACGGACTTGGTGGTGATCGGGCCTCGGCGCAGCGTCCAGTCGGCGTCGACGGCGAAGCGGGCCGCGAGTTCGTCCCAGATCCGGTCGTCGGGCCACTCCTGCACATCGGTGCCGTTGGGGACTTGGAGGTAGAGCCGGGAGATCCGCGGCGAACGCATGCTGTGCAGGGCGAAGCCGCGTTCGTGGCGTGCGTAGATCAACTCCTCGCAGGAGGGCGGCACTTCGGCGAGGACGCCGAGCCAGGAGTACGGGTAGTCGTGCGTGTACGTCCGGCCCGCGTCGGCCGGGAAGGCGTCGCGGGCGACGCCGTGCGAGCCGTCGCAGCCGACGACCCAGTCGCAGGAGAGGGTCCGTTCGCGGCCCTCGTGCCGGAACCGTACGACGGGCGACCCGCTCAGCGGCTTCTCCACGGCGAGCGCCGCCGCCTCGAACAACAGGGGCGGCCCGTCGGCGAGTTGGAGGGAGACCAGGTCCTTCACGATCTCCGTCTGGGCGTAGATCGTGACCGTGCGGCCACCGGTGAGGACGGGGAAGTCGACGTGGTGGCGTTCGCGGTCGAAGCGCAGCTCGATGCCGTGGTGCACCAGGCCCTCGGTGTCGAGCCGGTCGGCCGCGTCCGCCGCGCGCAGAGCGTCGACCGTGCCCTGCTCCAGCATTCCGGCGCGCTGGCGCCGCTCCACGTACTGCCTCGTCCTGCTCTCCAGGACCACACAGCCGACGCCCGCGCGGTGCAGCAGCCGGGCGAGGAGCAGCCCCGCGGGGCCGCCGCCGATGATGCCGACCGTCGCACGCATGGCACGCCTCCCCCGCGACCGTAGTTCAGCTGGAGTCGCGCTGCACCACGGTGGCTCCGAACGGTTCGTGCGACTCGGGGGCGGCCGCGGGGCTGCGCACCGCGCGGTCGACCAGCGAGGCGAGGTCGCGGCCGGAGGGCAGCGCGATCCGGACGGTGCTGAGCCGGGGCCGCAGCAGCCGCCCGAGCATCAGATCGTCGGCGCCGATGACGGCGACGTCCTCGGGGACGCCTACGCCCGCGTCCTGAAGGGCGCGCATCAGCAGCATGGCGTACTCGTCGTTGTAGGCGAAGACGGCGTCGAGGCCGAGGGCGGGCCAGCGGGCGGCGAGGGCGGCCGCGGACTCCTCCGTGTAGGCCAGGGACAGCTCGGTGACGGTGGCGTCCGTGCCGTGCAGCGCCTCGCGGGAGCCGGCCAGGCGGGGCGCGGAGAAGATCTCCATGCCGCGCTCGGCCGGGACGACCACCCCGATCCGGCGGCGGCCGCGGGCGTACAGGTGCGCTGCGGCGCTGCGGCCGACGTCGGCGTGGTCCAGGAGCAGCGCGCGGGCGCCCTCGACCGCCGCGGGGCTGAGGGTCACCACGGCCCGGGCGCCGGACCGCTTCAGGACGGCGACCCCCTCGGGGCCGATGCCGGGGCTGGGCACCAGCACGGCGACGGGCCGCAGTTCGGCCCAGGCCCGGGCGGCGTCGTCACCGCGCAGGCCGGTGGCGCCGTACTGGACCACGGTGTAGTCGAGGCGGCTGAGCGCCCCCTGGAAGTCGTGCACGAACTGGGAGTAGAGGGGACCCGCCGGGACGGGCAGGGTGGGCATCAGGACCATGCGGCTGTGCCCGGCCCGCAGGGTACGGGCGGCCGCGTGCGGCACGTACCCGAGTTCCTCGGCGGCCTCGCGCACGCGGCGGCGGGTGGGCTCGCTGATGCGCACGGCGCTGGCGTTGTTCAGGACGTAGGAGACGGTCGCGCGCGAGACTCCGGCCAGGCGGGCCACATCGGCGCTCGTGGGCACGGGGCGCGGCGCCGGCGACTTCGTCGGCGCGGGCGTGTTCGGTATCTGCACCATGACGTACGGCATCTTGGCAGAAGCTGTGAACGGGTCTCCGGGCGGGGGACGCCGAAATCCGATGAGCCGTCAACGAACATGTTCGTGACGTACTTGTTCGCGACGAACATGTTCGCTACGGTGGGGGCATGACAGCACGCCCCGACACCCCGCGCAGTCGCCGTGAGCGCCCGGCCAAGCCCGCCCTGACCAGGGAGGGCATCGTGGCCGCCGCCCTCGCGGTGCTGCGCGCCGAAGGCCTGCGGAAGCTGACCATGCGGCGCCTGGCCGAGGAGCTCGACACCGGCCCGGCCTCCCTGTACGTGTACGTCCGCAACACGGCGGAGCTGCACGCGGCCGTGCTCGACGAACTGCTGGGCACGGTCGGACCCGCTCCGGCCGAGGGGAGCTGGCGCGAGCGGCTGGAAGGGGTGCTCACCTCGTACACCGCGATGCTCTTCGCCTACCCGGACCTCGCCCGCTCCGCGCTCACCGCCCGGCCCAGCGGGGCGCACTACCTGAACCTGATCGAGACCCTGCTGGCCCTGCTCGACGAGGGCGGCGTGCCGCCCGCGCAGGCCGCGTGGGGCGTGGACCTGCTGCTCCAGCACGCCACCGCGACAGCCGCCGAACACACGGACGAGGCCTCGCAGGAGGACTGGGACGCCTTGCGGCACGCGGTGCACGAGGCGTCGGAGCGGACCCGTCCGCACATCGCCGGGCTCGCCGGACCGCTGCTCTCGGGGCCGCCCGAGGCCCGCCTCTCCTGGGGGTTCCAGGCGCTGATCGGCGGCATCGAGCGGACCGCCGTACCCGGCTGACGACCACAGGAGGACCCATGCACCACCCCGTAGCGATCATCGGCGCCGGACTCGGCGGCCTCACCCTCGCCCGTGTACTGCACGTGCACGGCGTCGAGGCGGCCGTCTTCGACCTGGACGCCTCCCCCACCGCCCGCACCCAGGGCGGCATGCTCGACATCCACCAGGACTCCGGCCAGGAGGCCCTGCGCGCCGCCGGACTGCACGAGGGGTTCCGGGCGCTGGTCCTGCCCGGCGGCCAGGCCACCCGGGTCCTCGACAAGGACGCGGTGGTCCGCTTCGAGGGGGCCGACGACGGGACCGGCGAGCGTCCCGAGGTCGACCGCGGCGCCCTGCGCGACCTGCTGCTGCACTCACTGCCCGAGGGAACGGTCCGCTGGGGCCGGAAGGTCACCGACGCGCGGGCGCTGGGCGACGGGCGGCACGAGGTGCGGCTCGAGGACGGCTCCGCGTTCACCACGGACCTGCTGGTCGGCGCCGACGGAGCCTGGTCGCGGATCCGCCCGCTGGTCTCCGACGCCCGGCCCGCGTACACGGGCGTGTCGTTCGTCGAGACGGACCTGCTGGAGGCGGACGTACGCCATCCGGTGAGCGCCGGAGTGGTCGGCGAGGGGTTCCTCTTCGCGCTCGGCGCCGGCAAGGGATTCCTCGCCCACCGCGAGCCCGACGGCAGCCTGCACGTCTACACCGCCCTGCAAGTCGCCGAGGACTGGGCGGACGGCGTCGACTTCGGCGATGCCGAGGCGGCCAGGACTCACGTGCTGGAGCACTTCACGGACTGGGACAAGAGCCTGCGCGCACTGGTCGCGGACGCCGACGGACCGCTGGTCCCGCGCCTGATCCACGCCCTGCCGGTCGGCCACCGCTGGGACCGCGTCCCCGGTGTCACCCTGCTCGGCGACGCCGCCCACCTGATGTCGCCGTTCGCCGGCGAGGGCGCCAACCTCGCGATGCTGGACGGCGCCGAACTGGGCCTGGCCCTGGCCGCCCGCCCGGGCGGGCGCGAGGCCGCGCTGACCGCCTACGAGGAGAAGCTGTTCCCGCGCAGCGCGACGGCCGCGGCCGACTCCGCCCGCAGCGGCGTGACGCTGTTCGCCGAGGACGCCCCGCAGGCCGTCGTCGACCTCTTCACCGGGCAGCCCTGACCGGCGTCCCGCTCGGCACACCGCTCGTCACCCGGTCGACCAGTTCGCTCCAGCCGGCCTCCAGGCGCGCCGCCGGCATGCCGCACTGCCGGGTGAGGTGGTGGACGAGAACGGGGCTGAGGTACCCCATCAGCGTGTGGGCCAGCAGCTCGACGTCCGCGTCGGGCAGGGCCTGGCGCAGCAGCAGCACGAGGTGGCTGTGATGCACTCGGCGCGGGGGCACGGAGTACCGGCGGTCGGGTCCGGGCTCGGCCGCCAGCTGGAGGTCCAGTTCGTCCACGGCCCGTCTGAGCATGGCGACGCCGAACGCCCGCAGTCGCTCCACGGGCTCCGCGCCCGGCCCAAGCGGCGGGGGACCGCTCAGGAACGCGGCCTGGAAGTTCCGCTCCGAGTGGTCCAGGAGCGCGGTCAGCAGCCCGGTGCGGTCGCCGAAGCGCCGGAACACCGTGCCCTTGCCCACGTTCGCCGCGCTCGCCACCGCCTCCATCGTGACCCCGGCCGCGCCGTGCCGGGCGATCAGCCGGGCGGCGGCGTCCAGCAGCCTGGCGCGGTTGCGGGCCGCGTCGGCGCGCAGGCACGGCTCGTCACCGGCCGGCCCCAGGTGCAGCAGCTCGGGCTCGGTGAGGCTCTCCTCGGGCTCCGGACAGGGAGGCAGAACAGCGGACATGAACTCAGCGTAAAGCATCGGGAATGAAACTGGACCGTGGTCCGGTTAGGATGCTAGAACATTAAACGGACCTCGGTCCGGATTTGTAACAGCACTGTTTCAGCCTCTGGGAGTACCCATGTCTGTCCGCATCCTCGCGCTCGTCGGCAGCCTTCGCGCCGGTTCGACCAACCGCCAGCTCGCCGAGGCGGCCGTCAAGGTCGCTCCCGAGGGCGCCACCGTCGACCTCTTCGAGGGCCTGGCCGAGATCCCCTTCTACAACGAGGACCTCGACGTCGAGGACAGCGTGCCGGCCGCCGCCGCCAAGCTGCGTGCGGCCGCCCAGGCCGCCGACGCCTTCCTGCTCTTCTCCCCCGAGTACAACGGCACCATCCCGGCCGTCCTGAAGAACGCCATCGACTGGCTGTCCCGCCCGTACGGCGCCGGCGCTTTCGGCGGCAAGCCCGTCGCCGTGGTCGGCACCGCGTTCGGCCAGTTCGGCGGCGTGTGGGCGCAGGACGAGGCCCGCAAGGCCGTGGGCATCGCCGGCGGCAAGGTCATCGAGGACCTCAAGCTCTCCATCCCGGGCTCGCTGACCCGCTTCGCCGAGACCCACCCGGTGGACGACGCCGAGGTCGCCGCCCAGCTGACCGAGGTCGTGGCCCGTCTGCACGGCCACGCGGGCGAGGTCGCGGCCGCCTGAGCGCCTGACCGGCAGAACGGCGAGACAGCACGACGTGGGGGTTGAAGGGGTCCGGAGCGGTTTCCGGGCCCCTTTTCGCGCGCCCCCGATGCCGGAGTAGGCGATCGTCTTCAGAACGGTGTCGTAGTCACGCCGCTCCGCCTCGCGGTGCCCGCGCGGGACGTCCAGCTTGTGCCGGACCTCCTCGGGGTCGAGGCGAAGAGGTTGCGGGCGTCCGCGTCGGCGCTCACCGGTCCCGGTGACGCCAGACCCTGGAGCGCTCTCGAAGTCGAGGGACACCGGCCGGACCCGGCGCGTGTCTTCGTGCGGTCATCCGATCGGCGAATGTCGTTCAACTCGCGGACCGCCTCCCGTCGCGTCTGATAGGCCTGGGCAGATGCAGACCCTCTTTCGACGACTGCTCGGCCTGATGCCCCGCATCGGGGTCCAGGTGACCGACCTCGGGCCGGGGACGGCGGTGGTCTCGCGGCGCGGCGGACCGTACCGGGTGGCCCGCGCGGACAAGGACACCTGGGTGCTGCGGCGAACCCGGGACGGTGCGCGGTCCGAGGTCGCCGAGGGCGGCGCCGTGCGGCTGGGCGACACCGGCGCGCTGCTCCTGATGGAGAACCCGGGCGGACAGGACGAGCGCAGACTCCAGCTGGCGGCCGCCGAGTACCTCTGCACCCAGCACGTGGTCGCGATGCTGGAGCTCTACGGCGTGAACTGCGTCTTCGACGTCGGAGCCAACAACGGCCAGTACGCCAAACGGCTGCGGAAACTCGGCTACACCGGCCGGATCGTGTCCTTCGAGCCCACCTCGGAGACCTTCGCCCGGCTCGAGAAGGCCGCGGCGGACGACCCCGACTGGCAGGTGCACCGGTGCGGGCTCGGCCGCGAGGAGACGACGGCCGAGATCCACGTCGGCTGGAAGACGATGAACTCCCTGCTGGCGGCCAGCGACTACGGCAAGGGCCGCTACAGCAGGTTCACGAAGGCCGACACCGAGGAGATCCGCGTCCGCCGGCTGGACGAGGTCATGACCGAGGCGCTGGACGGCCTCGCCGAGCCGCGCCCCTACCTGAAGATGGACACCCAGGGCTACGACCTCGAGGTGTTCGCCGGCGCCGGGGAGCGGATCGCCGAATTCGTGGGGATGCAGTCCGAGGTCGCGGTGCTGAAGCTGTACGAGGGCAGTCCCGGCATGGGTGAGGCCGTCGCGGTGTACGAGGCCGCCGGGTTCGGTATCACCGGCATGTACCCCGTGACGCGCGAGGCGACCACGGGACGGGTGATCGAGTTCGACTGCGTGCTGATGCGGGCGGACACAGCGCCTGCACCGTAGAGCCGTCCCGCTCCGCCGCCTCCTGCCGCTCCTGCCGCGCGAAGGCCCGCCGGCTGACCCGGCAGGACGGCGCCAAGGCAGCGTTCCTGCAGCGCTTCCCGGACATAGACCTGAAGCCGATCGTCGCCTGCAGCGAGTACCACGGCGTACGCGTCGGCAACCAGCTCGCACCGGCACCCTCGTGCCCGACGTCGTCCAGCTCGCCGGGTGCGGACAACCGGGCGGCGGCGGTGTCCGAGGCGGTACGCAGGGGGCTGCTTGATCTGGCGTAGTACGGAGGCGGCACGGAGGGGGCGGCCTGTCGCGGTCGCCCCCTGCGGTGTCTCAGACCTTGGCCTGCTCGGGCGCGGCGCTCCGGTCGGTCGCGTCCTCGCCGGCCGCCGCGGCGCGGGCGGCGGGGATGACGGCGGCGATGGCCGCGGAGATCAGGGCGAGTGCGCCGCCGACCAGGAGCGCGGTGCGGAAGCCGTCCTCGGAGGCGAGGGTGTGGCCGCCCATGGTGGTGGTCATCTGGGAGAGGATCACGCCGATGACGGCGGAGCCGATCGAGGTGCCGAGCGAACGCATGAGCGTGTTGAAGCCGTTGGCGGCGGCGGTCTCCGTGAGCGGGACCGAGCTCATGATCAGGGCGGGCATGGCGCCGTAGGCGAGGCCCACGCCACCGCTGGTGATGAGCGTGACCACCATGACGCCCCAGGCGGAACCCATCAGGGCCAGGGAGACGAAGTAGCCGGCGGCCAGCACCAGGGCGCCGCAGACCAGCGTGAACTTCGGACCGCGGGCGTTGGTGAGCTTTCCGCCGAGCGGGGAGATCAGCATCATCATCAGGCCGCCGGGCGCCATCCACAGACCGGCCGCGAGCATCGACTGGCCGAGGCCGTAGCCGGTGGCCTCCGGGAACTGGAGCAGCTGCGGCATCACGAGCATGCTCGCGTACATGCCGAAGCCGATGAAGACCGAGGCGAGGTTGGTGAGGAGCACCCGGGGACGGGCCGTGGTGCGCAGGTCGATCAGCGGGTCGGTGGTACGCACCTCCCACACTCCCCAGCCGACCAGCGCCACGACGGCGGCGGCGAACAGACCGAGTGTGGCGCCCGAGGTCCAGCCCCACTCGGCGCCCTTGGAGACCGCGAGCAACAGCGAGACCAGGCCGACGCCGAGACCGATCGCGCCGGGCAGGTCGAAGCGCTGGCCCTTGGCGCCGGCGGGAACGTCGGGGACGAGCATGAAGATCAGGACGGCGACGGCGGCGGCCAGGGCGGCGGAGCCCCAGAACAGCACCCGCCAGTTCGCGTACTGGGCGACGGCGGCGGCCAGCGGCAGGCCGATGGCGCCGCCGATGCCCATGGAGGCGCTGACCAGGGCGATGGAGCCGCTGAGCTTCTCGGCCGGTACGACGTCCCGCAGCAGCGCGATACCGAGGGGCACCATGCCCATGCCCATGCCCTGGAGTCCGCGCCCCACGATCATCGTCACGACGTCGGAGGCGAACGCGCACACCACCGAGCCCACGATCAGCGGCACGGAACAGGCGAGCAGCATCCGGCGCTTGCCGACCAGATCGCCGAGGCGGCCGACGACCGGCACGCACACGGCGGCCACCAGCAGGGTGACCGTGATCACCCAGGCCGCGTTCGAGGACGAGGTGTTCAGGATCTGCGGCAGCTCGGCGATGAGGGGGGTGACCAGCGTCTGCATGATCGCCGCGGTGGTGCCGGCGAAGGCCAGCGTGGCGATCACGGCGCCTGGGCGGGCCGTGGGCTGGAGAGCGGGGGCGCCCATGGGGACTCCTCGACTTGGGATGTGCGGTGAAGGATCCGCGCGAAGGATCCGCGCGAAGGATCCGCGCGAGGGAGCTGCGCGAATCTGCGCGAAGAATGTGCATCGTACATGTCGTATGTATCAAGCACATGCCGTGGCCTGTGCACAGTGGTGTGCCAGGATGGTGCGGGCGCACGGAAGCAGGAGGTCGGGCACATGGAGACGCCGACGCACGAGGTCGAGTACGAGCAGATGCTGCTCAGCCGCCACACGTTCCTGAACCAGCGGGGCGGCCGCCGCAAGAACAGCCTCATGGAGCGCAGCGCCTACATCCTGCTGAGCCGGATCCGGGTCCAGGGACCCATGTCGATCGGGGAACTCAGCGAGGCCTTCGGCCTGGACGCCTCCACCCTGAACCGGCAGACCGCGGCGGCGATGCGGGCGGGGTTCATCGAGCGGATCCCCGACCCGGAGGGCGGGATGGCGCGCAAGTTCCGGCTCACCGACGAGGGCACCCGACTGCTGGACTCGGAGCGCGAGGGGATCGTGGACATCCTGGACCAGGTGATGACCGACTGGCCGGACGAGGACATCGCCGCCTTCGCGGGCTATCTGCGGCGCTTCAACTACGGCATCGAGGCCATCGGCGGCCGCCCCTGGCCACGCCCGTGACGGCGTGGCCGCTCAGGACCGGATGAGCTCATCGCCGCCGCCGGGCCCGCCCCGGGCCGGACGCGGTGGCGCTACGACGCGCTCGGCCCGGCGCTCGGGCCCGTGCCGCCCAGCTGCCGGATGGTCCCGCCGAGCACGGGCCGCAACCGCGTCAGCATCTTCGGCTGCGCGCTGACGACCCAGCGGGAACCCACGAGGTACTGGCCCCCGTAGATACCGGCGGACTCGAGCCAGGTCTCCTTGTACTGCTCCTCGGGGAAGGTGGTGATCAGGTAGTCGGCCTCCTCCGTGTGGCAGACGCCCTGGCGCAGCTCGTCCGCGTCGATACGGATCCTGGCCGTGCAGCCGGTCAGGCCGGCGATCACCTCGACCTTCGCCGGGGCCACGACGCCGGCCGCGGGAGCGGCGGTGACCGAGGCCGGCGTGGGAGTGCCCTTCCCGGCGGTGGCGTCGCTCTCGCCGCCGCCGCACGCGGTGGCGAGGGAAAGCATGGCCAGGCCGCCTGCCAGTGCGGCACCGCGCGCGAGGCGGGCCGTGGGCTGCTGAAGCACGTACAACTCCGTGGTCGGCGCTCTTCCCGTCACCTCCCGTGGACGCGCCCGCGGACGGGCCCGGGGACGGGCGTTCCACCAGGGGTACGGGCGGACACCGGCGCCCGTTCAGCCGCCGTCGCCGGCGCGCGGGACCGGGAAGTGGTGACGGGGGCGGCCTCGCGTGCGGGACCGCCGTGACCCGCGCCGGCGTCACCGCCCGCCCGGGCCGACGACCTGTCTGCCGACGACCTGACTAAAGTACAGAGAGATCACCGTCTGCGCGGGAGTTCCCATGACCGGTCTCCGTCAAAAGCGCCCCACCGACGCTCTCGAAGCCATCGAGCCCCCGGGCAACGCCGAGACGGTCGTCGGTGTGCTGTCGGTGACGGTGCTGGTGGAGCTGCTTGGCGTCCTGTCCGGATCCGAGGTGTGGCTCCTCGGGCTGCTGGTCTTCCTGCCGGGCACGGCGTCGGCGCTGTGCACCGTCCAGCAGACGAGGTTCGTCGCCGCGTGGACCACCCTGTTCGTCACCCTCACCCTGCTCGTGCGGGCCGACGACAACGGCCGGTGGCTGGACCGGGCGCTGCTGGTGCTGCTCACCCTCGCCCTGGGAGCCGCCTCCGTCTACGCCTGCCACCGGCGCATCGCGCGCGAGCACGAGATGCTGCGGCTGCGCTCCACCGCCGCCGCCATGCAGCGGCACATCCTGCACCCCCTGCCCCTGCTCACCGACGACGTGCTGGTCAACGGCGTCTACGAACCCGTGCAGGAGGACCGGCTCGTCGGCGGTGACATCTACGACGTCGTCGCCTCCCCCTTCGGCACGCGCGTGCTGATCGGGGACGTGCAGGGCAAGGGGCTGGCCGCCGTGGGCGCCGCGTTCGCGGTCATCGGCGCCTTCCGTGAGGCGGCCCACCGGGAGCCCACGCTCACCGCGCTCGTCGACGCCCTGGACGCCTCGGTCGTCCGGCACAACTCCTACGCCGAACAGACCGGCGACGACGAACGGTTCGTCACCGCCCTCGTCATCGGCGTCGACGCGGGCACCGAGGCGCAGGTCGTCAACTGCGGGCACATCCCGCCCCGGTTGGTGCACGACGGCGCCGTCACCACGCCGGCGGTGGACACCGGCGTCCCGCTCGGGCTCGCCGAACTGGCCGCCGAACCGACGACGGTCGAGTGGTTCGCGTTCCCGGCCGGTTCCACGCTGGTGCTGACCACCGACGGCCTCACCGAGACCCGCGCCCACGACGGCACGTTCTACCCGGTCGACGAGCGCCTGACGAAGCACCTCGACCTCTCCCCCACCGAGCTGCCCCTGGCCCTGCACGAGGACGCCCGCGCGTACGCCGGGGAGGACCGCCGGCACGACGACGTCGCCGTGCTGACCGTCCGCCGGTCACCGCGTCACTGAGGGCGGGCCGCCGGCCGGGCGGCCGATCCGCCCCGTGGCGCGCGCTCGGCTCACGCACATGCCCCTCATGGCGAACGGAGAGGGTCGAGCCATGTCCGGCGTCCCCGGTACCCGTGCAGGCACGGTTCGCGTGGATCGAGGTCGACTGCCAGGCTCCGGGCCCGCTCGCGGGCGCGTACGGCGCCGCCCAGGGCAGCGGCGCCATCCAGAAGTTCGTCCACTCCATCGGCACCCCCAACGGCAACGACCACGGCAGGGAACTCCTCAGGCACCACTACCTGACGTCGCCGCACCACCGCTGACGCCGGACCGCACGACCACCGGGCCGGGGCCCCGTCATCCCGGCCCGGTACCCGCGCGTACAGGGTGTGCGGGCGTCCTCAGGCCCAGGCGGTCACCGCCACGAACGAGCTGTCCTGGCGGAACAGGTCCGTGCCGTCCGGCTGTTCCACCCGGAGCTGGTAGTTGTAGTGGCGCAGGTAGTAGCCGGGGTAGTTGTACGACTCGAAGCGGACCGAACCACTGGCCGAGCCCGTCCGGGCGACGAAGGTGGCGTCCTTCGCGAAGGACGAGGTGCCGTCGTCGGCGTCGAAGCGGCCTCGGAAGGAGTAGTGGCGCAGGTAGTTGCCGGCCGCGTCGCGGAAGGAGTACGCGTTCGCGTCGGCGAGTCCGGCCACGACGGTGAAGGTGGACGCCTGCTTCTCGGCGGTGGTGCTCGAACTGGTCACCACCGGCAGGTTGAGCAGGGCGGACTGCTCCTGCCAGTAGCGGGTGGTGTAGTTGGCCGACCGGATGGAGCGAGTGGCGTTCTTCGTGAGGGTGGGGCCACCGGTCACCGTCTCCTTGATGACCGTGAAGTGGCGCGCCGTGCCGGAGATGCCGGGCAGCGCCTTCGGCGCGCTCCAGGTGGCGAAGGAGTCGTAGCTGTCGCTGTAGTAGTAATAGCCGTCGCCGTAGCCGTCGAAGAAGATCCGCCAGGCGCCGTTGTCGAGCTGGATGACGGACGGGCCCTCGCGGTAGCTGCCCCAGCCCGCCCAGTCGCCGGTCCTGGTGATCGTGTAGGGGCCGGCCAGGCTCGACGCGGTGCCGTACTCGATGTACTTCGCCGTCTCGTTCTTCGTGAACGCGTGGTAGGTCGAGCCGACCTTCACGATGTAGGTGTCGATGTGGTTCGACCCGATGCCGGACAGGGCGACCGGTGAACTCCAGGCGGTGAGCGCGGAGTTGGTGGCCTTCAGCAGATACGGCGTGAAGATCCACTCGTCGCTGGTCACCGAGCAGGACACGATGACGTTGACGCTGCCGTCGCTGTCGACGAACCACTCCGGCGCCCAGGCGCGGGAGAGGTTGGTGATCGGGACCGTGTAGTCGTACAGGAACGTCCAGTTGACCCGGTCGGAGCTGCGGGCGAACCCGATGGTGGTGCTGGCGTCCTGCCAGGTGTGGGTCGTGTAGGTGACGTAGTAGTAGCCGTTGGTGTGCTTGAAGATGCTCGCGTCGCGGATGCGGTTGCTCGGCGGGGTGTAGGCGGAGGACTGCACCAGCCGGAAGTCGGTGGCGTCGTCGGACTGGTAGACGTTCACCGTTCCGTCGTTGCTGTTGAGGAACGGCACGATCGTGTAGCGGGTGGCCGATCCGGCGGCCGGCGCGGCGGCCAGGGCCGTGCCGAGCAGGCCGGGCGCCTCGCCGAGCACGAGTGCCGTGGCGGGCAGGACGGCCATCGCGCGCAGCAGGGCACGGCGGGACGGGGCGGGGGGACGGGTCGTCATGGCGGCTCTCCTACGGCTCTGGGTTCGACATTCCGAACACGGTTCGGAAAGTCGATCAGAAGGTAGGGGCGGGGCAGGAACACGTCAATCCTTTGCGCAGGAACGGACGACGCCTGTGGGACGCCTGTGGCGGAGCGCGAGACCGCTCTTGTGGCGGACGGCCAAACCCCGCCCGCCCGCGCGCCGTTCCGCCACTCGGCCGCCAGACGTTACCGTGCGGTAGACATCGTCGTCCCGGAGGTGCCCGCATGACGCCCGACCGTGCCGCAGGCCTGACGGCCACCGCCCGCGCGCTGGCCGAGGGCGAGGTGTCCTCCCGCACGCTCGTCGAGCGGACCCTCGCCCGGATCGAGGCGAGCCAGGGCACCCTCAACGCCTTCCGGATCGTCCGGGCCGAGGCAGCGCTCGCCGAAGCCGACGCCGCCGACCGGAGGTTGGCCGCCGGGGACGGACGGCCCCTGCTCGGAGTCCCCGTCGCCGTGAAGGACGACATGGACGTGGCCGGCGAACCGACGGCCTTCGGCTGTCAGGGCGTGCACCCCACGGTCGCCGAGGACGGCGAGGCGGTACGGCGGCTGCGCGCGGCCGGGGCCGTGATCGTCGGCAAGACCAACACCTGCGAGCTGGGCCAGTGGCCGTTCACCGAGGGCCCGGCCTTCGGCGCGACCCGCAACCCGTGGAGCACCGGGCACACCCCGGGCGGCTCCTCCGGCGGTTCGGCGGCCGCGGTCGCCGCGGGTCTGGTGCCGGCCGCGCTCGGCTCGGACGGGGCCGGCTCCGTCCGCATCCCCGCCTCCTGGACGCATCTGGTCGGCATCAAGCCGCAGCGCGGCCGTGTCTCGACCTGGCCGCGCGGCGAGTCCTTCCACGGCATCACGGTCAACGGCACGCTGGCCCGCACGGTCGCGGACGCGGCACTGCTGCTCGACGCCGCGAGCGGCAACCACGCCAACGACCCGCACCGGCCGCCCACCGTCGACGCCTCGGCCGCGGTGGGCCGTGACCCCGGCCGGCTGCGGATCGCGCTGTCGCTGAAGCCGCCGTTCACCGCCGTACCCGCCCGGCTGCGACCCGAGGTGCGTGCCCGCGTCCTCGAACTCGCCGAGACGCTGGCGGGCCTGGGGCACACCGTCGAGGAGGCCGACCCGCCCTACGGGCAGATCGGCCTCACCTTCGTGCCCCGGGCGACCGCGGGCATCGCCGAGCGGGTCGCCGAGGCCCCGTTCCCCGCGCTTCTCGACCGGCGCACCCGGGGCGCCGCCCGGCTGGGCCGGCTGCTGGGCGGGGTCCCGCTGCGGGCGGCCCGGCGCGCGGAGGCCGTCCTGCACCGCCGTATCGGCGGCTTCTTCGAGAAGTACGACGTGATCCTCGCGCCGACGACGGCCGCTCCCCCGCCCCGCATCGGGGCCATGCTGCAGCTGAGCGGATTCGCCACCGACCGCGCGATGATCGCCGCCTGCCCCTACGCCTGGCCCTGGAACGTGCTGGGCTGGCCCGGCGTCAACGTTCCCGCGGGCTTCGCGCCCGGCGGGCTGCCGGTCGGGGCGCAGCTGCTCGGCCCGGCGAACAGCGAGCCGCTGCTGATCTCGCTCGCCGCCCGGCTGGAGGCGGAGCTGCGCTGGCACGAGATGTGGCCGCCGGCGCCGGTCACCGTGGAAAGCCCTGCGGTGGAAGGGCGTTCCGCCCCTACTCTGTGACCATGGACGATGCGTCGATGGTCGGGCTCATGGGGCGGGTCACCGGAACGGTCGGGCCCGGGCTCGTCGGCGAGGTGATCGTCCGCGTGCGCGGCGGCGCGGAGCACTTCCTCGCCTACGCCGCCTCCGGCACGGAACGCATCGAGCGCGGGACGATGGTGACGGTGGTGGACTACCTTCCGCCTAGGACGGTCTATGTCGCGGCGATGTACGGCGGTTGACGCGGTACGTGCCCGTCGTGTGCCGTATGTACCAAGCGGGCAACAGCAGTTCGGCCCCATCTGTACACGGCTCGTGCGCGGGCCCACACTCCCGTTACGTTCGGTGCCCGCGGGCACCCTGCACCGGGGGAGTGCATGCCCATGGAAGTCGGTCTCATCGTCGGGGCGGCAGTCGGCGCCGTCCTCGTCCTGATCGGTGCGTTCAAGTTGATGTGGCGGGTCGCGGAGCCCAACGAGGCGCTCATCATCTCCGGTTCGAAGCACAAGCTGGAAGGCCTCGAGGAGGGAATGGGGTTCCGCATCGTCACCGGGCGGGGCACGCTCGTGACGCCCGGGATGCAGGCCGTGCGCAAGCTCTCGCTCGACCTGAACCAGACGGAACTGCACGTGGACTGCGTGACCCACCAGGGCATCCCGCTGAAGGTGCGGGGCGTGGTCATCTTCAAGGTGGGCGACGACTTCGTGTCGATCGCCAACGCGGCCCGCCGCTTCCTCGACCAGCAGAAGCTGATGGCGGAGCGTGTGCACACCGTCTTCGCCGGTCATCTGCGGGCCATCGTGGGCGGGTTGACGGTCGAGGACATGATCCGCGACCGGGAGAAGCTGACCGGGCAGGCCCGCGCCGCGTGCGGCACGGAGATGGAGAAGCTGGGCCTGATCGTGGACTCGCTCCAGATCCACGAGATCGAGGACCCGACCGGGTACATCAAGAACCTGTCCTCCCCGCACCTGGCGGCCGTGCGGCGGGACGCGCGCATCGCGCAGGCCGAGGCGGACCGGCTCGCCACCGAGGCCGAGCAGCTGGCGTTCGGCCGGATGGCGGAGGCCACCCGGGACAGCGAGATCCTCAAGGCCGGATACCAGGCCGAACAGGACAAGGCCAACGCCAAGGCGCGCCAGGCCGGGCCGCTCGCCGATGCCGCGGCCCGCCAGGAGGTCGTGGTCCAGGAGACACGGGTCGCCGAACTCGAGGCGCAGCGGCGCGAGCAGCAGCTCCAGGCCGATGTCCGCAAGCCTGCCGACGCCAAGGCGTACGAGAAGCGGACGCTGGCCGAGGCCGAGCGCGACGCCCGGATCTCGGCGGCCGAGGCCAAGGCGACGGAGACCCGCTCCACCGGTGAGGCGGAGGCCGCCGCGACACAGGCGAAGGGTCTCGCGAAGGCCGAGGCGAACCGGGCCCAGGGGCTCGCCGAGGCCGACGCCATCAAGGCGCGGGCCGCCGCCCTCGCCGAGAACCAGGAGGCCGTCGTCGCCCAGCAACTCGCCGAGAAGTGGCCGGAGATCGTCCAGGCGGGCGCGTCCGCGTTCGCCAACGTCGACAACATGGTGGTGCTCAACGGCGCCGACGGCGTGGCCGACATGTTGGCCAAGGCGCTCACCATGGGTGGGACGGGGCTGGGGCTGGCACGTCAGCTGCTCTCCTCGATGAACCAGAACGGGCAGGCGTCGAACGGGACTTCACCCCTCAACGGGGTGGCGAACCCGTTGTCGCAGCATGTGCAGGTCGAGGAGAAGTGACCCGCTGACGACGCGGTCACGGGGGCACCGCTTAAGGTGCCCCCGTGACCGCGTTTACCGATGAAGACGTCCCGGGCCGCTCCGGCCCCACCGCCACCGCCGAGGCCGACCCGCGCCAGGTCGGCCGGGTGCGCACCGAGTACTCCCCCGCGCACGACGGCGACCCGGACCCCGGTGAGATCGTGTGGACCTGGGTGCCGTTCGAGGAGAACGACGGCCGGGGCAAGGACCGCCCGGTGCTCGTCGTCGCCCGGGAGGCGGGCGGGACCTTCCTCGCCGTACAGCTGTCGAGCAAGCGGCACGACGGCGACCGCGAGTGGGTGCCGATCGGCAGCGGGCCCTGGGACCGCTCCGGACGGGACTCCTGGGTGGACGTCGACCGGGTCCTGCGGCTGCACGAGGACGGCATGCGCCGTGAGGCCTGCGCGCTGGACCGGATGCGGTTCAACCTGGTCCGGCATCGACTGCACGAGCGCTACGGCTGGACCTGAGGACTCCTCCGGTCGAACACCCGCTCGAAAGCGCTCAGCACCACGCTCCCCGGCGTCCGGTCCAGCACCCCGAACACCACGTGCTCGAACCTCCGCTCGAACCGCCCGCCGGGACCGAGGAGCGCCCGGAACGCCCCCGCCACCTGCGCGGGGTCGTTGCGGAACACCCCGCAGCCCCACGCGCCCAGCACCAGGCGCCGGTAGCCGTGCGCGGCGGCCGTCTCCAGGACCCGCTCGGCCCGGACGGCCAGCGCGCCCGGCAACTCGGACGTCCGCTCCGGGGCCGTCCGCAGCACCACGCCCGCGTTCGGCGCGGCGGCCGTCAGGAAGCCGACGGCGTAGGGCTCGTCGAGCAGACGGCCCCGGTCGTCGCGGAAGACGGGCACGGCCGGCGAGTGGATGACGCGGTCCGTGTAGAACGGGTCGCGGTGGGCGCGGTGGTGGTCGTAGAACTCCCGGGCCTCGAGCAGGCACGCGTACAGCGCGGAGGCCCTGCACAGGGCCTCCTCCTGCGCCTGGGCCCCGTTGAGGTAGCCGCCGCCGGAATTGCGGGCGGAGGCGAAGTTCAGCACGGCGACCCGGCCGGCGCGGGCGAGCCGGCGGGCCGCCTCCAGACTGCTCTCGCCCGTGACCTCGATCAAGGTCTCACCCGAGGCGTGCGCCGCAGAGTCCACGGCCGGTCCGACCGGGACCGCGACCGGCCCCGGTCCCGCCATCCGCGTCCCGGCCCGGGCGATCTCGATCGCCGGGGAGAGGGACACCTCGCGCCCGTCGGACGCGCGATAGCGCCCCGCCGCGACGATCTCCTCCGTCTCCCGCGCGATGCCGCGCAGCCGCGCGCTCATGGCGCCACCCCCGTGGACTCCATGGCCGCGCGCCACGCGTGCCGCCGCGCCCCACCCGTCTCCCC
The DNA here is from genome assembly GCF_042737245.1 of Streptomyces sp. NPDC060002. Lineage (NCBI taxonomy): Bacteria > Bacillati > Actinomycetota > Actinomycetes > Kitasatosporales > Streptomycetaceae > Streptomyces > Streptomyces sp. NPDC060002. Next base: position 284,343 of record NZ_JBHWUW010000001.1, read on the forward strand.
CGTCGTGCTCATACACGCATCGTGAGCGATCCTGGACACGGCGTGCAACGTAGTTTCCCGGGCCGGGGAACACCGCACGGACCGGTCGGGAACGCCTGGAAAACAGGTCGAACTCGGTCCGAAATGTACGGTTGTGTACCCTTGTGCGGATCCGTTCGAGGGTTTTGGGTGGGACGAGCGATGCCTGCCCGGCCGCACCGAGGCCGGACCGGTGGCATGGTGGAATCTCAGGAGGATCCCGACATGTCCGACTCAGTCAGCGACTGTACCGACGAGACACCTTCCCGCAGCGCCCTCACCGAAGCCGAGGTGGAGGCCCTGGTCAGGGGCATCTGTTTCAAGACCGGACCACCCCGCACCGTCGGGGTCGAAGTGGAATGGCTCGTCCACGAGCTGCGCGAGCCGCGGCTCCCCGTCCCACCCGAACGACTCGAAGCGGCCTACGCCGCACTGCGCACCCTGCCCCTGAGCTCACCGCTCACCGTCGAACCCGGCGGCCAGCTGGAACTGAGCTCACCGCCCGCCGCCTCCCTGATGGAGTGCGTGGGCACCGTCTCCGCCGATCTGACCGCCGTCCGCGCGGTCCTGGGCGAGCAGGGTCTCGCCCTCTCCGGCAACGGCACGGACCCCTGGCGCACACCCCGCCGATTTCTGCGCGAACCCCGTTACGACGCCATGGAGGCGTGCCTCGACCGCACGGGTCCGGCCGGCCGCGCCATGATGTGCACCTCGGCCTCCGTGCAGGTCTGTCTGGACGCCGGATACGAAGAGCCCGGTCCCCTGGGGCACGGGCGGCGCTGGTGGCTGTCGCACACCTTGGGCGCCGTACTGGTGGCGGCCTTCGCCAACTCCCCGCTGCTCGGCGGCGCCCCCACCGGCTGGCGTTCCACCCGGCAGCTGCTGTGGACGGAGATAGGCGCCGGCCGCGCGGGCGGACCCGTCCTGGACGGCGATCCGCGCACGTCCTGGGCCCGCCACGTGCTGGACGCGCCGGTGATGTGCGTGCGGCGCGACAGCGGGCCGTGGGACGTGCCCGACCGGCTCACGTTCCGGCAGTGGACCCGGACGGGAGCACCGACCCGGGAGGATCTCGACTACCACCTCACCACACTGTTCCCCCCGGTCAGACCGCGCGGCCACCTGGAGCTGCGCATGATCGACGCGCAGCCCGGCGACGACGGCTGGATCGTGCCGCTCGCCGTGACGACAGCGCTGTTCGACGACCCGGAGGCCGCCGAGCACGTCTATCGCGCGGTGAAGCCGCTGGCCGAGCGGGCCCAGCCGCTGCCGGCCCCGCACAATCCGCTGTGGATCGACGCGGCCCGGTACGGACTGACCGACCCGGAGCTGCACGAGGTCGCCGTCACCTGCTTCACCACGGCTCTGCGGGCCCTGCCCCGCCTCGGCGCCACCGAGGCGGTGACGGCCGCCGTGTCGGACTACCTGGAGCGGTACGTCCTCAGGGGCCGTACGCCCGCCGACGACCTGCTCGACCGCCTGCGCGGCACGGACACCCGCGCGTACGGGAAGGACCTCCGCACATGACCGACCCCGCCCTGGACACCGGGCCGGCCCCGGAAGCCGTTCCCGGCCCGGACGCCGGCCCCGGCCCGGACGCGGACACGCTCCGCGCCCGGGTGCTCGCCTCCCTCACCACGGCCCGTGAGCGCACCACGCTCCTGACGAGCTGCGTCGAGGAGCCCGACCTCACCGCCCAGCACTCCCCGCTGATGTCCCCCCTGGTGTGGGACCTCGCGCACATCGGCAACCAGGAGGAGCTGTGGCTGCTGCGCGCGGTGGCCGGCCGTGAGGCGATGCGCCCCGAGATCGACGGCCTCTACGACGCCTTCGAGCACTCGCGCGCCGAACGGCCCTCCCTGCCGCTGCTGCCGCCGGGCGAGGCCCGCCGGTACGCGGCGGAGGTACGCGGCCGGGTGATGGACGTGCTGGAGTCCGCCGACTTCGGCGGCACCCGGCTGACCGAGGCCGGCTTCGCCTTCGGGATGATCGCGCAGCACGAACAGCAGCACGACGAGACGATGCTGATCACCCATCAGCTCCGCACCGGTCCGCAGGCCCTGACCGCACCCGACCCGGATCCGGTGCCGCTGTTCACCGGTCCGGCCGAAGTCCTCGTGCCCGGCGGCCCGTTCACCATGGGCACCTCCGGCGAACCCTGGGCGCTGGACAACGAACGGCCGGCGCACCGGCGCGAGGTGGCGCCCTTCCACATCGACACCACCCCGGTGACGAACGGCGCGTACCAGGCGTTCATCGCGGACGGTGGCTACGACGACGAGCGCTGGTGGACGAAGGAGGGCTGGTCGCACCTTCGCCACAGCGGCATCCGGGCGCCGCTGTTCTGGCACCGGGACGGCGGGCAGTGGCTGCGCCGCCGCTTCGGAGTCACCGAGGTCGTACCGCCCGACGAGCCGGTGCTGCACGTGTGCTGGTACGAGGCCGACGCCTACGCCCGCTGGGCCGGACGCCGGCTGCCCACCGAGGCGGAGTGGGAGAAGGCGGCCCGCTTCGACCCGGCCACCGGCGGTTCGACGCGCTACCCGTGGGGCGACGCCGACCCCGCCCCCGAACACGCCAACCTGGGCCAGCGCCATCTGCGGCCGGCCCCTGCGGGCAGCTACCCGGCCGGCGAGTCCCCGCTCGGGGTAAGGCAGTTGATCGGTGACGTGTGGGAGTGGACGTCCAGCGACTTCCTGCCCTACCCCGGATTCCGGATGTTCCCGTACAAGGAGTACTCGGAGGTGTTCTTCGGCCCCGAGCACAAGGTGCTGCGCGGCGGTTCGTTCGCGGTGGACCCGGTGGCCTGCCGGGGCACGTTCCGCAACTGGGACTACCCGATCCGGCGGCAGATCTTCTCCGGGTTCCGCACGGCCCGCTCGGGATCCGTCTGATGTGCCGCCACCTCGCCTACCTGGGGTCCGGGGAGCCGCTGGGCCGGCTCCTCGTGGAGCCCCCGCACAGCCTGTACCGCCAGTCGTGGGCGCCCCGGCGGCAGCGGTACGGGACGGTCAACGCCGACGGTTTCGGGGTGGGTTGGTACGCCGAAGGGGACCCGGTGCCGGCCCGCTACCGCCGGGCCGGGCCCATCTGGGCGGACCTGTCCTTCGCCGACCTGTCCCGGGTCGTACGCAGCCGGGCGCTGCTGGCCGCCGTACGCGACGCGACGCTGGCCGGCGCCGACGCGGAGGCCGCGGCGGCGCCGTACGCGGCCGGGACCTGGCTGTTCAGCCACAACGGGGCGGTCGCGGGCTGGCCGCGCTCGCTGGAGTCGCTGACCGGTTCGCTGCCCGCCGTGGACCTGCTGTCGATGGAGGCCCGCAACGACTCCGCGTTCGTCTGGGCGCTGGTCCTCGCCCGGCTGCGCGCCGGCGACACGGGGAGCCAGGCACTGGCGGACACGGTGCTCGAGGTCGCCGCGGCGGCTCCCGGTTCGCGCCTCAACCTGCTCCTCACCGACGGGGAGTCCATCACCGCCACCGCCTGGGGCGACACCCTCTGGTACCTGGCCGAGCCCGGCCGGGGCACGGTCGTGGCCTCCGAACCGTACGACGACGATCCGCGCTGGCAGGAGGTCCCCGACCGCACCCTGCTCGCGGCGAGCCGCGCCGACGTCCTGCTCACCCCACTGAAGGAACCGAGCACCGACACGGCATCCGCACCACCCAAGGAGACCGGCACGTGAGCCCGTTCCACATCACCCGCACCCTCCCCGAGGACGCCACGGACGCCGCCCTGCGCGCCGACGTCCAGCGCGGCCTCACCGACACCCCGAAGACGCTGCCGCCGAAGTGGTTCTACGACGCGCACGGCAGTGAGCTGTTCGAGCAGATCACCGAACTGCCCGAGTACTACCCGACGCGCGCCGAGCGCGAGATCCTCGTGGACCGGGCCGGCGAGATCGCCGCGGCGGCCCGTGCCCGCACGCTCGTGGAACTCGGCTCGGGCTCCTCGGAGAAGACCCGCTATCTGATCGACGCGCTGACCGGCCTGGACACCTACGTGCCCGTCGACGTCAGCGAGAGCGCCCTCACCCAGGCCGGGCAGGCCCTGATCGCCGAGCGGCCGGGGATGCACGTGCACGCCCTGATCGCCGACTTCACGGCGGAACTGGCGCTGCCCGACACCCCGGGGCCGCGCCTCGTGGCGTTCCTCGGCGGCACGATCGGCAATCTGCTGCCGGCCGAGCGCGCGCTGTTCCTCGCCTCGGTGCGCGCGCTGCTCGCGCCGGGCGACGCTCTGCTGCTGGGCACCGACCTCGTCAAGGACGACCGGGTGCTGGTGCGGGCGTACGACGACGCGGCCGGCGTGACGGCCGCCTTCAACAAGAACGTGCTGGCGGTCGTCAACCGTGAGCTGGGGGCCGACTTCGACCCCGGAGCCTTCGAGCACGTGGCTCGCTGGGACGCGGGGAACGAGTGGATCGAGATGCGGCTGCGCTCCCGTACGGCACAGACGGTGAAGGTTCCCGCGCTCGACCTCGCCGTCGACTTCGCGGCCGGCGAGGAACTGCGCACCGAGGTGTCGGCGAAGTTCCGGGAGGAGGGAGTGCGCACGGAACTGGCCGCTGCCGGACTGGAGTTGACCCACTGGTGGACGGACGCCGCAGGCCGCTTCGCGCTGTCGCTGAGCACCGCCCGCTGAGCACCGACCGCTGAGGGCAGGCCGCAGAAGACCGCCCTCTGAGGACCGGTGCGGGGCGGCCGAGGCCGTCAGAAGGTCACCGTCAGCGCCTCCGTGATCCGGCGGGCGGCGCGGCGGGCCTCGGTCGCCGGGTCGGCACCGGTGAGCACCTTCGTCATGTAGTCCTTGATCGGGTTGTCCGCCTCGACCGCGGCCCACTCGGGTGTGCTGGGGGTCGCGCGGCCCTGTGCGGCCCCCGCCGCCATGGCCGCGACCCCCTCCTCACCGGCGACGGACTTCGCCAGCTTCGCCTTGTTCGGCACGTAGTTCATGGTGCGGGCCAGTTCGGTGTCCCACTTCGCGCCGGTCAGCGCGGCGACCGCCGCGATCGCGCCCTCCCTGACGTCGGTGTTGCGCGGGACGACGAGATCGGAGCCGCCGGTGAAGACCGCGCCGGGCTTGCCCGCGTTCTTGCCGGGCACCGGAAAGAAGCCCAACTCGCCCTCCAGGGACGGATTCTGCTGCACCACCGCCCGGGCCAGTCCGGGCACGGCCACGATCTGCGCCACCTTGCCCGCGGCGAACACCCCTGCCTGGGGCGGGTGTTCCTCGTCCGCCGCCACGGGGCCGCCGCCGAGCGACTGGAGCCGCCGGTAGAAGTCCATGCCGCGCAGGGCGGCCCGGGTGTCGAGGGCGCCCTCCCAGCGGCCGCCGTCCTCGGTGGCGAGGTCACCGCCCTCTTCCCAGACGAACCCGGCGAGCGTGTACCAGTCCTGCCCGGCCAGGTAGATGCCCTGATTTCCGCCCGAGTTCAGCTTCTCGGTGGCGGCCAGCCACTCGGCGCGGGTGGCGGGCGGGGCGGTGACACCGGCCCGCTCGAAGAGGTCCTTGCGGTAGATCACGACCCGGTTCGCGGCGTACCAGGGGATGCCGTACTGGTGGAAGCGCTGCTGCCCCGGTTCGGCGAGGCCTGGCAGCCAGTCGTCCCGGCCCCACTTCGCGGCGGACTCCAGGGTCAGGTCGAGCAGTCCGTGGCCGTCGACGTACTGCGGGACCTGGGTGTTGCCGACCTCGATGACGTCCGGCCCCTTCGGGTCGTCGGCCTCCAGCGCGGACTCCACCTTGCCGCCGATCCCGGTCCACTCCTGGATACGGATGTCGAGGTCGAGGTCCGGATGCTCGTGTTCGAAGTCCTCGGCGAACCGGTCCAGGAACTCCTGCGACGCGCTGTCCTTCATCAGCCACACCGTGACCGTCCGGCGGTCGGGTCCCCCCGTCCCCGGCAGGACGCCACAGGCGGTCAGGAGGCAGGCGGACACGCAGAGGAGGGCGAGGAGGCGACGTCTCACGGGGATCCTGTTCTGCCTGGCGGACAGGGCGAGGGGCCCGACGTGGGGGACGAGCGCGGCGCTCGTACGGGTGTCCCGGATTTTGGTATGTACCAATGCGGAGGGTCAAGGGGGCCCGGGCGGAAGGAGGCCGTCCGGTCCGACGCCTCGCGCTCCGCCGCAGCCTGGGGCACGGTGGAGTGACGCGTGACACACGTGACGAGGCCGTCACGGTCGAGAGGAGCACCCTGATGTCGAAACACACCTACCGGGTCACGGAGATCGTCGGCACCTCGCCGGAGGGCGTCGACGACGCCGTCCGCAACGGCATCACCCGCGCCTCGCAGACCCTGCGCAACCTCGACTGGTTCGAGGTGACGCAGGTGCGCGGCCAGATCGAGAACGGCGACATCGCGCACTGGCAGGTGGGCCTGAAGGTGGGCTTCCGCCTGGACGAGTCGGACTGACGGCCGGGCACCCTCCGCAGGGCCGCGCATTCCCGCAGGGCCGCGCCATCCCGTACGGCCGCGCCATCCCGCAGGGCCGCGCCATCCCGTACGGCCGCACCTTCCCGTACGGCCGGCCCTCAGGCTCGGCCGGCCCTCAGGTGCGCCCCTCGCGCTCCTGCGCCTGCTTCAGCGCGCCCGAGGGAGCCGTCCAGCGTGCCAGGACGACGGTGAAACCGGCCCGTCGGGCGTCGCCGCACACCAACTCGTCGTCGTCCACCAGGACACGCACCTCCCGGTCGCGGGCCAGCCGGCGCAGAACCTCCAGCTTGGTGCGCCGGGCGGGCCTGCGGTCGTCGTCGCGCCGCATGTGGACGCGCCCCTCCGGCAGCCCCTGCGCGGCGAGCCACTCCAGCGTGTCGCGTCGGCAGCGCTCGGGCCGGCCGGTCAGGTAGACGATCTCGCACTCCTCGGCGCGGGCCAGCACCAGCGCGACGCCCTCCGGGATCGGCGGGTCCTGTGGCGCGGCCGCGAAGAACGCGGCCCAGTCGCGCGGGCTGCGCTCCAGGAACCGCTGCCGGTGGGCCGTGTCGGCGAGGGTGTTGTCCAGGTCGAAGACGGCGAGGGGCCGCTTGCTGTCGGTCACGCCGTCCACCCTAGACAGTCGGCCCCGGCCGAGCCGCAGTCGGCCCCGGCCGGTCGGCCCCGGGGGCTGACCCGCGTCGGCACGGCGGGTGATCCCGCGCACGGCATCGCGCCGGGCGGAATCCACCGGGCCCCGCGGTGTTGAACCCTGTATGAGCTCCGTGATCGCTTCGGCCCGCTTCTCCGTCCTCGACCGCTCGCGCACGCGCGAGGGTCACACCGGCGCCGAGGCGCTCCGGGACACCGTGCGGCTGGCGCGGGAGGCGGAGGCGCTGGGCTACCACCGGTTCTGGGTCTCGGAGCACCACGGTGTGCCCGGGGTCGCCGGATCGGCCCCCACCGTGCTGGCCGCGGCCGTGGCCGGCGCGACGGACCGGATCCGGGTCGGCACCGGCGGGGTGATGCTGCCCAACCACCGGCCCCTGGTCGTGGCGGAGCAGTTCGGCGTCCTGGAGTCCCTCTTCCCGGGCCGCGTCGACATGGGGCTGGGACGCTCGGTGGGCTTCACCGACGGGGTGCGCAGGGCGCTGGGACGCGACAAGGAGGACGCGGACGACTTCGCCGGGCAACTGCAGGAACTGCTCGGCTGGTTCCTCGGCACCTCGCCCACGGGGGTGCACGCGCGGCCCTCGGAAGGGCTGACCGTGCCGCCGTTCGTGCTGGCCATGGGCGAGGGCGCGGAGATCGCCGCCCGCGCGGGGCTGCCGATGGTCATCGGCGACCTCCGCGACCGCGAGAGGATGCGGCGCGGCGTCGACCGTTACCGGGCCCGCTTCCGGCCCTCCCCCTGGGCGTCGGAGCCGTACGTGGTCGTCTCCGGGACGATCGCGGTGGGCCGGACGCCCGAGGAGGCCCGACGGCTCCTCGTCCCGGAGGCCTGGTCGATGGCGTACTCGCGCACCCACGGCACCTTCCCCCCGTTGCCGCCCGCCGAGGAGGCCGAGGCCCGCGCGATGACCGCGAAGGAGCGCGGCTTCTACGAGTCCGGGCTCACCGGCCACCTCGCGGGCACCGAGGAGCAGGTCGCGGACGGGCTGGAGACGGTGCTGAAGGAGACGGGGGCGCAGGAGATCCTGGTGACCACCAGCACCTACGACCGTGCCGCGCTGCTGGACTCCTACCGGCGGCTCGCCGGGATCGTGCACGGGGCGCGGAGCGGCGGCTGACCGGCGGTCCCCCGCGCAGGTCACCGGGCGTCACACACCCCGCGCGCGTAGGATTGCGGGGTTTGTCCCGTCCGGCAGCAGCCGCGCAGCCGAAGACCCGTACGGAGTTCCCCCATGCCGAGCCCACCCGAGCCGCACGGCGACGAGCCGTCCACGAAGGACGGGTACATCCGGGTCCGGGGAGCCCGCGAGCACAATCTCCAGGGCGTGGACGTCGACGTCCCGCGCGACGTGGTGGCCGTGTTCACGGGGGTGTCCGGCTCCGGGAAGTCGTCGCTGGCGTTCGGGACCATCTACGCGGAGGCCCAGCGCCGCTACTTCGAGTCGGTCGCGCCGTACGCGCGCCGGCTGATCCACCAGGTCGGCGCGCCGAAGGTCGGTGAGATCACCGGGCTGCCCCCGGCGGTCTCGCTCCAGCAGCGCCGCTCGGCGCCCACCTCCCGCTCGTCGGTGGGCACGGTCACGAACCTGTCGAACTCGCTGCGGATGCTCTTCTCCCGGGCGGGCGACTACCCGCCGGGCGCGGAGCGCCTCGACTCGGACGCCTTCTCCCCCAACACGGCGGCCGGGGCCTGCCCCGGGTGTCACGGCCTCGGCGAGGTCCACCGCACCACCGAGGAGTCGCTGGTACCGGACCCGTCGCTGTCCGTCCGCGAGGGCGCGATCGCCGCCTGGCCGGGCGCCTGGCAGGGCAAGAACCTGCGGGACATCCTCGACACGCTCGGTCACGACGTCGACGTCCCGTGGCGCGAACTGCCCGCCGGGGAGCGGGAGTGGATCCTGTTCACGGACGAGCAGCCGGTGGTGACGGTCCACCCGGTGCGGGACGCGGACCGCATCCAACGCCCTTACCAGGGCACCTATATGAGCGCCCACCGCTATGTGATGAAGACCTTCGCGGACTCCAGGAGCCAGACCCTGCGGGCCAGGGCGGAACGCTTTCTTACGGCCGCCCCCTGCCCGGCGTGCGGTGGCGGCCGACTGCGGCCGGAGTCCCTCGCGGTGACCTTCGCCGGCCGGACGATCGCGGAACTGGCCGCGCTGCCACTGGCGGAACTGGCCCAGCTCCTCGAGGGGACGTCCGAGACGGCCCGCGTCCTCACCGACGACCTCAGGACCCGGATCTCCCCCGTCCTCGAACTCGGACTCGGCTATCTCGGTCTGGACCGCGCCACCCCCACCCTGTCGGCGGGCGAACTGCAACGGCTGCGGATCGCGACCCAGCTGCGCTCCGGGCTGTTCGGCGTGGTGTACGTGCTCGACGAACCGTCGGCGGGACTGCACCCGGCGGACACGGAGGCGCTGCTCACGGTCCTGGAGCGGCTGAAGGCCGCGGGCAACTCGGTGTTCGTGGTGGAACACCGGCTGGACGTGATGCGCGCCGCCGACTGGCTGGTGGACGTGGGCCCCCGGGCGGGCGAGCACGGCGGGCGGGTGCTGCACAGCGGCCCGGTCGCGGAGCTGGCGTCGGTCGCGGAGTCGGCGACGGCACGCTTCCTGTTCGGCCGCTCCCCGGCGCCCGCCCGTGAAGTCCGCACCGCCCACGGCCGGTTGACGGTCGGTCCGGTGACCCGGCACAACCTGCGCGGGGTGACCGCGGAGTTCGGTCTTGGCGTGTTCACGGCGGTGACCGGTGTCTCCGGCTCGGGGAAGTCCACGCTCATCGGGGAGATCACGGAGGACCTGCCGGGCGTGGGCCGGCTGGTCGCGGTCGACCAGAAGCCGATCGGCCGCACTCCGCGCTCGAACCTGGCGACGTACACGGGCCTGTTCGACGTGGTCCGCAAGGTCTTCGCGGCGACGGACGCGGCACGGGCCAGGAAGTACGGCGTCGGCCGGTTCTCCTTCAACGTGGCCGGAGGGCGCTGCGAGACCTGTCAGGGCGAGGGTTTCGTGAGTGTCGAACTCCTCTTCCTGCCCAGCACGTACGCGCCCTGCCCGGACTGCGGCGGGGCCCGCTACAACCCCGCCACACTCGAAGTGACCTACCGGGACCGGAACATCGCGCAGGTGCTGGACCTGACGGTGGAGTCGGCGGCGGCCTTCTTCGCCGACGTGCCGGCCGTCTCGCGCAGTCTGGCCACCCTCCTCGACGTCGGCCTCGGCTATCTGCGCCTCGGCCAGCCGGCGACGGAACTCTCCGGCGGTGAGGCCCAGCGCATCAAGCTGGCCGCCGAGTTGCAGCGCGGCCGGCGTGGTCGCACGCTCTACCTCCTCGACGAGCCGACGGCCGGCCTGCACCCGGCCGACGTCGAGGTCCTCATGCGGCAGCTGCACGGCCTGGTCGACGCCGGACACACGGTGATCGTGGTCGAGCACGACATGTCCGTGGTGGCGGACGCCGACCGGGTGATCGACCTCGGGCCCGGCGGCGGCGACGCGGGCGGACGGATCGTGGCGACGGGGACTCCGCACGAGGTGGCGGATGCCGAGGAGAGCGCGACGGCGCCGTATCTGCGCCGCGTGCTGGGCACGCGCCGCTAGCCTCGCTGCTCCCGCCAGGCCCGGTGGTGGTCCACCAGGGTCTCCTCGATCGGACGGTAGGTGAGGCCCAGTTCCTCGGTGCTTCTGCGGTTGTCGACGCGGAAGCGGATGCCGAGGTGATTGCGGATGTACTCCTGGGAGAGGCCGAAGGCGGGGCCGAGGATCCGCACCGGCCAGTGCGGGAGAGCCGTCCGGGGGAGGCGCCGGTTTCGCGGGTGGTGCTTCAGCAGGGCTCTCGACATCTGGTGGAAGGAGGTCATCTCCCGCGCCGCGACGATGTAACGGCCGTGCGCCCCGGGGTGTTCCGCCGCCGCGATGTGGGCCGCCGCGACATCGCGGACGTCGGCCGTGGTGAAGCTGAAGTCCGGGGCGCCGTAGAAGAAGTAGCCCTTGAAGAGCTCGTCCAGGAGGAAGAGGCTGCCGGAGTCCGAGTCGGGGGTGAGGGAGGGGCCGAGGATCAGACCGGGGTTGACGGAGACCATGCGCCAGCGGTTCTGGGCGGCCTCCGCCTCCCAGGCGGCCTTCTCGGCCACCGTCTTGGCGTAGTGGTACGGGTTGTTCTCCACGGTGCTGGTGGTGTTGAAGTACTTCTCCGACAGGGTCTGGTCGTCCATCTCCCGTACGTCGGCGTAGTCGCCGAAGATCGCGCCCACCGTGGACGTGAGGACGAGGCGCTCGACGGACTCGGTGCGCTCGATCGACGACACGACGTTGCGGGTGCCCGTCAGGGCCGGTTCCACCACGTCCCGTCGGCCGTTTTTGATCTTCTCCGGCATCAGGAAGGGCGAGGCCACGTGGAAGACCACCGCACAGCCCTTCATGGCCTCGTCGAAGGAGCCCTCCGTCAGCAGATCCGCCTCGAAGAGGTCGAGGCGGCCGGGGTGGGCGTCCCCCAGGACGTGCAGCGGCCGGCGCTTGGCCGCGTCCGCCGTACCCCGCACGGTGGTGTGCACCTGGTAGCCGCGCTCCAGGAGCTGCTGGACGAGATGGGCGGCCACGAAACCGCTGCCCCCCGTCACCAGTGCCGTCCGGCCGGCCGGGCTTCCGCTCACGCGCACGCTCCCCTCGGAGGTCGGGATGCGTCATGATCCCATCAAGACGCCCCGAGAGCCCCTCGCTCAACGGGAATTCGTCCGGCGGGTGCCTGCGCACCGGCTCGCTCACCGGCTTTCCGGGGCACCCGGCGGCGACCGTCGAGGCGGTGGCCGGCCGGCCCGGAAAGGCCGTCGGGCCGGCCGAACGGGGTGACGAGCTGCCGCTCCCGCGCCTCGCCCCGCACCTGGGCGCCGGCGGCCGCGGCCAGCGTCCTGCGGTCGGGGTGGCTGCCCGGCGCGAGCGCGGGCAGGACCTCGACCTCCGCCACCAGGCCGCGCGCCGACACGACCCGCCACAACGAGGCGAGCAGCGGGTCGTCGCCGACGAACGCGGCCACGGTGCCGGCCGCTCCCGCACGGTCCCGGTAGCGGATGCGTACGGGCTGCACCGGCACCCGGGCGTCCAGGGCGGCCTGGAACACCGCCCGCCGGAAGCGCCCCTGGGCGCGGCCGCACCAGGTGCTCCCCTCCGGGAACACCGCCACCGCCCGGCCGGCGCGCAGCGAGTCGGCGATCGTGGCGACCGTCGCGGGCAGCGCCCGCAGCCGGTCACGGTCGATGAACAGGACACCGCCGCGTGCCACCAGCGCGCCCGCCACCGGCCATCCGCGGATCTCGGCCTTGGCGAGCATCCGGGCCGGACGGACGCCGGCCAGCAGCGGGATGTCCAGCCAGGAGATGTGGTTCGCGACCAGCAGCAGCCCGGTGCCGGTGGGCGCGGCCGCGCCGGTCACCCGGACCCGCACCCCCGCCGCCCGCACCACTGTCCGGCTCCACCCCCGCACCACCCGGGACGGGAACCACCCGCCCGCCGGCGCCAGCACCACCCCGACCAGGACCAGCACGACCACCGCCGTGAGCCGCAGCACGGCCCGCGGGACGGCCGTGAGGGACACCGTCGCCTCCACGCACGCCCGCGGGGTACAGGGCGCGCTGGGCAGCCAGACGCTCATCAGGCCGGGACGAGCGAGAGGAAGTGCCGCAGGTAGCGCGGGTTGACCCGGCTCATCGGCAGCAGCACATACAGGTCTGCGACACCGAAGCCGGGGTCGTGGGCGGGTTCCCCGCACACCCAGGCGCCGAGGCGGAGATAGCCGCGCAGCAGGGCCGGGAGTTCGGTGCGGGCGGCCGGGCCGGTGCCGTTCGGGGTCCAGGGCCGCAGCGGCCGTACCCGGTACTGCGGCGGGGCGAGGTGCTTCTCGCGCACCCGGTCCCAGGTCGCCGTCGCCAGGGTGCCGCCGTCCGCCAGCGGGATGGAGCAGCAGCCGGCCAGCCACTCGTGGCCGCGGTCCACCATGTAGCGCGCTATCCCGGCCCAGATGAGCCCGATGACGGCGCCGTCGCGGTGGTCGGGGTGCACGCACGAGCGGCCGACCTCGACCAGGCCGGGCCGGATCGCGTCGAGCGGGCCGAGGTCGAACTCGCCCTCGGAGTAGAGCCCTCCGGCGACCGCGGCCCGCTCGGGCGGCAGCAGGCGGTAGGTGCCGACCACTTCACCGGTGGCGTTGTCCCGGATGAGAAGGTGATCGCAGTACGCGTCGAAGGCGTCCGTGTCCAGGCCCGGTTCCGGGCCGTCGAGCCGGGCGCCCAGCTCCCCGGCGAACACCTGGTGGCGCAGCCGCTGCGCGGCCCGGACGTCGTCCTGGTCGCGGGCGAGCGACACGAGATAGCCGGATCCGCCGGGCGGGACGGCGAGGGCGGGGGGTGCGACGGGCATGGCGGTCATGGAGGTCTCCTGCGCGGGGCGGAAGAAGCATGGGGACGGTGCACGGGGATGCGCACCTGCTTTCTTCCGCGCCCGGCTGGCCTCGGCGTGACCGGCACGGGGCCCGTGGATGTGCGGCTGCTGAATGCCAGAAGCTCCGCCCGGGGCCGGACGCGAGACGGGGCCGGGGATGAGCACCACTCCCGGCCCCGCCCGTCCGCACCTCGTCGGCGAACGTCTCTTCTCGAAGCGGGCGTCAGGGATCCCAGGGGTGCGGGGAACCAGGCGACCTGCCCGACCGGACCCGCGGCCCCGGAACACCGCTCCGACCTGCGGCGCTACCGCTTCGCGACCTTCCGCGTGGCCCGCAGCCACTCCTTGTTCATACCGGTGATGGACACCAGCGGGATGCCCTTCGGGCAGGCGGTCGCGCACTCGCCCGCCAGCGTGCACCCGCCGAACCCCTCCTCGTCCATCTGCGCCACCATGTCCAGCACCCGGGTCTCCCGCTCGGGCGCGCCCTGCGGCAGCACGTTCAGGTGGTTGACCTTGGCGGAGGTGAACAGCATCGCCGCGCCGTTCGGGCAGGCGGCCACGCACGCCCCGCAGCCGATGCACTCGGCGTGCTCGAAGGCGAAGTCGGCGTCGGGCTTGGGCACCGGCGTCGCGTGCGCCTCGGGGGCGGCGCCGGTCGGGGCGGTGACGTACCCGCCGGCCTGGATGATCCGGTCGAAGGCGCTCCGGTCGACCACCAGGTCCTTGACGACCGGGAAGGCCGCGGCCCGCCACGGCTCGACGTCGATCGTGTCGCCGTCCCGGAAGGACCGCATGTGCAGCTGACAGGTGGTGGTCCGCTCCGGCCCGTGCGCGTCGCCGTTGATGACGAGCGAGCACGCGCCGCAGATGCCCTCGCGGCAGTCGTGGTCGAAGGCGACCGGGTCGTCGCCGCGCAGGATGAGCTCTTCGTTGAGGGTGTCGAGCATCTCCAGGAAGGACATGTCGGGTGAGATGCCGTCCACCTCGTACGTGGACATGGCGCCGTCGGCGTCCGCGTTCTTCTGGCGCCAGACGCGCAGGTTGAGCCTCATGCGTAGCTCCGCTGGGTGGGATGGACGTACTCGAAGACCAGGTCTTCCCGGTGCAGGGCCGGGGCCTCGCCCGTCCCGGTGAACTCCCAGGCGGCCGCGTAGGCGAACGCGTCGTCGCGCCGGGCCGCCTCACCGTCCGGGGTCTGCGACTCCTCGCGGAAGTGGCCGCCGCAGGACTCGGCACGGTGCAGCGCGTCGAGGCACATCAGCTCGGCGAGCTCCAGGTAGTCGACCACGCGGTTGGCCTTCTCCAGGGACTGGTTGAACTCCTCGCCGGTGCCGGGCACCTTGATGCGCCGCCAGAACTCCTCACGGATCTGCGGGATGCGCTCGAGGGCCTTGCGCAGACCGGCGTCCGTGCGGGCCATGCCGCAGAACTCCCACATGAGTTCGCCGACCTCGCGGTGGAAGGAGTCCGGGGTGCGGTCGCCGTCGACCGAGAGCAGCAGGTTGAGGCGGTCCTGGGTCTCCGCCAACACCTCCTGGACGACCGGGTGTTCGAGGGTCACCTCGCCCTGGTGCGGGTTGCGGGCGAGGTAGTCGTTGATGGTGGCCGGGAGCACGAAGTAGCCGTCGGCCAGCCCCTGCATCAGCGCGGAGGCGCCGAGGCGGTTGGCCCCGTGGTCGGAGAAGTTGGCCTCGCCGATCGCGAACAGGCCGGGAACGGTGGTCTGGAGGTCGTAGTCGACCCACAGGCCGCCCATCGTGTAGTGCACGGCCGGGTAGATCCGCATCGGCACGGTGTACGGGTCCTCGGCGGTGATCCGGGCGTACATCTCGAAGAGGTTGCCGTACTTCTCCTCGACCGCCGCCCGGCCCATCCGCCGGACGGCGTCGGCGAAGTCCAGGTAGACGCCCTGTCCCCCGGGGCCGACTCCCCTGCCCTCGTCGCAGACGTTCTTGGCGGCGCGGGAGGCGATGTCCCGTGGGACCAGGTTGCCGAAGGAGGGGTAGATGCGCTCCAGGTAGTAGTCGCGCTCCTCCTCGGGGATCCGGTTCGGCGGACGGTCGTCGCCCTTGGCCTTCGGCACCCAGATCCGGCCGTCGTTGCGCAGCGACTCGCTCATCAGCGTCAGCTTCGACTGGTGGTCGCCGGTGCGCGGGATGCAGGTCGGGTGGATCTGCGTGAAGCAGGGGTTGGCGAAGTACGCGCCTCGCCGGTGTGCCCGCCAGATCGCGGTGGCGTTGGAGTTCATGGCGTTGGTCGACAGGTAGAAGACGTTTCCGTAGCCGCCGCTCGCCAGGACGACGGCGTCCGCGAAGTAGGTGTCGATCCTGCCGGTGATCAGGTCGCGCGCCACGATCCCGCGGGCCCGGCCGTCCACGACGATCAGGTCGAGCATCTCGGTGCGCGGGTGCATCTCGATGTTGCCGGCGGCGATCTGCCTGCTGAGGGCCTGGTAGGCGCCCAGCAGGAGCTGCTGGCCCGTCTGGCCGCGGGCGTAGAAGGTCCGCGAGACCTGTACGCCGCCGAAGGAACGCGTGTCGAGCAGCCCGCCGTACTCCCGCGCGAAGGGCACGCCCTGGGCCACGCACTGGTCGATGATCTCGACCGAGATCTGCGCCAGCCGGTGCACGTTGGACTCCCGGGCCCGGAAGTCGCCGCCCTTGACGGTGTCGTAGAACAGCCGGTGGATGGAGTCGCCGTCGTTGCGGTAGTTCTTCGCCGCGTTGATGCCGCCCTGCGCGGCGATGGAGTGGGCCCGGCGCGGGGAGTCCTGGTAGCAGAACTGGACGACGTGGTAGCCCTGTTCGGCGAGGGTGGCGCCGGCCGAGCCGCCCGCGAGGCCGGTGCCCACGACGATGACCGTGTGCTTGCGCCGGTTGGCCGGGTTGACCAGCTTGGCCTCGAAACGGCGCTTGTCCCAGCGCTCGGCGACGGGGCCGGAAGGGGCCTTGGTGTCGACGACCGGCTCACCGGTCCGGTAGTCCGCGTAGGCGGAGAAGGCAGTCATGTTCAGCTCACCACTCCGGTCATGACGCCCACGGGTACGGCGAGGAAGCCGGCCGTGAGCAGCAGCGCGAGGACGTCGGCGACGGTCTTGAGGGCGCGGTCGCGGGTGCGGCTGCCGACGCCGAGGGTCTGGGCGGCGCTCCAGAAGCCGTGCCGGACGTGCAGGCCGACGGCGAGCATCGCGACGATGTAGATGACGTTGCCGTACCAGGTGGAGAAGGTGTCCACGACGTTCTGGTACGGGTGGCCCGCCTGGAAGCCGCCGCTGTGCACGGTGCCGGTGGTCAGGTCCAGGATGTGCCACACGATGAACAGGGCCAGGATGATGCCGCCCCAGCGCATGGTGCGGGTGGCGTAGCTCGCCCGCGCCTTCTTGTGCACGTACTTGCTGGGCCGCGCCTTGATGTCGCGGCGGCTGAGCTGGTAGGCGGAGACGGCGTGGGCGACCACCGCGACGACCAGCACGACGCGCACGAGCCAGAGCGTCCACTCGTAGTGCATGAACGGTTCGCCGACGGTGCGCAGCCAGTGGGCGTAGTGGTCGAACTCCTCCGCACCGAAGAAGATCTTCAGATTGCCGATGACGTGGACGACCAGGTACAGCAGCATGATCATGCCGCTGACGGCCATCACCGTCTTCTTGCCGACGGAGGAGTCCCACACGGTGCGCGCCATGGACGGCCGTCGGTCCGTCCGCGTTGCCAGAGCCATGGGTCAAGACGCTAGGGCCGGACCACCCCATCGGTCCAAGACATGGTTGGCCTTGATTCCATAGGCTCCGACTATCGCCGAGCTAGTCTTGGGGCATGCAGTTCCAGCAGCTCCAGTACTTCGTGGCGGTCGCCGAGACCCGGCACTTCACCCGGGCCGCCGAGCTCGTGCATGTGGCGCAGCCTTCGCTGTCGCAGCAGATCAAGGCGCTGGAGCGGGAGTTGGGGGCGGATCTGTTCCTGCGGGCGCGCGGCAACATCACGCTCACCGACGCGGGCGAGGCGCTGCTGCCGCTGGCGCGGCGGATCCTCGCGGACACGGAGACCGCGCGGTACGAGGTGCAGGAGCTGGTGCAGCTGCGCAGCGGGCGGGTGCGGCTCGGGGCGACGCCGAGTCTGTGCACGGGTCTGCTGCCTGACGTGCTGCGCGCCTTCCACGACCGCTATCCCGGCATCCGGCTGCTGATCGAGGAGGGCGGCTCGCACGACCTCGTCCGGGAGCTGGCCCGCGGCGCCCTCGACCTCGCCCTGGTCGTCCTGCCCCTGCCGACCCCGGCCCCGGCCCTGACGACGGTGGAGCTGCTGCGCGAGGACCTGGTGGTGGTGTCCTCCCCGGAGGCCTCCCGGCCGGGGAACGGGCGGCGGACCGTGCGGATCGCCGACCTGGAGGGCGAGCGTCTGGTGATGTTCCGGCACGGCTACGACCTGCGGGAACTGACCGTGGCCGCATGCCGGGCGGAGGGGTTCGAGCCGGACTTCGCGGTGGAGGGCGGGGAGATGGACGCGGTGCTCGGCTTCGTGCGGGCCGGGCTGGGGGTGGCCGTCGTCCCCCGGATGGTGGCCGCCCGGGCGGGCCGGGGGCTGCGGGTCACCCCGCTCACCCGGCCCGGCCTGCACCGCGCGATCGCCCTCGCACACCGCAGCGATGTGGCCCCGCCCCGGGCGGCCCGAGAACTCCAGCGCATGCTGCTGGAACGCTGACCAGCACCCACACCCGACGCCAATCCCGCCAGGCGATACTCACGAGCCGGTGCCGGCGAGGCGTCGCCTGCCCGGGGCGGCGCCGTCGGCGGGGCGGGAGTGCCGAGCGGCCACTCCTGCGAGGCGAGGCCCACGGGCCGACGCCGGTGTGGCAGGCCCGCGGGGTGCGGCGGCGGGCGTTGTCAGCCGTGGACGGCCGGCTTCAGTACCTCCTCGCACCACTGGCGGAAGCTCGTGGGCGCGGTGTCCGGGGTGCTGGGCTGGGTGGCGCCGTAGAAGCCCTGGGTGTTCTGGGCGTGCATCATGTCGGCCACACCCCGTGCCCAGGCCTCCGTGGCGCCGAAGCCCGTCAGCCTCGCCCTCAGGTCGGCGACGGTGATCTGCCGGACCCGTACGGGCCGGTCCAGCACCTCGGAGACGACCCGGGCCATGCCCTCGGGGCTGAAGGCGTCGGGGCCCACCAGCGGAACGTCCGCGTATCCGGTCCAGGAGTCGTCCAGGAGCAGCCGGGCCGCCTCGGCGGCGACGTCCCGGACGGCGCAGGTGCGCACCACGCGATCCTGCGCGAGCGCCTCCGACCACACACCCTCGGCGCGGATCGAGGCCGTCTGGCGGAGCAGGTTCTCCATCAGCGACGGCGGACACAGCGCCCGGTAGTGCACGCCCGTGGCGGCGATCGCCTCGTCCATGGCCAGGGAAGCCGAGATCTGCCCGGCGTTCTCGGCGACGCCCCGGCCGAGGGTCGAGACGGCCACCACCCGCTCGACGCCCTGGCCCTCGATCAGCTCGCACAGCGGATCGGTGAAGGCACGGAAGTGGCCCTCGACGCTGTCCGCCCCGGGCGTCGGGGGCACCAGCCAGAAGATCCGGCCGGCGCCCTCGCACGCCTCCTTCAGGACGGCGGGGTCGGCGTGGGACCCCTGGACGACCTCGACGCGTTCGCGGGTCTGCGGCGAGAGCCGGGCGGGGTCGCGGACGATCACCCGGACCGGTGACACGCCGTTGCCGGCGTCGAGCACACGGGCCAGGACCTCGCGGCCGATCTGGCCGGTCGGAGTGGTGACGACGATCATGAACTGCTCCAGAGCTCGCGGTGGTCGGTATGCGTCGAGCCTGCTGCCCCGCGCGTCGGAACTGAAGGATCGATCGGCTCGCGGTTGTTACCCTCAGAGCAATACCGATCGGAGGGCCGCCCATGGAGTCCCGCCCGCTGCGCTACTTCGTCGCCGTCGCCGAGGAGCTCAACTTCGCCCGCGCCGCCGGCCGGCTGGGCATCTCGCCGCCGCCACTGTCCCGGGCGATCCGACAGCTGGAGACGGAGCTGGGGGCGGTCCTGTTCGAGCGGACCACGCACAGCGTGTCGCTGACCCCGGCGGGCGAAGTCCTGCTGGTGGAGGCCCGGTTCGCGCTCGCCGCGCTGGAGGCCGCGGGGCGACGGGCCCGGCGGGCCGCGGCCCCCGAGCCGAAGCTGGCGCTTGCGGTGAAGGCCGACGGGGACGCCGGGCTGCTGGAGGGGATCCTCGCCCGGTACGCGTCCGATCCCGCGGCGGTGCCGGTCGCCGTCCGGCTGTGCGCCTGGCACGAGCAGTCCCGGCTGCTGTGCCGGGGCGAGGCCGATGTGGCCCTGGTCTACGAGCCGTACGACCGCACCGGCCTGGACACGGAGGACCTGGCCGCCGAGCCGCGCGTCGCCGCCCTCGCCGTGAGCCATCCGCTCGCCGCCCGGGCCGCGTTGCGCCTCGCCGACCTGGGCCTGCGCCCGGACGAGGCGCACCGCTACATCGACGAGGTACGCGGCAGGGGCCAGGACCTCGCCCAGCTCCTCACGCTGGTGGGCCTCGGCGAGGTCGTCGCCCTGCTGCCCGCGTCCGTCGCCGACCGCTACCCCCGGCCGGGCGTGGTCTACCGCCCGGTCCTGGACGCGCCTCCTGCCGTCCTGGCCATCGCGTGGCCGCAGCAGTCCCGCTCACAGGCCGCGGCGGCGCTGGTGCGGGCCGCCGTCTCCGTGGCCGAGGAAGCCCGCGAACGCGAGCGCGAGGCGGGCTGACGCTACGCGGCCTCGGGCGGCACCGGGGTCCCCTGGTGGTAGTACATCCGCCAGCCCGTCTCCTCGCTGCGCTTGCGCCACAGTGAGCTGCGCCGGGCATGCCGGCCGTCGAAGTCCGTCTCGTAGGTGAGGTGGACCAGACCGGGCGCCAGGAGGACGCCCTCGATCGCCGACGGCCGGTAGCGGGGGCCGCTCCGCGAGCTGCCCTGGTGCTCGGGCAGCCAGGCCAGCATGTCCTCGTACGCGTAGCGGCGGCCCGAGGAGCCGACCTCGACGAACTCGGGGTCGAGCAGCCGCTCGAAGAGGTCCCGGGAGGCACGCACGGCCGGGTCCATCAGGGCCAGCTCCCCGGCGATCGCCTCGCCCACGCCCTCGTCCACGCAGCCGCCCACGCCGTCGTTCGCGGCGTCGTTCGCGTCGCGGTACAGGCCGTCGTCCGCGGCGCGGTGCACGTCGTCGTCCTCGTGGGTCACCCGGCCATCCTCGTGGGTGACCCCCGCACTCCCGCAACCGGGTTGTCCGCTCACCCGGTGGCGTCCACCAGGGCCAGCTCGTGGAGCCGGTCCGGCGGGCCCGGGCGGGCGTAGTACCAGCCCTGGGCCGTGTCGCAGCCCAGTATCCGCAGTTGCTCGGCCTGCGCGCCGGTCTCCACGCCCTCCACCGTGACCGCGAGGTCCAGGCTGTGGGCGAGCGAGACGATCCCCTCGACGATCTTGAGGTCGACGGGGTCCGCCGGGAACTGCTGCATGCCCTGGGTGAAGGAGCGGTCCAGCTTGAGCACGCTCACCGGGAGACGCCGGAGGTTGGCCAGGTTGGAGTAGCCGGTGCCGAAGTCGTCCAGGGCGATGTCGACGCCCATCTCGGCGAGCCGGCGCAGCGGCTTGAGCAGGTCGTCGTCGGCGCCGATCAGCGCCGACTCGGTCACCTCCAGGCACAGGGCCTCCGGTGCGACCCCCGCGCGTTCCAGGATGTCGACGGTGTCCTGCACCAGACCGGGATGGGTGAGCTGGCACGGGGAGAGGTTGACGTTGATCCGGAGGAGATCCGTGTCGCCGCCCCGCTCCCGCCACTCGCCGGCCTGACGGACCGACTCCTCCAGGACCCAGCGGCCCAGCGGCACGATCAGCCCGGTGTGCTCGGCGAGCGGGATGAACTGGTCGGGGCCGAGCACCCCGTGCTGCGGATGCAGCCAGCGCACCAGGGCCTCCGCGCCGCGCACACTGCCGTCGCCGAGGTGGACGAGCGGCTGGTACTCGATGAAGAACTCGCCGCGGTCGAGGGCCGCCGGCAGCGCGGTGGTCAGGCTGTGGCGGGTGATCGCGCGGGCGTCGGCCTCCGGGTCGGCGAGCTCGAAGCGGTTGCCACCCGCCGACTTGGCCCGGTACATGGTGATGTCGGCGCTGCGCAGCACCTCCGCCGCGCTGCGCTCCCCCGCCGGGCCCTCGACGATGCCGATGCTGCCGCGCACGGTCAGATCCCGGCCGTCGATGCCCACCGGCGCGATCAGGGCGTTCATGATGCGCGCGGCCAGTTCGTCGACCTCACCGCGGGTGTCGGGGCCGGTGGTCAGCGCGACGAACTCGTCGCCGCCGAGGCGCGCGACCATCTCACCGGGCGCGGTCGCGCAGGACTGGAGCCGGTCGGCGACCTCGACGAGCAGCCGGTCGCCGGCCGCGTGCCCGAGACTGTCGTTGATGGTCTTGAAGCCGTCCAGGTCGAGATAGCACAGCCCGAAGCGCTGCCCCTCGCCGGCGCCGAGCGCCTTCTCCAGGCGTTCGAAGAACAGGGTGCGGTTGGGCAGGCCGGTGAGCGCGTCGTGGGTGGCCTCGTAGCGCAGCCGGAGGTTGAGCAGCCGGCGCTCGGTGGTGTCTTCCATCAGGGCCAGCGAGTACTGCGGGGCGCCGTCCGCGTCGCGCAGCAGGGAGACCGTCAGATTGGTCCACAGGGCAGTTCCGTCGGGGCGGCTGAACGCCTTCTCCGTGTGGTAGTGCTCGCGTTCGCCGCGGACCAGCTCGTCGTACAGTCTCCAGGTCTGGGGCGCGTCCTCGGGATGGGTCAGGTCCTGGACCTTGCGGCCGCGCAGGGTCTGCTCCGAGCCGCCGAACATGCGCAGCAACGCCCCGTTGACCTGGAGGACGTTGCCTTCCAGGTCGGCGATGCCGATTCCTATCGCGGCGCCCTCGAAGACGGCGCGGAAGCGGGCCTCGCTCGCGTGCAGCGCCAGCGCGACCACGCCCTGGGCCCGCAACGCGGCCTGGGCGATGGCTTCCTGTTCGGCGAGCGTGCGCTCGCGCAGGGCCTGTGCGTAACCGGCCGCCATGGCGTGCTGGAGCCTGGCGGAACGGGCGCGCAGATCCTCCTGGAGCCCGTTCTCGCCGCAGTAGAGCACCAGATAGGCGTCGACGCAGTCGAGGGAGCGGCTGAGTGCCTCGGGGTCGGTGCAGTGCGCGTCGACGAGGGCGGCGCCGACCGCCTTTCCCGTGTCGGCGTCGAAAGCTCGCTCCAGCAGCGCCCCGCGCAACCGCCGGGCCAGCGGCAGGAGTTCTTCCTCCAGTTCGGGCCGGGTCAGCGACGTCGAGGTCACCGGGAACACGGCCCGGCTCCAGATCGTCGCGAACCGCCTCAGTCTGTCCTCCGGCCCGTCCGGCTCGGCGGTCACGCCGTACGCCCCACGCCGGCGAAACCGGAGAGGGCCCATGGGTCCTCGTCCTCCGGCGCCGTGTCCGGCCGCCAGTGCGGCATCGGCACCAGTCCGGGTTCCACCATGTCGTACCCCTCGAAGAACCGCGCGATCTCGTCACGCGAGCGCATGATCAGCGGGTTGCGGATGTCCTTGTACACGTCCACGGCGCCCCCGGCCCGCTCCGGTGGCAGTGGGATTCCCTCGTACGAGGCATGGGTGAGCAGGAGCAGACTGCCGGGCGCGAGCGCGGCGGTGAGCTCTTTCACCGCCGCGAACGGGTCGTCCGCGTCCTCCACGAAGTGCAGTACGGCGACGAGCAGCAGCGCCACCGGCCGGTCCAGGTCGATCAGTTGCGCCACCTGCGGGCTGCGCAGGATCTCCTGCGGCTTGCGCAGATCGGCGGCCACGACATCCGCGTCGGCGTTGCCGGCCAGCACCGCCTGGCTGTGCGCGACGGCCACCGGGTCGTGGTCGACGTAGACCACGCGCGCCCCGGGACTCACCGCCTGGGCGACCTCGTGCACATTGCCGAAGGTGGGGATGCCGGAGCCGATGTCGAGGAACTGGGTGACGCCCTCGTCGGCCGCGTACCGCACGGCGCGGCGCATGAACGCCCGGTTCGCCTGGCTGATCTTCGGAAGCCCCGGCAGGAACTCCATGGCCTTGCGGGCTGCTTCCCGGTCGACCTCGAAGTTGTGCGAGCCGCCCAGGTAGTGGTCGTAGATCCGCGAGACGCTCGGCACCGAGATGTCGATGCTCCGAGGGGCCCATGCGGGTCGCTCCATCTATCTCTCCAAGGCGTAGGCGATCCGGTGTTCGAGCTGAGGCTACTGATCGCCCGCCAAAGGGGCGAGTGGAAACGGAAATTGACCGTCCGTTCCCGGTCACTGCCTGCGGCACGTGCCGAATCGACGTCCCCCGACGGGCTACTTGAGGTTCCCGGGTCGTTCCGGAGGGTTCCGGAGCGGTCCGCGGGGCGGCGAAAGTCTACGCACAGGAAGCGGCACCCGGACAAGCACGGCGGACCGGCGGAACGGACAAGCACAACGCACAACGGCCCGCCCCCTCCGTGCGGCGCGGAGGGGGCGGACCAACGGTCGTGCGCGATGGGGCAGCTGTGGGATCAGCCCTGGGGAGGTGACCTCTACTGCGCCGGCGCTCCGACCAGCTTTCCGTTCGGCGCGACGGCGTACCACGTGCCGCCCACGCCCTGGCCGTTGATGTCGCCGGGCGACTTGTCACCGGAGAAGGTGTAGATCGGCGAGCAGTTGATCGTCTGCTGCTTGGTGCCGTCGGACCGGGTGAAGTTCATGTAGCCCTTCTCCTGGATGCCCTCGGTCTCGTTGAACGCGACCGGCGCGACGGCCGGCCACTTCTCGAGGCAGGCGCCGTTGCAGTTCGACACCGGCTCGGGCCAGGCCTTGTCCTTCAGGAAGCGGTAGACCGTCATGCCGTTCTTGTCGACGACGATCTCGCCGAGGTTGGCGTCCTTGCGGACGGACAGCCCGGCCAGCTCGGTGCCGGACTCGGAGGACGAGCCGGACTTGGCCTTCTTGCCCTCGGGGGTGAGCGCGAACCACTTGTTGCCCACGCCCTGACCGGTGGTGTCACCGGCCTTGGCGTCCTTGGCGTAGTAGTACGCGGGCCAGCCGGCAACGGTCAGCTGCTTGGTGCCGTCGGTGCGGGTGACCTCGCCCAGCAGCGACTTGTCGATGCCGTCGCCGGCGGAGATGTCATCGGCGGAGACCGGCGGCCAGGCGGTCGCGCAGTCGCCGTCACAGTTCGACTTCGGGGGTTCGGCGGTGTCCGCGTCGAAGCGGTAGAGGGTCTTGCCGCCGCCGTCGGTAAGGATCTTGCCGAGTTCGCCGTTCGCGGTGATGGCCAGTTCGCCGGCGCCCTGCGCGGCGGCCCCTCCGGTCGCACTGGCGCTCGCACCGGAGCCGACGCCACTGCCGACGCCCGTGCCCACGCCGACGCCCGCGATGCCACCGGCCGGAGCCGTGGCCCCGACGTTCTGGCTCGACGACGTGCCGCTCTCAGAACCGCACGCCGTCGTCAGCGCCAGCACGGCCACAGCACTCGCCGCAAGTGAGGCGCTCCGCCAGGTGGTCTTCATCCTCAACAACTCCCCGATCGTCACAAGGTGTTGCAGCGCCCTGCTGCGCCGCCGCACGGCACTGAATACGCATGGTGACGGTCGTTGTGTTCAAACACGGCACAAAATTCTTTTCGCGACCTGTGACACCGGCCGCGACGGGGCCGCCGGATCGCACATGCGCACGGCCTCCCGCATGCGCGAACGCACCGCCCGGCAAACCTGTGGACGTGAACTTCCCCCGTTCGGGGCAATCCCCACCGGGCGTGGGCGTGAGCCGGTACGAGACGCCGCATGATCTCCGTCGTGCATGGACCCGAACCGACCCGATCCGCCCTTCTCACCCGGACTCTGGCCCTGGTGACCGCGGCCTGGATCCTCGCGGCCGTCCCGGCCGGGGTGGCCGCGGCCGACGCGTGCGCGTACGCCTCGACCGGCCCGGACGGCACCGAGGCGGTGGCGGTCGCGGGGAGTCACTCGTGGCCGACTCCCCCGGTGTGCCCGGAACCGACGCCGACGCCCACCCCGACCCCCACCCCGCCGAAGCCGAAGCCCCCGCCCAAGCCGACGCCGACCCCCACACCCACCCCGGCCCCCACCCCGCCCCCGAAGCCCCCGCCACCGCCTCCCGAGCCCAGGCCGCACGCGCCGGAGCCGCGCCCGAAGCCGCCACCGGCGCCCGCGCCGCCCCGCCCCGCGGCACCGCTCCCGCGGCCGGCCCCCACACCCCCGCCGCCCCCACCGGCTCCCGCCCCCGAGCCGAAGCCGACGCCCACGCCACGCCCGTCCGCGACCCCGGTGAGCTACCCGGCGTACCACGCCTCGCCGCGGCAGCGACCGGTACGCCGTGGCCAGTCGCCGGTCACCTACGTCCTGCTCGTCACCGTGCCCGCGGTGATCGCCGTCGCCGCGCTGCGGCCGCGCTAGTGCCGACCCTGGAGGCATCTCTTGCCGGAATGGCTTGTTCTCACCCTCGCGATGCTCGCCGCCTGCGCGGTGGTGGTCGTCATCACCCTCCTACGGCACCGCAGGGCGCCCGAGGACGAGGACCCCTCCGAGACCCCGGACGTCATCGAGTACATGACGATGTGGATCGGCGTGGTGTACGCCATCGTCCTGGGCCTGGCCATCGCCGGCGTCTGGGAGGCGCGCAGTGTCGCCCAGGACCACGTCCAGGCGGAGGCGCAGGCGCTCCACGAGATCTCGGAGCGGGTACGCGTCTACCCGGCCGACGCCCGTGACCGTATTCGGGAGGATGTCAACGCCTATGTCGGACACGTCGTCACCACCGAGTGGAAGTCGATGGCCGAAGACGGCGAGGTGACGAAGCGCGGCGACGAACTCCTCCAGCGGGTCCGGGTGGACGTCACCGACTACGTGCCGGCGTCCGACTTCCAGGCGCAGGCCTACCAGCCGCTGCTCGACCAGATGGCCGCCGCGGACCAGGCGCGCAACGCCCGGGCCGAGTCGACCGGGGCGACCATGCCGGGCGTGGTGTGGTTCGGACTGCTGGCGGGGGCCGGCATCACCATCGGCATGGTCTTCGCGCTGCAGATCCGGCGCACACCCCGCGAACTGGTGCTGGCCGGGCTGTTCTCCGCGCTGATCGCGTTCCTGCTCTTCCTCATCTGGGACTTCGACGCGCCCTACAGCCGGGGCGTCACCGCGTCGGCGGAACCGTTCCTCCATCTGTTCCCCGGCGTCAAGGGCTGACGTCCGCTCACCGCACGCTCCCGCGACGGGGGACGGCCGCCACGCCGTCACCGTCCCCCGGTTGCGGGAACGGCATCCCCTGAGCGGCCCACACGCTTGCCCCATTCGCGCGACTGCGCGCGCGGGAGCGCACACATGTTCCTAGCGTTTCGGTCATCGAGGTGCATTTATGGCGCGAGCGGAAAAAGGTCCGCCGCTGCTCCTCGGGGACCGGAGGATCCACCATGCACGCGATACGCGTCGCTTCGGCCGCACTGCTGGGCGTCACCGCCCTGGCCCTCTCCGCACCCGCCGCCGCCGTCGCGAGCGACGACGACGACCACTACGTCATGTCCAACGGCTACAGCGTGCTGCCCTCGACGATCGCGGCGGGCGGACAGGTCAGTCTTCAGGTGGACCGCAACGCCAGTGGCTGCCGAAGCTCCGTGACGGTCTCCTCGGGCGTGTTCGACGCGGTCGTCATCCCCAGGGGGTCCTCCTCCGCGGTGGCCAGGGTCGACCGGGACGCCAGGGCGGGTGCCTCGTACCGGGTGACGTTCGCCTGTGGCGGCATCAGCGCCGTCACGGAGTTGACGATCGCCGGCGGCCGTCCGGTCGACCCCACACCGGTGCCCTATCCGGTCCCGCGGGGCGTGCAGGCCGGTGAGGGCGGCACCGTCGCCGGGTTCGACCTCGAGGAGATCGGGCTGGGCGCCGCGCTCATCGTGGGCTCGGTCGGCGCCGCGTACTACTTCTCGCGACGCCGCGCCGGCGGGGACGGCGGCTGACGGCACACCGCCGACAACTCCGCCGTGCGCGGGCCTTCGCCCCGGATCCCGGCGGGACCGGGACGAAGGCCCGCGTCACGTGCGACGTGCGGTCCCCTTCGGGGCGGACCTCAGACGCGGCGCTCGGCGCGGCGGCGCATCCAGAACAGACCACCCCCGACCAGGGCCGCTGCGACGAGACCGCCGCCGATCGCCATGTCGGTCGGGGTGGCGCCGGTGGTGGTGCTGCCGCCGATACCGCCGCGGACACCGCCGATGACGGTGAAGGCGGCCGGGCGGGTCAGGGTCCGGCCGGAGCAGTTGACGGTGATGTCGTAGGTGCCGGGCCGGGCGTTTTCGTTGATGGTGGCCGTCCCCTTGGCGGTCTGGTTGGCGCCGTTGATCGGCGTCAGGTTGGCCTGGGGGAACGCCGCCGAGGTCATGGTTCCGCCGCCGGGGCAGCCGTCGACGGTGACCGTCATCTGGCCACCGCGGGCGATGACGGCGGGCAGGGCCACGATGTTGCTCGGGTTGGCGCCCATGCCGTCGCGCGCGACGGCGGCCGGGGCGGTGACGCCGAGAGAGGCGACCGCGGCGACCGAGGCCGCCGAGACCGCCAGAACACGAGTGATGCGCATGTGATCCTCCGCGGAAGGCGCCCCGGGGCCCGTCCCCGGCATGTCGGCGAGTAGGCACCTCCCGAAATGACCCTCAGATGCCGTGCACGCGCCCGCATTTCGGGAATGGTCCGTCCTGGTGAGAGGACACGCCGAACGAAATGCACACAATCGGATATTGCCGCAGGTCACGGACCGTCAGAAAATTCCTTCCGTCGGCAACTCGGATGGCGCACCGAAAGGCGTAGGAGCCACCCGTTCGCTGCTGCCCCGTCGCCGGTTCCCGCCCGGGGACTTAGCGTTCTCGTATGCGCGAAGGGACGCGGTGACGGCCGCGTCGAAAGGGGATGGCGAATGTCTGCGTACGAGCTGTCCGAGGTGGCGGAAGAAGAGGAGCGGCGGCGGAAGCGCGCCCCATGGGGCGTGATAGCGCTTGTTCTGCTGACCGGTCTCGCGCTCATCCGGAACGGGTCGGGAGAGTTCGACATCGGCCCGCCGCAGCCCGCGTCGGCGGCGGCCGCGGACGGCCGCACCGCCGGCGCCTTCGGCCGGGCCCCGGCACCGCTGCCCTACGCCGTGCCGGACCGGGTCCGGATCCCCGCCATCCGGGTGGACGCGCCGGTCACGTCGGTCGGCCTGGACGCGGACGGCTGGGTCGGCGCGCCGCCGCCGGAGGACCCGAATCTGGCCGGCTGGTTCACCGGTGGCGTCTCGCCAGGCGAAAAGGGGACCGCGGTCGTCGTCGGCCATGTCGACAACAAGCTGGGACCGGCCGTCTTCTATGGTCTCGGGGCCCTGAAGAAGGGAAATCGCGTCGAGGTGTCGCGGGGGGACGGAAAGACGGCGGTCTTCGAGATCTACGGCATCGAGGTCTTCGAGAAGAACAACTTCCCCGGCGACCGTGTCTACGCCTCCAAGGGCTCCCCCGAATTGCGGGTCATCACCTGTGGCGGCGGTTTCTCCAAGGCGAGCGGATACGACGGGAACGTCGTCGCCTTCGCCCGCCTGGCCGAGGTCCGCTGAGCGGTTCCCGGCCGGGCGGGCGAAGGGCTCACCTCAGGTGTACCGCCGTCGCGGGACGGTGATGTGGTAGCCGGAGTCCAGCAGTTGCGGCAGATATGCGCGCAGTGCCCGCACGCTCTGCGAGCGGTCGCCCCCGGCGTCGTGCGAGAGCACCACGACGCCGGGGGCGGCGCCCTTCTCGACCCGCTCGACGATGGTGCCCTCGCCGGGGGCGGTCCAGTCGAGGGTGTCGACCGTCCAGGCGAGCGGCTCCATGCCCAGTTCGGCGCCGAGCTGGAAGGCGGCACGGTTCCAGGCGCCGTAGGGGGCGCGGAACCAGCGGGGCCGCTCACCGCAGCCCTCTTCGATGACGTCGCTGGTGCGGGACATCTCGGAGCGGATCTGACGGCGGGTGAGGCCGGTCAGCAGGGGGTGGGACCAGGTGTGGTTGCCCACGACGTGGCCCTCGTCGGCCATCCGTCCCAGCAGGTCCTGGTTGAGGGCGGCCATCTCCCCGCACACGAAGAACATCGCGCGCACGTCGTAGTGGGCCAGCGTGTCGAGGATGCCCGGGGTGTAGCGGGGGTCGGGTCCGTCGTCGAAGGTCAGCACCATGGTGCGGCCGCGGCCGGTCATCTTCAGCAGCGGTTCGTGGCGCACCGGGGTGCGGCGGGGGGCGGTGCGCGGGGGGCCGTAGCCGGTCAGCGGCTGCAGGCGGTAGGCGGAGGGCTTCAGCGGCAGGCTCTGCGCCGGGGCGCCCGCGGCGGGGGCGGCGGCCCGGACCGGCTTGCCGTCCTCGCCCCACAGGAACACTCCGGCCGTGCCGACCGCTCCGACGGCGGTGGCGCCGGCGATCAACGCCCGGCGGCGCGTGAACAACTGATCCTTCTTCATGCAGTCATCAGTCGCCCGGCCGGGCCCCGACCCACCACACCGACACCGGACCGGCGGCACGATTCCACCCGCCCGGCGCAGTCACGGTCGGTCCGAACAGTTGAAGAGGTCCGGATCAGCGGTGTCGTACCAGCGGGAACGGCAGGGTCTCGCG
The DNA here is from genome assembly GCF_042737245.1 of Streptomyces sp. NPDC060002. Classification (NCBI taxonomy): domain Bacteria; kingdom Bacillati; phylum Actinomycetota; class Actinomycetes; order Kitasatosporales; family Streptomycetaceae; genus Streptomyces; species Streptomyces sp. NPDC060002. The sequence goes on from NZ_JBHWUW010000001.1 coordinate 314,536, forward strand.
GATCGTGAGGCCGGTGAGGAACATGACCAGGCGGTCGACGCCGATGCCGAGGCCGCCGGTCGGAGGCATCGCGTACTCGAGGGCGTCGAGGAAGTCCTCGTCGAGTTCCATCGCCTCGGGGTCTCCGCCGGCGGCGAGCAGGGACTGTTCGGTGAGGCGTCGGCGTTGTTCGACCGGGTCGGTCAACTCCGAATAGGCGGTGCCGAGTTCGGTGCCGAAGGCGACGAGGTCCCAGCGTTCGGCGAGCCGCGGGTCGGTGCGGTGCTGCCGGGTGAGCGGGGAGACGTCGGTGGGGAAGTCCTTGTAGAAGGTCGGGAGTTGGGTCCGCTCCTCGACCAGGCGTTCGTACATCTCCAGGACGACGTCGCCCCGGCCGTCGTCCGGTGTGTACGGGACTTTGGCGCGGTCGCAGTGCCGCTTCAGGACCGTCAGCGTGGTGTCGGCGTCGATCTGCTCGCCGAGCGCCTCGGAGATCGCGCCGTGGACCGTCCGGACCGGCCACTCCCCCGAGATGTCGTGCTCCCGCCCGTCCTTGCGGGCGACCGGTGAGCCGAAGGCGGCCGTGGCCGCGCCCTGGATCAGCTCACGGACCAGGTCGAGCATCACGTCGTAGTCGGCGTACGCCTGGTAGGCCTCCAGCATCGTGAACTCGGGGTTGTGCTTGTAGGAGACGCCCTCGTTGCGGAAGGTGCGGCCCATCTCGAAGACCTTCTCCAGGCCGCCGACGCAGAGCCGCTTGAGGTACAGCTCGGGGGCGATGCGCAGATAGAGGTCGAGGTCGTAGGCGTTGATGTGGGTGGTGAAGGGGCGGGCGTTGGCGCCGCCGTGGATCCGCTGGAGCATCGGGGTCTCGACCTCGAGGTAGCCGCGCTCCAACAGGCCCTGGCGCAGCGCCTGTACGGCGTGGGAGCGGGCGCGGACGACATCGCGGGCGGCGGGGCTCGCGACCAGGTCGAGACAGCGCATGCGGACCTTGGCCTCGGGGTCGGTGAGGCCGCGGCGCTTGTCGGGCAGGGGCCGCAGACACTTGGCGGTGAGCTGCCAGGAGGTGACGAAGACGGTGGGCTCGCCGGTGTCGCTCGTCCCGGCCGTGCCCGTGAGGACGAGGTGGTCGCCGAGGTCGGTGTCGGACCTGAAGGAGCCGAGGGCTTCGTGGGTGAGGGCGAGTTGGTGGTCGCCCGACCAGTCGCGCAGCGTCACGAAGACGATGCCGCCGAAGTCGCGTACCCGCATGATCCGGCCGGCGACGGTGACCGTCTCCCCCGTACGGATCCGGGCGAGGGTGTGGGTGCGGAGCGGGACGCCGACCGGGTAGGGGTCGATGCCCTCGGCGCGCAGCCGGTCGAGCTTGCGGTGCCGGACACGGACCTGCTCGGGCAGGCCCGCGTCCGGACCTGCGTCCCCGGCCTCGTCCCCTCCGTCGAGGCCGAGCGCCGCCAACGGCGGCAGGCCCTCGGTGGTGGCGGGGCGGGGCCCGCCCTTGGAGCTCCTCTTGCCCCAGAGCTTGCGCAGCGAGGGTACGGAGACGAAGCCCTCGGCGATGCCGGAGGCGAGGCCGACCCGGGCGAGGGAGCCGGCGTCGGCGTAGCAGAGGAAGCGCGGGTACCACTCGGGGTGGTACTTGGCGTTGGAGCGGTACAGGGCCTCCAGTTGCCACCACTTGGAGAAGAACAGCAGCAGCCGGCGCCACAGCCGCAGGACCGGTCCGGCGCCGATGCGGGCGCCCTCCTCGAAGGCGGAACGGAAGACGGCGAAGTTGAGGGAGATCCGGCGCACGCCGAGCTTCGGGGCGGCGGCGCACAGGTCGGCGACCATGAACTCCATGACGCCGTTGGGGGCGGAGCGGTCTCGGCGCATGAGGTCCAGGGAGATGCCGTCCCGGCCCCAGGGGACGAAGGAGAGCAGGGCGAGGAGGCGGCCGTCGTCGTCCAGTGCCTCCACGAGGAGGCAGTCGCCGTCGGCGGGGTCGCCGAGGCGGTCCAGGGCCATGGAGAAGCCGCGTTCGGTCTCGGTGTCGCGCCAGGCGTCGGCGCGGCCGAGGACCTCCTCCATCTCCTGGTCGGTGAGGGTGGAGTGGCGGCGGACGCGGCAGCCGGCGCCGGTGCGCCGCACCCGGTTCACGGCCTGCCGGGTGACCCGCATCTCGCGGCCGCCGAGGTCGAAGGAGGCGACCGGCAGGATCGCCTCGTCGCCGAGCTGGAGGGCGCCGAGTCCGGCACGGGCGAAGGCCTTCGCGCCGTCCTCGGAGGCGCCCATGACCGCGGGCGCCCAGGCGTGCAGGCGGGCGGCGTCCAGCCAGGCGGCGATGGCGTGCGGCCAGGCCTCGCGGTCGCCGACGGGGTCGCCGCTGGCGAGGCAGACACCGGCCTCGACGCGGTAGGTGACGGCGGCCTTGCCGCTGGGTGAGAAGACGACGGCCTTGTCGCGCCGGGTGGCGAAGTAGCCGAGGGAGTCCTGGTCCCCGTAGGCCTTGAGCAGGGCCCGGATGCGGGATTCCTCGTCGCCGTGCAGGGCCGCTTCCATCCGCTGGGAGCGGAAGAGGGTGGCGGCGGCGTTCAGGAGGGCGAGGGCGCCGAAGAGGCCGAGGAGGAAGAAGAGGGGGCGGGGCGGCCGGCCGTCGAAGGAGCGGGGGGAGACCAGCCCGCCGAGGACCCGGTTGGCGGCCCATCCCGGACGCTGGCTCTGCGGCAGCGTCCCCGGGAACAGTTCCACCAGGCCCCAGCCCGCGAGGATCGCCAGGACCAGCCCGGCGAGCAGGACGGCGAGCGCCCGCCGGACCGCCGCGCGGCGGGAGGCGGCGTAGAACTCGCCGCGGGCGACGACCAGGAGGGCCAGCGCGAGCGCGCACACCACCAGGGACGGGACGGACTGCGCGTACAGGCCGACGGCCACGCCGAGGATGTCGGTGAGGACGAGCAGGCCGAGGTAGACGACGACCAGCCACCAGGCGACCTTCTTGCGGGCGGCGGTGGCCGCGGCCAGCAGGAAGAGGAAGACGGCGTAGGCGAGGTTGGCGCTGACCGGGACGATCAGCAGGTCAAGGAAGCGGACGACCGGGCGCAGCAGGCGGCGCAGCGGCGGGACCAGGGCCAGCAGGACGCAGAGCAGGCCGAGGGCGCCGAAGAAGGTCGCGAAGCCTTCGGGCACCCGGCCGAGGAAGCGGCCGGCGGGCCGCCGTGCCGGGCCCGGGATGCCCTCGGCCGTGGCGGTCTCCACGGTGGCACTCATGTTCCGACTGTAGGAACACCGGGCCAGGACCGCCCGTCGAGCGGCCCGCGCACCGGCCGGACCTGCGGCTTCCGATAGCCTCTGGCCGTGACGGAACAGCACTCGCAGCAGCCCGCGCACCAGTTCGAGCGGGGCACGGACGGGCCCAAGGTCATCCTCGTCGGGGTGGACGGCTCCGAACCCTCACTACGGGCCGCGGCCTACGCCGGTGGCCTGGCCCGCCGGCAGCACGCGCTGCTCGCCGTGGTGTACGTGCAGCCGGTGCTGGCGGCGGGCGCGGCGCTCGGGGTGCCGGTCGCGGAGACGACCGACGAGATCGCCCGGGACCTGGTCGCGCAGATCCGGGAGGCCACCGAGCGCACCCGGGGGATATTCGACGTGCGCTGGGAGTTCCACACCTTCCACGGCGACCCCTACGGCGGTCTCGTGAGGGCGGCGGACCAGCTCAGGGCGGACGCGGTGGTGGTGGGCGCCTCCGAGCAGGCCGGCCACCGGATCGTGGGGTCCGTCGCGGTGCGGCTGGTGAAGGCGGGGCGGTGGCCGGTGACGGTGGTGCCGTAGCCCCCGGCCACCCCGTGGGCGCCTACTCCCGGCTCACTTCCCCATCACCAGCCCGTCCTTCGCCGCGCCCCGGCCCAGGACGACCTCTCTGATCCGGTCGCGCACCCCCTCGACGCCCGCGCCCTGGGCGAGGGCCTTGTCGATGTCGACCACCCGGCCGGCGTCGATGTCGAACAGCTGCGGCACGAACTCGGCCTTGCGCACCTGCCAGCGACCGCCGGACCGGGCGGGCGGGGCGAAGGTGAAACGGGCGACGGTGGACTGGTTTCCGCGCGCGTCCTGGACGCCCTGGTGGTTGAACATCTCGCCCGCGATCTGGTCGCCCATGCCGTAGACGACCCAGGTGCCGTTGACCTTCTCGTACGCCTGGGGGACGTGGGCGTGCGTCCCGAGGATCAGGTCGATGTCGGGGCGGCCGCCCGTGCGGGAGGCGGTGAGGGTGCGGGCGAGGGTGAGCTGGCGGTCGTCCGGGGCGTCCTGCCATTCGGTGCCCCAGTGCACGGAGACGACGACCACGTCGGCGCCCGCCTTCCGGGCGGCCTTGGCGTCGGCGAGGATCCGGTTCTCGTCGAGGAGGTTGACGGTCCAGGGCCGCCCCTGCGGGACGGGGTGGCCGTTGGTGTCGTAGGTGTAGGCGAGGTGGGCGACTTTCGCCGGGCCCGCGCGCAGGAGCGTGACCGAGTTGCCCTCGGCCTCGGTGCGGGCGGTGCCCGCGTGCCGTACGCCGGCGGCGTCGAGCGCGTCGAGGGTGCGCTGTACGCCGGGGGCGCCGTCGTCGAGGCTGTGGTTGGAGGCGGTGGAGCAGCCGTCGTAGCCGGTGGCGGCGAGGGCCGCGGCGATCTCCGGCGGGGACTTGAAGTCCGGGTAGCCGGTGTAGAGGCCGTCGGCGCCGTACACCGTCTCCATGTGACACAGCGCCAGATCGGCGCCGGAGACGACGGGTTTGATGCCCGCGAGCATCGGACGGAAGTCGTGGCCGGTGCCCCCGGCGTCGAAGCGGGCGCGGTCGATGACGCTGGTGTGCGGAAGGATGTCGCCGGAGGCGACGAGCGTGAAGCCGCGGGCGGCGGACGGCGCCGGGCGGCCGGGCCGCCCGGTCGGCCCGTGGTCGTGGGCCTGGCAGGCGGCGGCCGAGGTGAGGAGGGCCGTCAGGGCCAGGGCCACCTGGTGTCTGCGGGCGATCACCGGTTCACCCCACTTTCCATGAATTGTCATATTTACGCATGTATCAGTACTAATCCATGAGAGGCGGCCGTCCGCCCCGGCACTCCCTTCGTCCAGGGCCGATGCCCGCGATCGGCGTAGCCCGGACCGTTCGTCGAACCGTTCGTCGACGCGATCGACCGTCCGCCGCAGATCCGTGTGCGTGCCCTGTCCCGAACCGGCGCACTGCGGTGCCATACGCCCATGACCGCCGGAACCACCCTCAACGCCCGGACGACGACCGCCGAGCACGAGCTCGCCGCACTCCAGCGGGAGCACGGCAGGCCGCTCTTCGCGCTGCTGCTGAGGCTGTGCGACGGCGACCGCCAGCGCGCAGAGGACCTCGTCCAGGAGACCCTGGTACGCGCCTGGCAGCATCCCGAGGCCCTGCGCGCCGACGCCTTCGACTCCGTACGGCCCTGGCTGCTCACCGTCGGCCGGCGGCTCGCGATCGACGCGCGGCGGGCCCGGCAGGCGCGACCCGCGGAGGTCGGGGACGCGGTGCTGGAGAACGCGCCCGTCTGCGCCGACCACGCCGAGCGGGCGGCCGCCACCCTCGACGTGCGCGAGGCTGTGAAGACACTCACTCCGGAGCACCGTGAAGTACTGGTGCTGGTGTATTTCCAGGGGGCCAGTGTGGCGGAGGCCGCCGAAGCCCTCGGGATCCCGCCCGGTACCGTGAAGTCCCGCGCGTACTACGCACTGCGCGCCCTGCGCCGGGTGCTTCCGGGATACGCGGCCGACCTGCGCTGAAACCCACGACTGGGTCAAGCCTCCGTAAAGCGCCTTGCCGTGGACCCCCTTTGAGTAATCGGGTGTCCTTATCCGTGTTCCGGATGGGGCCCGGTGACCGGGTCCCCAGCGTCCCGGCAACGGGCGAGCGCAAGCACCGGAGGAAGGCAGGAAGGGATGCTGCACAGAGGTCACCAGAGCACGGACGGCACCGGCGGCGGTGAACTCACCGTCCCCATGGCCTGGTTGTACGCCGAGTACATCGCCGACGAACTGCTGCGGACCGGCGATCTGATGCCGCCGACGTCCTTCGAGTTCCGCGCCGGGCGCGACGCCCTGGCGCTCACCATCTTCCTGTCCGACACCGACGGCGAACTGCCCGGCATCCGGGTCGTCACCCAACTGGAGACCTGGCTTTCGCTCACGGCGTACGACCAGCCGTGGCAGAACTGGGTCGACGAACGTATGTCTCAACTGAAGGCCGAGGCGGCCGAGTCGGACGCACCGGCTCCCGATCTCGACCTGGCGGCCGCGGCCTGGCGCTGGCTGGAGGAGACGGAGCTGCTCGCTCCCGATCTCAACGCGGTTCCCGGCGGTGCGCCGGTGGTCGGCGAGGACGAGGGACCCAAGGTCTGGACACTCGCCTGGCAGCTCGGACTGCCCCTCGGCCACCTGGCGATTCATCTTTTTTAGATTCGCACCAATCCGGGGACCGGTCCGCTCCGAACATCTGGGTCACGATTCGGTACGTGGCTTGAGTGATTCGACGGCCGGGTGCGTACCGGTGGGAGCAAGGAGTAACCCCACTGGCACTCAAAGGCACGAGGTTTCGGCATGAGGTCCCTGGAAAGGCATCGCGACGTCGGCGCGTACGCGCTCGGCGTGCTGGACGAAGCGGAAGCCTTCCGCTTCGAGGACCACCTCATGGAGTGTCCTCAGTGCGCGGCGCAGGTCACCGAATTCGGCCCCACCGCACGGCAGATGATGCTCTACCGGCGCGCCACCCCGCGCGCCGTGCACCCCTTCGCCGGACCCGGCCCGCAGCTGCTGGACCGACTGCTGGGCGAGGTGGCGGCCCGGCACCGGGCCGTGCGCCGGCGGGTGCTCTACGCCGTGGCAGCCTCGGTGGTGGTCGCTCTGGCCGGCCCCGTGATCGCGATGCTGGCGGGCGGCGGCGCCGAGGGCGACGGCGCCGTACGGGTCACCGCGACGGACGAGAAGTCCGGGGTGTGGGCGCAGGTCACCACCGAGAACGAGGCGTGGGGCAGCCATGTGGAACTCGAGGTCAAGGACGGGGCGGGTCCCCGCTCCTGCCGGCTGATCGCCATCGGCCTCGACGGCTCCGAGCAGACGGTCACCAGCTGGAACGTCCCCAAGCACGACGCCCGCCCCAACACCATGCAGGGCGCCGCGGCCTGGCACCCCGACGAGATCGTCCGCTACGAGCTGCGCACTTCCGCCGGGGAGCACCTGGTGACGCTCGAGTCCCACTGACGACGGCGTCGTGGGCGGGCACTCACCAGTACATGAGCGCCGCGCCCCCGCTGTTCCAGGTCGAGTAGAGCCGGGCCCGGGCGACGTACCTCCGCCCCTTGACCAGCCGCATCCGGAGCCGGCCGTTGCGTTCCTCGCCGCTGTCGTCGTCCCCGCCGGCGTAGCGCAGCTCGCCGTCGCGCTCCTCGAAGAGAACCAGCAGGAAGTCGGCGTCCCCGAAGGTGCCGATCTCGTACCTACGGGTCTCCGTGGGAACGATCTCGAAGTCCACCTGCTCGCCGGAGGACAGCCGCAGTGCCTGTGAACGGTAGGGTTCCAGCCGGGCCGGCCGGGCGGCGAGCGCCGGGTACCACCGCTGGACACGGTCCTTGTCGACGGCCGAGAGGTCGAGGGGATCCGGGATGCCGTCGCGGCCGTACTGCTCCGGCTTCACGATCAGTCCCGGCCCGAACGGGTACTCCATGACCGACCCCGGGTCCCACGGGGAACCCCTCACCTCGCTCCTGCTCAGCTTGCGCAGGATGTTGTGGTAGGTGACATCCCGCGGCCATCGGTTGGGCGGTCCCGCGAGATCGTCGTAGACGGCTTCGTCGTCCCACACGATTCCGGCGTCCGGATTCTGGTGCTCGTGGGCGAAACCGATGACGTGGCCGAGCTCGTGGAGCGCGGTGGCCCTGCCGTACGGGCTGTTCAGCTTCCAGCCGTAGTGCGTCGTGGGCTCGTCCGTGCCGACGGTCAGGGCGTCCCTGCCGACGGTCGACTTGGAGCCCTCGCTCGTGCTGAAAGCGATGCGGATCTCGGACTCGTCGGGAGAGGTCACCTCTGTGAACTCCAGCCCGATCCCCAGGCCCTTCCACTTGCCGAAGGCGTGCCGGACCTCTTCCAGTTGCTCCGGGCCTCCCACGTCTCCGCCCTCGTCGAGGAAGGCGTAGTGCAGGACGGTGCCGTTGGCCCACTTCGTGCGGTTCTGGAGTATGGCGGCGGCCCGGTCGTGACCGAGGTCCGATCGCAACACCGGCTGTGGCTGCGGGGGTTGGGCGCAGTAGAGGCGATCCGGTGTCTCGTACTCCGCTTGTGCGTTCATGGCGGTTTTCCCTCTGCCGAAGGCCGTTCGCTGTCGCCACCGCGGTGATGTGGTTTCTGGTGAAGTTCCCGAGCGGGTGATTCCACCGTCTTTCCGTCACGGCAGTTCCGCAAGTCGATGTCCCCGCCGATCTGCCCGGAACATACGGGATTTGCGACCGCACGGCGGCCGACGGAACATGGAGGTGAAGGACGTGGAGCCACCGAGGATCCGACTCCGCGCCGCCCCTGTGCGTGCGACCGGAAGGGGCTCATCCGGTGGACGGGACGGGACATTGCGCATCCTCGTGACCGAGGAGGGTGCGGACGCCGAGGACATCGCGGAACTGATGCCAGACACGCGCTGATCATCGCCAACGACCGCCACGCCGACCAGGGGCTCAAGAGGCTCAGGGCGCCCGCCCAGGACGACAGCCCTCGCCGGGATGCCGGTCCTGGTCCTGGGCGTGCTCATGCTGGTCGCCTACCTGGTGGCAGCGCCCACCGGTGACCGCCTCACCCCGCCTACGGCTACTTCAGCAGCCGCGACATCCTCCGGTCCGCCAGCGGCTTGCCGCCCGTCTGGCAGGTGGGGCAGTACTGCAGCGAGGAGTCGCTGAAGGAGACCTCTGCGATGGTGTCGCCGCAGACCGGGCAGGGCTCGCCGGCGCGGCCGTGGACGCGCAGACCGCTCTTCTTCTCGGCCTTCAGCCGTCCCGCCGCCAGGCCCCGTGAGCGCTCGACCGCCTCGGTGAGCGTGGCGCGCAGGGCCTCGTAGAGGGTGTGGGTCTCCTCCGGTGTCAGGGTGGCCGCCAGTTTGAACGGGGACATCCTCGCCGCGTGCAGGATCTCGTCGCTGTAGGCGTTGCCGACGCCGGCGATCAGGCCCTGGTCGCGCAAGGCGCCCTTCAGCCGGCGCCGTTCGCCCGCGAGGAGCGCGGCGAGGCGGGCCTCGTCGAAGTCGGCGGCGAGCGGGTCGGGGCCGAGGCGGGCGACGCCGGGGACCTGCCCCGCCTCCTGGACGACGTGGACCGCGAGCCGCTTCTGGGTGCCTGCCTCCGTCAGGTCGAAGCCCGCTCCCGTCTCCAGGGCGACCCGCAGGGCCAGGGGCCCCTTGCCGGGGCGGGGCGGACCGTCCGGGAGCTTGTCCTTCCAGTGCAGCCAGCCCGCGCGGGCGAGGTGGGTGACGAGGTGCGGTCCGTCACCGGTCGCCAGGTCGAGGAACTTGCCGTGCCGGTGCACGGCGGTGACCTCCCGGCCCTCGAGGGCGGTGACGGGCGGGTCGTACGTCTTCAGCACGCTGATGGCGACGGGCAGCACGCGGACGATCTCGTGGCCGACGAGATGCTCGGCCAGGAAGTCCTTGAGCGCTTCGACCTCGGGGAGTTCCGGCATACGTCCAGAGTGCCATCCGGAACCGGAGTGCTCAGGTCCGTTCCGCCACCACGAACTCGCACCACACGCACTTGCCGCCGCCCCGCGCCTCCACGCCCCAGGCGTCGGTGAGCAGGTCCACCAGCAACAGGCCCCGGCCGGAGACCCCCGACTCGCCCGCCTCACGGCGGCGCGGGAGGGCGCTGGAGGAGTCCTCCACCTCCACGCGCAGCCGGTGTTCGGTGCCGGTGAGCACCCGCAGGGTGACGATCGCCGCGCCCTCGGTGTGCATGAGCGCGTTGGTGATCAGTTCGTCGGCGACCAGTTCGACCTCGTCGGCGCGGTCCCGGACACCCCAGGTGCGCACGGCCGCGCGGATCATGTGCCGGGCCTCGCTCAGGGCCTCCGGGTCGCCGGGGGCCACATGCTGCTGGAGCCGGTTCCCGGCCCGGGGGCTGTCCTGGCCTCGCCGGCGCAGCAGGAGCAGGGCCACGTCGTCGTCCCCGCCGCGCTCCTCGGCGACCTCGATGAGCTGGTCGGCCAGTTTCCGGACGTCCTCGGGGCCCGCTGCGATCAGGGCGGCGAGGGCCCGCATGCCGTCGTCGAGGTCCGCGCCGGGCTGCTCGACCAGCCCGTCGGTGCACAGCAGCAGGGTGTGGCCGGGGTCGAGCTCCACGGTGCCGACCGGGTACTCGAGGCTGCCGAACTCGGCGGACAGACCGAGCGGCAGCCCGCCGGGCACCGGGACACGCCGGCAGGTCCCGTCGAGGCCGCGCAGCAGGGGGTCGATGTGCCCGGCGCGGACCACCTGGACGACCCCCGTGGAGAGGTCGGCCTCCGCGTACAGGCAGGTGGCGAAGCGGTCGGTGTCGAGCTCGTGCAGGAAGGCCGAGGCACGGGCCATCACGGTGGCCGGGGTGTGGCCCTCGGCCGCGTAGGCCTTCAGGACGATGCGCAGCTGGCCCATCACGGCGGCGGCGTGCGTGTCATGGCCCTGGACGTCGCCGATGACGGCGCCGACCCGGCCGCCGGGCAGCGGGATCAGGTCGTACCAGTCGCCGCCGATGTCGCGGCCCAGGGAGCCGCCGATGGTGGCGGCGCGGTAGCGGACGGCGACGTCCGCGCCGGGCACGCTGGGGATGGTGCGCGGCAGCATGGCCTGCTGGAGGCTCTGCGCGATGTCCTTCTCCTGCTCGTAGAACATCGCGCGCTGGATGCTCTGCGCGATGCTGCTGCCGAGGGCGACCAGTATGTTGCGGTCCTCCTGCGTGAAGCCCCGCCGGGCGCTGTAGAGCAGGCCCATCGCACCGATCGGGCGGGCCTGCACGATGAGCGGCAGATAGGCCGCCGAGGTGATCTTCAGATCGGTGAGGTGCGGCCAGAGCACGGGGTAGCCGTCGGCGAACTCCTCCGGTGACTCGATGAACCGCGGGGTGAGGGTGCGCACGACCTCGCTCATCGGGTAGGGCTCGTCGAGGCGGGTGACCAGCGTGCCGGGCACGAAGCTGCCCTCCGGCCCCTCGGCTATCAGCCGGATCCGGCCGGCCTCGACCAGCCCCATGACGAGGCTGGTCGCGCCGAGGTGGGTGAGGCCCTGGGTGTCCTTGAGGACGTCGATGACGTCGCGCACGGTACGGGCGTGCGCCAGGGCCGCCGTGGTGAGCTGGACGACGTTGGTCTGCTCACGGCGCGATTCGTCGAGGGCGGCCTCGTCGCGGCGGGCGGCGAGATCGCTGAGCTCGTCGGTCGCGTCCCGCACGATGCCCACGATGCGACGCGGCCGGCCGGTCCCGTCGCGCCGGATGTAGCCCTGGGTGTGGGTCCAGCGCAGGGTGCCGTCGCGCAGCCGCGTGCGGAAGTAGGCGCCGTAGTTCTCGCTGCCGTCCTTGATGGCCTGGGCGACCAGCCCGTCCAGGCGGATGCCCTCGGCCGGCGGGACCCGGACGGCGAGGGTCACGGGGTCGCCGTCGTACTCGTCGGGCCTCAGGTCGAAGATCTCGTGGGCCCGGGCGTCCATGTGGAACTGCCCCGAGTCCAGGTCCCAGTCGAAGCTGCCCATGCGGTTGAGCGCCAGGATCGGATCCGGGTGGGCGGGCCAGTCGTCCGGGAGGGACAGGGCGCTCGCTCCCCGATCAACCATGGGGCCACCTTGCCAGGATTTGCCCGATTCTTCGACCGGGGAGCCGGGGCCCGGGACCACGGTCAGCCCATGACGATGTCGAGCGGGCTGCCGAAGATGCTGTCGGGCGGGTCCTGCGCGCCGGACTCGTCGGGCCCGTCGGGGACCAGCCCGCCGCCGTCGGGCAGGTCGGGTACTTCCGGCACGGTCTCGGGGCCGATCTCACCGGGGTCGACACCGCGGTCCAGGTCGGAACCGAGACCCTCGTCGGAGTCGTGGTTCCCGTCCGGACCGAGGCCTTCGTCGGAGCCGGAGCCGGAGCCGGAGCCGGGTGCCGCGCCGGGATCGGCGTCGCCGGAGGAGGAGCCGGAATCCGGGTCGGTGGCCGCGGGATCGGCGAAGAGGCCGGTGAAGGGGTCGCCGGAGACGACGCGCCCCTCGGCCGCCGGGACGACGGCCTCCGCGCCCGGCATCGTGATCCTCTCTCCCGCACCGCCGCGTCCGGCGACGAGGAACGCCGCCGAGAGCGCGCAGGCGGTGAGGAGAGTGGCAGTGGGTAGTCGCACCACGTTCTCCCGCATCGTCTCGATCCCTCACCTGAAGGTGATTCGACCACTATTGTCTGCTTCGCCCGCCAGGGTCACGCAACCGGAGCGAACGGACACGCACAGTGGCAGGGTCCGACCGGAGAGAAGGAGCGCACGGCCGTGGACTGGTTCACCGCACCCGAGTACTGGCTGAGCCGCCTGGTCTTCCAGCGGGCCCTGGCCGGTGTCTACCTGGTCGCGTTCCTGACGGCCGCGCTCCAGTTCCGGGCACTGCTCGGCGAACGGGGGATGCTGCCGGTGCCCCGCTTCGTCGAGCGGGTGCCCTTCCGGCGGGCGCCGAGCCTGTTCCAGCTGCGCTACACCGACCGGCTGTTCGCGGGCTGCGCCTGGACGGGCTGCGCGGTGTCGGCGGCGCTGCTCGCCGGCCTGGACGGCCTGCTGCCCCTGGGGGCGGCGATGCTGCTGTGGCTGGTGCCGTGGGCGCTGTATCTGTCGATCGTCAACGTGGGCCAGACCTGGTACGGGTTCGGCTGGGAGTCCCTGCTCCTCGAGACGGGCTTCCTGGCCGTGTTCCTCGGCAACGACGAGGTGGCCCCGCCGGTCCTCGTGCTCTTCCTGATGCGCTGGATCCTGTTCCGGGTCGAGTTCGGCGCGGGTCTGATCAAGATGCGGGGCGACGCCTGCTGGCGGAAGCTGACGTGTCTCTACCACCACCACGAGACCCAGCCGATGCCCGGCCCGCTGAGCTGGTTCTTCCACCATCTGCCCAAACCGCTGCACCGGGTGGAGGCGGCGGCCAACCACCTCACCCAACTCGTCGTGCCGTTCCTGCTGTTCGCCCCGCAGCCGATCGCGACGGCGGCCGCCTGCCTGATGATCCTGACCCAGCTGTGGCTGGTCCTTTCGGGCAACTTCGCCTGGCTGAACTGGATCACCGTCGTCCTGGCCGTGCCCGCGCTCCGTCTGCCAGCCGGCCATCGGCCGGCCCCCGCCGCCCCGCTCTGGTACGAGATCGTGGTCCTCACCGCGGCCGCGCTGCTGCTGTTCCTCAGTCACCGCCCGGTGGTCAACATGCTCTCCCGCCGCCAGGTGATGAACCGCTCCTTCGATCCGCTGCATCTGGTCAACACCTATGGCGCGTTCGGCAGCGTGAGCCGGATCCGCTACGAGGTGGTGATCGAGGGCACGCTCGACGACGTGCCCCGCGAGACCTCCGACTGGCGGGAGTACGAGTTCAAGGGCAAGCCGGGCGATCCCCGGCACTGGCCGCGCCAGTTCGCCCCGTACCATCTGCGCCTGGACTGGATGATGTGGTTCGCGGCGCTCTCCCCCGCCTATGCCGGGACGTGGTTCGCCGCCCTGGTGGAACGGCTGCTGGAGAACGACCGCGACACGCTGAAGCTGCTGCGCCGCTCCCCGTTCCCGCCCGACGAGCCCCCGCGCCACATCCGCGCCCGTCTCTTCCGCTACCGCTGCACCACATGGCGGGAGCTGCGGGAGACCGGCGCGTACTGGCATCGGACCTACGTGCGGGAGTATCTGCCGCCGACGCGGCTGGCGGGGTCGGCTCAGAGGTCGTAGACCCGGACGGCGGTGGTCTCGAAGATCTCGCGGTGCGTGCCCGGGTCGGTCAACCGCCTTGCGATGTCCAGGACTTCGCCGTAGGACGCGATGGGCGTGCACACCGGCCAGTCCGAGCCGAACATCAGCCGGGCCGGCCCGAAGGCCTCGAGCACGGTGTCCGCGTACGGGCGCAGGTCGTCGGCGGTCCAGGACGCGGGGTCGGCCTCGGTGACCATGCCGGAGAGCTTGCAGACCGTGTTGGGCAGCGCCGCGAGGGCACGGACGTGGGACGCCCAGGGTTCCAGCGCGGCGGAGGCGATCGGCGGCTTGCCCAGGTGGTCGAGGACGAAGGTGAGTCCGGGCAGGGAGGCGGCCGCCTCGGCACAGGCCGGGAGCTGGTGGGGCAGCACCACCAGGTCGTGGACGAGGCCGGCGGCGGCGAGGGCGGCGAGCCCGCGATGCACGTCCGCCCGCAGCAGCCACCGCGGGTCCGGCTCGCCCTGGACCTGGTGACGGATGCCCTTGAGGTACCGGCCGCCTGGGAGCTCCCGCAGCCGGGCCAGTTCGTCGGCGATGTCCGCGCGGGTGAGGTCGGTCCAGCCGACGACACCCGCGATCAGGTCGCTCCCGGCCGCGAGGGCGAGGAACTCGGGGGTCTCCTCGGCCACGGTGACCGTCTGGACGAGCACCGTACGGCCGACTCCGGCCGCGCGGGCCTCAGGTGCCAGGTCGTCGACGGTGAAGTCCCGCCGCAGCGGGCTGCCTTCGGCGATCCAGTCCTGGTCCCGTACCGACAGGTCCCAGACGTGGTGGTGCGCGTCGACGGTCACGGCAGCTCCCACACGACGGGCAGGCCGGCGCCGGCGCCCCCGTCGGAGTAGTCGTGCACCACATCGAGCAGTTCGGCCATCCGGGCCTGCCACACCACGTTGAGAGGAAGTCTCTCCAGCTCGGCGAGGAGGCGTGCGTAGTCCTCGCACTCCAGGACGTGGAACAAATCGCTGCCTCCCCCACCCTCGGCTTCGCTCGTGCGGGGGGGACCCCCCTCGCCAGATCGTCCAGGAGGTGGCGCCGGCCGCGCGGATGGCGTCCGTCAGCTCCTCGGGCACCTCACGGTGTGCGGCCTCGTACGCGGTGACGCTGTCGGCGCGGACCCTGGTGTGCAGGGCGACCCTCATGACGGCTCCTTCGGGGGCAGCAGCCCCGTGTCCCGCAGCTCCTGCCAGAAGGCGGCGGGGACGGGGGTCGCGAACTGCTCGGCGCAGTCCCGCACCTCGGCCGCCGAGCGGGTGCCGACCAGGACGCTCGCCACGGCCGGGTGGGCGGCGCAGAACGCCAGGGCGGCGGCGCGCAGCGTGATGCCGTGCCGGTCCGCGGTCTCCCTCATACGCCGGGCCCGGACCAGCAGCTCGGCCGGCGCCCGCGCGTAGTCGAAGGTGGCGCCGGGCCGGGGGTCGGCCAGCAGACCGGAGTTGAAGGCGCCCCCGACGACCACCGACACACCCCGCTCGACGGCGGCAGGCAGCAGCTCGGCCCGGGCCCGCTGATCGAGCAGCGTGTACCGGCCCGCGCACAGCACCACGTCGACGTCCGTGTCACGGACGAAGCGGGTGAGCATCTCCGCCTGGTTCATTCCGGCGCCGATCGCCCCGACGACGCCCTCCGAGCGCAGCTTCTCCAGCGCCGGGTAGCCCTCGCGGAAGGCCTGTTCCGCGTGGTCGTCGGGGTCGTGGAGGTAGACGACGTCCGCGCGGTCGAGGCCGAGCCGTTCCAGGCTGGCCTCCAGGGTGCGTCGTACGCCGTCGGCGCTGAAGTCCCATACCCGGCGGTGCGTGGCGGGGACGGCGAAGCCGTCGGCCAGGTCGTCGCCGCCCCGGTCCGTGGCCTCCAGGCGGCGGCCCACCTTGGTCGAGACCGTGTACTGCGAGCGGGGGTGCTCGCGCAGGGCCGCGCCGAGGCGGCGCTCGGACAGGCCGAGGCCGTAGTGCGGCGCCGTGTCGAAGTAGCGGATGCCCTGCTGCCAGGCGGTGGCCACCGCCTGGTGCGCCTGCTCCTCGCCGACCTCGGTGAAGAGGTTGCCGATGACGGCGGCGCCGAAGGCGAGCGGGCTGACCGGGACGCCGCTGCGCCCGAGCGTGGTCACCGGCCCACCGGCCGCAGCCGCAGGCCCTGCATCCCGCCGTCGACGGCGAGGGAGGTGCCGGTGGTGGCGCCGGACAGGGGGCTCGCCAGGTAGGCGATGGCGCCCGCGACCTCGTCGGCGCCGACCAGCCGGCCGGTGGGCTGGCGGGCCTCCAGGGCGGCGCGCTCGGCGGCCGGGTCGTCGGCCGCGTCGAGCAGCCGGCCGACCCACGGGGTGTCCGCGGTGCCGGGGTTGACGCAGTTGACGCGGATGCCCTCGCGTACGTGGTCGGCGGCCATGGCGAGGGTCAGCGAGTACACCGCGCCCTTGGTCGCGCTGTAGAGCGCGCGCCGCGGCAGGCCGGCGGTGGCGGCGATGGAGCACGTGTTGACGATCGCCGCGTGCGAGGAACGCCTCAGGTGGGGCAGGACGGCGCGGGCCGTGCGGACCATGCCGACGACGTTGACGTCGAGGACGCGGTGCCATTCGGCGTCGTCGTTGTCCTCGACGGTGCCCTGGGCGCCGACACCCGCGTTGTTGACCAGGATGTCCAGCCCCCCGAGGTCGGCGACGGCGGCCGCGACCGCCACGCGCACGGAGGTGTCGTCGGTGACGTCGGCGGGATATCCGAGAAGGGGCTTGTGCACGCCCGACGGATCCAGGTCGAGGACGGCGACCCGGGCGCCGCGCTCGGCCAGGAGCTCCGCGGTCGCCCGCCCGATGCCGGAGCCGCCCCCCGTCACCAGGGCCGTCAGCCCTTCGAAGTCGCTCACGCCGCCTTCTCCTTCCGGATCGCGAGGTCGGCGGCCCGGAAGTCGCCGGCGGATACCTGCCGCATATTTATCAGACCACTTCCGCTCCACAACACCCCCCGGGTAGCTTTTTGACGAGTCTCGGGTCCAAGTGGTCCGACCACATCGGTGGGGATCGGGGGCGCACCGGCGACAGGAGAGGCCACGTGGAAGACACCCCGCGCAGCGGGACCGCCGTGCCGAAGGGCACGGTGACCCAGCGCGCCATCGAGCGGATCAAGGCGATGATCACCGACGGGTCGCTGGAGCCCGGCCAGCGACTGCCGACCGAGCGCGATCTCGCGGTCCAGCTGGGGATCTCCCGCAGCTCGATGCGCGAGGCGATCCGGGCGCTCACCGTGCTGGGGGTGCTGGAGGCCCGGCACGGTTCCGGGATCTACGTCACCGCGCTGAAGGCGGGGGACCTGCTGGAGACGTTCGGGGTGGTGGCCGATCTGTCGCGGGGCCCGCGTCTGGTCGAACTGCTCCAGGTACGCCGGATCCTGGAGTCGACGGCCACCGCACTGGCCGCGGCCCGCATCACCCCGGAGCAGCTGGCCGTCGTGGAGGGTCACCTGGCGGCGATGAACGCGACGGACGACCCGGAGGAGATCCTCGCGCACGACCTGGAGTTCCACCGGGTGATCGCGGCGGCCGCCGGCAACGAGACGATGGCGGCGATCCTGGAGGGCCTCTCCTCACGCACCTTCCGGGCCCGCGTCTGGCGCGGCTACCAGGAGGAAGGCGCCTTCGCCCGGACCCGTCGCGAACACGCCGCGATCCACCGCGCGCTGGCCGCCCGCGATCCGGAGGCCGCCCGGGCGGCGGCGGCCGCCCACGTCGGCGAGGTGGAGGAGTGGCTCAGGGGACAGGTGGGGCCCTGAGTCCCGGCCGCCTCTCGACGCGCGACCTCCGGCGGGGCAGAGTTCTCCCACGTACTCGCCAGTAGTGCACGCACACCGAGGGAGCTGCCTGTGACCAGCTGGGCCGGCCGGACCGCCGTCGAGATCGCCGCCGCCGTACGCGCGAAGGAGGTCACGCCCCGTGAGGTGGTGGCCGAGCATCTCGCGCGGATCGAGCTGCTGGACGGCCGGATCGGAGCGTTCCGTACGGTGCGGGCCCGAGCGGCCCTGGCCGAGGCCGACGCGCTGGCCGCCCGGGGCGACCTGGCCGGACTGCCACTGGCCGGGGTGCCGGTGGCAGTCAAGGACAACCTCGGCGTGCGGGGCGAGTCGACCCGGGTCGGGTCGGCCGCGACACCGGACACCCCGGCCGACGCCGACCATGTCACGGTGGCCCGGCTGCGGGCGGCCGGCGCGGTGGTCGTGGGCCTGACCAACGTGCCGGAGCTGTGCGTCTTCGGCACCACGGAGGGCGTGCACGGCACCGCCCGCAACCCCTGGGACACCTCCCGCACGGCGGGCGGCTCGTCGGGCGGCAGCGCGGCCGCGGTCGCCGCGGGCCTGGTGCCGATCGCCCTCGGCAACGACGGCATGGGCTCGCTGCGCATCCCGGCGGCCAACTGCGGCCTGGTGACCATCAAGCCGGGCCACGGGGTGGTGCCCGCCGGGATCGGCGAGGGCGACTGGTTCGGGATGTCGGAGAACGGTCCGCTGGCGACGACGGTCGAGGACGCGCGGCTGATGCTGTCGGTCCTCGCGGACGCGGACATCGCGTCGGCCGGGGAGCCCGGCGGGCTGAGGATCGCCGTCTCCGTGCGCAGCCCGCTGGCCGGGATCACGGTGAGCAAGCCGTACACCGGCGCCGCGCGGGACGCGGCCGGGGTGCTGGTCCGGGCGGGGCACCAGGTGGAACGGGCCGAGCCGCCGTATCCGCTGTCGCTGGGCGTCACCTCGCTGGCGCACTGGACGGCGGGCACGGCCGTGGACGCCGCGAGCCTCGACCCCCGGCTGCTGGCCCGGCGCACCCGGGTGCACGCGGCCGTCGGCCGGCGCTTCCTGTCCGGGGTGCGCGGCGGCTCGGCACGGGACGCACTGCGCCGACGTCTCGAGCCGTTCTTCGCGGAGTACGACGTGCTGCTCACCCCGGCGCTGGCGCGACGGTCGCCGAAGTCGGCGCCGTGGCACGAGCGGGGCTGGCTGCGCAACGTCCTGGTGAACACGAACTACTCGCCGCTGACGCCGCCGTGGAACCTGACCGGCTGGCCCGCCGTGGCGGTCCCCTTCGGCACGCTGCCGTCCGGTGCTCCCACCGCGGTGCAGCTGGTGGGCCTGCCGGGCCGGGAGGGCGAACTGCTGCGGCTGGCCGAGCAGTTGGAGAGCCTGCGTCCGTGGCGACGGACGGCTCCGCTCGACTGAGCGGAGCGGCGGGCCCGGCTCGGGTGTGTCTGGCGCACACCCGAGCCGGGCGACCGCGAGCGACTCAGTCCACGCTGGGCAGGATGTGGGGCTCGGCGAGGTCCTCCTCGTAGCCCGCCAGGCGGATGGGGGCGGAGCGGGCCCACACGTCGAGGCTGCCGATCTCGCCGGGCCGGCGGCCGGCCCGCTCCGGGCGTTCCTTGGGGCGTTGCTCGCGATTCGTCTTCTCCGGTGTCACCGCGCACTCCTTATGTGTCGGGTCACCCTCGGGGCGTGCCGGCCAGTCTGCGGTCCGGCGCCTGACGCTCCCTCGGGCCTGGCTCAAGTCGGTCGAGGACGCGGTGGCGCCGGCAACTTCTTGGAGGGCGAGCCGTTGTGAAGCGGCCTGTCCCATGACGGACCGTGGGTGTGGGTGGCACTCCGTACTGCTGTCCGTCCGCTACACATTAACCAAATGAGCGGGTGGCCGCTCGATAGGGCTGAAAATTTGGGGTAACCATGGCAAGTCACCCGTATGTCACCGCAGGTGAATTGAACTCTTTTCCACCTTGATGCACCTTCTTAATTCACCCGTCCGGGGGATATTGATGGGCGTGGCGGACCAGCGAGGCCGCGCATTCGCCCGAGAGTTCGCCGCGCAGTTCAAGTGCCGTTCGTCCGGTCGCAAGCAGGCCATGGTCTGCTGGCGTCCGGCACCGGCGGTCTCGCGGAAGGACTGACGCATGGAGCTGCGCAGCGTCGAGGAGCTGATGGACCTGCTGTACGCCTGCCGGGGTGTGCGGGACACCCCGGACCGCGGTGTGCCCGGCGTAGACCTGCACGATCACGCGCTCCAGACGGCGGCACTGCTGCGCCGCGGCCGCCCCGCCGACAAGGAGCTCCAGCTCACCGGGCTCGTCCACCCCATCGGCCACCTGCTGTGCCCCACCGGCGCCGCCGGCCGGCCGGACCGGGCCGCCGACGCCGTACGGCCCCTGCTCGGCACCCGCGTCTCCCGCCTCGTCCGGCTGCACCCCTGGCACGAGCCCACCGCCGACGACGATCTGCTCAGCCTGCGCCAGGCCGACGAGGACGGCCGGGCGGCCGGCTTCGACGCGGGCGTGCTGGAGGACTGGCGCACGGTGCTGGAACTCGTGGCGGCACGGAACTCGCGCCTCGGGGCTGTCGACTGACGGTCCGTCATGAGACCGTACGCCGATGACGTCGTCGTACGGGTTGCGGGGCAGGGCCGCCGTCGTCACGGGGGCCACACGCGGGATCGGCTGGGCGGTGGCGCGGGCGCTCGCCGACGCCGGGGCGCGTGTGTGCGTCAGCGCGCGGGACCCGGACCGGGTCCGCCGTGCGGCCGGGGAGCTGGACGGCGTCGGACTGGCCGGCGACATCGGGGACCCCGGGCATCCGCGGAAGCTGGCGGAGCTGTGCCTGGACGCGTTCGGCCGGCTGGACGTGCTGGTCAACAACGCGGCGACCAACCAGCCCTACGGACCCCTCATGGACGCCGATCCCGGCGCCTGGCGGGAGGCGTTCACGGTGAACGTCGAGGCGCCGCTGCGGCTGGTGCAGTGCGCGTGGCGGGGCTGGATGCGCGAGCACGGCGGTGTAATCGTCAACATCTGCACGGAGGGTGCGGGACACGTCGGCCCCGGCGTCGGCGCCTACGGCACCAGCAAGGCGGCCCTCCTCCACCTCACCGGGCAGCTCGCGGGCGAACTGGGCCCGCGAGTGCGGGTGAACTCCGTCTCCCCCGGCCTGGTACGGACCGAGATGGCCCGGTTCGTCTGGGAGCCGGGGGAAGCGGAGATCGCGCCGGGCCTGCCGCTCGGCAGGATCGGCGAGCCGGCGGACGTGGCGAGGGCGGTGCTGTGGCTGGCGTCGGACGAGGCCGACTGGGTCACCGGCGCGGACCTGGTGGTGGACGGCGGCACGAGGGTACGGGCGGCGCGTACCGCGTCCCCGGGGGACGACGGGTCACGCGCGACCCGTACCCCGGACCGTCACCACTTGCCCGGCGCGTAGTCCTTCAGGAACACCCCGTACAGGTCCTCGCCGTGCTCGCCGCGCACGATCGGGTCGTAGACCCGGGCCGCGCCGTCGACCAGGTCGAGCGGGGCGTGGAAGCCCTCCTCGGCCAGGCGCAGCTTGTCGTAGTGCGGCCGCTCGTCGGTGATCCAGCCGGTGTCGACCGAGGTCATGAGGATGCCGTCGGTCTGGAACATCTCCTGGCCGCTGGTCCGCGTCACCATGTTCATCGCGGCCTTGGCGGCGTTGGTGTTCGGGTGGCCTGCGCCCTTGTAGCCGCGGCCGAAGACGCCCTCCATCGCCGAGACGTTGACGATGTACGCGCGCCCGCTGGCCGCCTTCCCGGCGGCATCGGCCATGGCCGGGCGGAGCTTGCTGATCAGGATGAACGGCGCCGTGTAGTTGCACAGCTGGGTCTCGAGAAGCTCCACCGGGGAGATCTGCTCGATGGTCTGTACCCAGGTGTTGGTGTCGACGACGTCCGGTACCAGCCCGCCCGCGTCGATGGCGGTGCCGTCGAGGTGCCGGGCGATGCTGGCGTTGCCCGCGACCAGGGCGAGGTCGGCGACCTTCTGCGCGTCCGGGCCGCCGGTGCCGAGCGGCAGCGTGGCGAGCCCGTCGACCGCGCCGGAGTTGAAGGCGCCGATGACGTGGTGGGCGGGCAGCTCGCCGGCGGGCAGCGAGGCGCTCTCGCCGCCCACCAGGGCGGCGTAGGCGGAGGGCAGCCGGCGTACGGTCTGCGTCGCGTTGTTGACGAGGATGTCGAGCGGGCCCGCCTCGGCGACCCGGTCGGCGAGCGCCACGACCTGCGCCGGGTCGCGCAGGTCGATGCCGACGACCTCCAGGCGGTGCATCCAGTCGCCCGAGTCGTCCATGGCCTTGAAGCGGCGGATGGCGTCCTTCGGGAAGCGCGTCGTGATCGTGGTGTGGGCGCCGTCACGCAGCAGCCGCAGCGCGATGTACATGCCGATCTTGGCGCGGCCGCCGGTGAGCAGCGCGCGCTTGCCGCCGAGGTCCGCACGGGCGTCGCGGCGGGTGCGGTTCTCGTTGGCGCAGTCCGGGCAGAGCTGGTGGTAGAAGTAGTCGACCTCGACGTACCGGGTCTTGCAGGTGTAGCAGGAGCGCGGGCGCTGGAGTATCCCCGCGATCCTGCCCTCCTCGGTGACCGAGGAGGGCAGGATGCCCTCGGTCTCGTCGTCGATGCGCTGGGCGGAGCCGGTCGCGGTGGCCTCGGTGACCGCCTTGTCGTGGGCGGTCTTGGCGGCCCGGCGGTCCTGGCGGCGGCGCTGCTTCACGGTGCGGTAGACGCCGGCGGTGGCCCGGCGCACGGCGATCGCGTCGGGGTGGTCGACGTCCAGCCTGTCGAGCTCGTCCAGCACGGCGAGGCAGACGGCGAGCCGCTCCGGGTCGATGCCGGGCCCGTACACGACCTCGTCCACGACCTCCTCCGTGACCGCCGTCGAGCCGTCCTCTGTCACCGTCATCGCGCTGCCGCTTCCCTGATCACCCGTGCGGCGCTCCGACCGAGTCCGCCCTCGAAGGACGGATTTTACGGAGCGCCGGGCCTCTCCTCCAAACCCGTTCCCGTCAAGAGCCGCAGGCCGTGATGAGCGTCTCCACCTCAGCGGTCAGGGCGCGCGCGAACAGGTCGAGGTCGGGAACCGCCTCGGCGTCGGCGACGAGCCCGTAGTGGATCCGGCCGCGGTAGGTGGATACGGCGACCGCCAGGGCCTGGCCGCGGGCGAGCGGGGCGTACGGGAAGACCTCGGTCACCGGGTTCCCGCCGAGCTTCAGACCGAGGCTGGGCAGGGGCACGCTGGTGACGAGGATGTCGAACCAGAGCCGGGCGGCCTGGCCGACCAGCGGGCCGCCGAGGCGGTGACCGAGGGCCGGGACGTGGTCGGCGAGCAGGGCGACGGCGCCGGCGCCCCGGCCGGGCCCCGCGTCCTTGTTGCGGTCCATGGCGGCGCGGACCGTGTCGAGGCGGCGCAGCGGGTCCGGGTCGTCGACGGGAAGCCGCATCAGGTACCCGGAGAGCCGGTTGCCCTGCGGATGGGCGGTGCGCGGGCGGCGCTTGGAGACGGGGATGAGCGCGCGCGGCACGACGCCCTCGCTGCCGTCGCCGCGTTCGTCGAGCCAGCGGCGCAGGGCCCCGGCGACGACCGCGATCAGCACGTCGTTGACGGTGCCGCCGGCGACCTTGCGGATCCGGTGCACGTCGTCGAGGTCGATGACGACGCCGGCGGTGCGGCGGGTGCCGCTGGGCGCGGCCGTGAGGGCGGGGGTGGGGCGCATGCCCAGGGTGTGCACGGCGACGGAGGCGCCGATGTCGAGGGCGCGGCCCACGTCGGAGACGGCTCCGCGCAGGATGCCGGGCAGTCTGCGCACGTCGGGCAGGAGTCCGCGGGCCGGTTCGGCGGGGCGGGGCCGGGGCGCGGGCAGATCCATGGGGTCGAGGACGGCCGCGGCCAGGGTCAGGGCGCGCAGGCCGTCGGCGAGGGCGTGGTGGAACTTGAAGAGCACGGCGAAGCGGTCGCCGTCCTCGGCGGGCAGGACGTGGGCCTCCCAGGGCGGGCGGCCGCGCTCCAGGGGGCGTTCCATGAGCCGCCCGGCCTCGGTCTGGAAGTCGGCGGCGGGCGCGTGCAGCGTGACGTGGTGCAGGGGGTCGAAGTCGGGGTCCGCCTCCCGGGTCGCGCCGCCGAAGGCGAGCGACCGGCGCAGGTCGAACGGTTCCGAGCGGTCGAACGGCCGCCACACGTCCCGGATCCGCATGCGCAGACCGGGGACGGCGGCGGCGCGGGCCGCGAGCAGGTCGGCGGCGTGGGCGCCCGCGGTGGGCGACTGCGCCGTGAAGACGCCGAGCGCTCCCAGGTGCATGGGGTGCTCGGCCGACTCGAGGTTCCAGAACGCCAGGTCGAGGGGGGCCAGCAGATCATCAGCAGTCAAGGGCTTGCCTCGCGTCGGCTAAGAGTGGAGGCAATCAGTCAAGCGCGCCCGGGCGATTACGGTCAAGTACGATCAAGCTACACACAGTTAACAGCGCATTAAGTTCAGGGCACCTGTTGGCCCTTTCCCAGGGCTATCACGCCGCCCTTCGACACCGTGTACAGCTCCGCGTCCCGCTCCGGGTTCACGCCGATGGTCGCACCCGGAGGGACCTCCACGTTCTTGTCGAGCACCGCCCCGCGCACGACCGCACCCCGTCCGATGTGCACGTTGTCGTGCAGGATCGACCCCTGCACGACCGCTCCCGGGTCGACCACCACGCCCGGCGACAGCACCGAGCGGGTCACCTGCCCGCGGATCAGGCACCCCGAACTGATGATCGACTCGCCGGCGATGCCGCCCGCGTTGAAACGCGCCGGGGACAGCTGGCCCGAGTGGGTGTAGACGGGCCAGCCGCGGTTGTACAGGTTGAAGGCGGGGCGCTCGGCGATCAGGTCCATATGGGCGTCGTAGTACGCGTCGAGCGTGCCGACGTCCCGCCAGTAGCCCTGGTCCCGGGTGGTCTCGCCGGGCACGTGGTTGTCGTGGAAGTCGTACAGCCGGGCCTCGCCGCGCTGGGTGAGCTGGGGCAGGATCGAGCCGCCCATGTCGTGGACGGAGCTCTCGTCCTCGGCGTCCCGCTGGAGCGCCTCTATCAGCGCCTTGGTGGTGAAGATGTAGTTGCCCATCGACGCGAACACGCACTCCGGGTCGTCGGCGAGCCCGGGCGGGTCGGCCGGCTTCTCCAGGAAACGCTCGACCGTCAGCCCGTCCGAGCCCGGGGTGATCACCCCGAAGGAGGAGGACTCGACGCGCGGGACGCGGATCCCGGCCACCGTCACACCCGCGCCGCTCTCGATGTGCTGGGTGAGCATCTGGCGCGGATCCATGCGGTAGACGTGGTCGGCGCCGAACACGGCCACGTACTCGGGCCGTTCGTCGTAGATGAGGTTCAGCGACTGCAGGATGGCGTCGGCGCTGCCGAGGTACCAGCGCGGGCCGAGCCGCTGCTGGGCCGGGACCGGCGTGATGTAGTTGCCGAGCAGGCTCGACATCCGCCAGGTGGTGGTGATGTGCCGGTCCAGCGAGTGCGACTTGTACTGCGTCAGCACACAGATGCGCAGGATGTCGGCGTTGACGAGATTGGACAGCACGAAGTCGACGAGCCGGTACGTGCCACCGAAGGTGACCGCTGGTTTGGCGCGGTCGGCCGTCAGCGGCATCAGGCGTTTGCCCTCACCGCCCGCCAGCACGATTCCGAGCACCGAAGGCCCACCACGACGCATGGCCGCTCCCCTCACCCTGGTTGAAACCATGGTTGCCCCCGGCCGGGGGAACTAAGCCTGTTTGACGATCTCCTCGTACAGCCGGACCGTCCGCCGGGCCACCGCGTCCCAGCCGAACTCCCCCACCGCGCGCGCCCGTCCGGCCTCGCCCATCAGGCCCCCGGCCGCCGGGTCACCGAGGACCGCGTCCAGCGCCCGCGCGAGGCCCGCCTCGAAATCCTCGTCCACGTCCACGAGCGTCCCGGTCACCCCGTCCTCGACGACCTCCGGGATCCCGCCGATCCGGGAGGCCACGACGGGAGTGCCGCAGGCCATCGCCTCCAGATTGACGATGCCGAGCGGTTCGTACACCGAGGGACAGACGAACACGGCGGCGTGCGTGAGGAGTTGGATCACCTCGGGGCGCGGCAGCATCTTCGGGATCCAGTGCACGCCGTCCCGGGCCCGGCTCAGCTCGGCGAAGAGGTCGCGGAACTCCCGGTCGACCTCGGGGGTGTCGGGCGCTCCCGCGCACAGCACGACCTGCGCCGCCGGGTCGATGTTCCGTACGGCGCGCAGCAGATGGGGCACACCCTTCTGCCGGGTGATGCGGCCGACGAACAGCACGAACGGGCGGTCCGGGTCCAGGCCGATCCGGGTGAGGGCGCCGGTGCCGTGGTCGGGACGGTAGAGGTCGGTGTCGATGCCGTTGTGGACGACGTGGACCCGGTCCGGGGCGAGCGTCGGGTAGCAGGCGAGGATGTCCTCGCGCATCGCGGTGGAGACGGCGATCACCGCGTCGGCGGCCTCCACCGCGGTCCGCTCGGCCCAGCCCGACAGGGCGTAGCCGCCGCCGAGCTGCTCGGCCTTCCAGGGCCGCAGCGGCTCCAGCGAGTGCGCGGTCACCACGTGCGGAACGCCGTACAGCTCCTTGGCGAGGTGGCCGGCCAGGTTGGCGTACCAGGTGTGGGAGTGGACGAGCTCGCGGCCTTCGAGGGCGGCCGCCATGGCGAGGTCCACGGAGAAGGTGCGCAGCGCCTCGTTGGCGCCGTCCAGCGCGGACCAGGGGCGATGCCGCTGGACCCCCTCGGTGCGGCCCTCGCCCCAGCAGTGCACGTCGAGGTCGACCAGCCGCCTCAGCTCACGGGCGAGGAACTCGACATGGACGCCCGCACCGCCGTACACGTCCGGGGGATACTCCCGGGTCAGCAGTCCCACTCGCACCCGGAACCCCCACTCTCAGCGACCGGCTCCCTTCATGGTCACCCAGACGGGGCGCGTGGGGAAGAGCGCGGGGGCCGTGCGAAGCAACAGTCGCCGCAGACGCCTCCGCCGGGCACCCGGTAGTACAGGCAGCAGCTGCGGCGGCGGAACGCGGTGCCGGTGAGTGTCCCGGTGGCCGCGAGGAGGGGGTGGGCGAACAGTTCGGCGGTGAGGGCACGCGCGCGTTCGGCGAGGTCCGGACGGCCGTGCGCCCGGGCCCACAGCTCCATCTGGCGGGCGGCTCCGGCCAGCGCCGATCCGGAGTTGCCCCGCAGCAGGCCCGGCGCGACCGGGTGGCGGGCGCGCAGCGCGGCGGAGAGGGGTACGAGGTGGCCGTCGAGGACCGTCGCGGCGACGGTCGCCGCGTCCCCTGGGCGGGCCCGCACCTCGGTCAGCCACAGGTCGTCCGGGGCGGCCGCGTCCGGGTCCCAGCGCAGCAGCCCCGGCGCGAGGTCGGGGACGCTCCCGTACAGGACGGCGCAGCCCAGCGTCACCGACCAGAGCCGGGCCGCGAGGCCCTGCTGCGCCACCGAGGCCCCGATCCGGTCCTCGGGGGCGCGCAGGGCCCGGGCCACCTTGCGGACCCGGAAGGCCAGCGGATCCCCGTGGACGTCAGGTGCCGCGCTCCCGGGGGTCGCCCGGCAGGCCTTCTCCGTGTAGGCCCGGGCGAGGGACGGCAGCGCCGCGGCCGGCTCTACGGGGCTGCCTGGTGTGCGCAGGGCGAAGAAGGGGCCGAGCGGGCGGAGCGCGGTGAGATCGGGGTCGAGGTCCACGAAGTGCAGTAGTACCAAGGAGGGTAGGGGTCGCGCTCAGGGGGATCCCTGGTCCGTCACCCGCCTGAGGGAGGACGGCGGGCTCTCCGTACTCCATCGGTAGTAGGACTTATTGCGTGCTCAGGTACGACGACGGGAACAGATCGACAGGGCATCGTGTTGGTTATGAGAGCCGACCGTTCGCCGCGCCGGGCCCCGCGCCCCCGCCTCACGCAGAGGAGCAGCTCATGAGCGCCCTCGCGTTGTCCGTGGTCCTGTCGCTCGTCTCCGCTGTCGCGTACGCGGCCGGGGCGATCGTGCAGGAGCAGGTCGCGCTGTCCTCGCCCGTCGAGGAGTACGCCCCGCTGCGCCGTCCGGGCTGGTGGGCCGCGGTGGCGCTGAACGGTCTCGGCGGACTTCTGCACGTGGTGGCGCTCGCCTACGGTCCCCTCAGCCTGGTTCAGCCGCTCGGCGCGCTGACCATCGTGTTCGCGCTGCCCATGGCCGCGCTGTTCGTCGGCCGCAGGGCCGGGGCGACGGCCTGGCGGGGCGCGATCATGGCGACGGTCGGTCTCGCCGGTCTGCTGTCCCTGGTGGGGGCTTCCGACGCACAGTCGCTGAGCACCCCGCAGCGGGTCAGCGTGGCCGTGGTGACCGCGGGCGCGGTCGTGGCCCTGATGGTGGCCGGGCGGGCCGCACACCGGCACCCGGCGGTCCGCAGCATGCTGCTGGCGACGGCGTCCGGCATAGCGTTCGGCATGTCGTCGGTGTTCACCAAGACCGTCGCGGTCGACTGGACCGGCGGCGTCTCGACGGCCGACGTCCCGTCCCTGGCCGTGATCGGCGTGCTGGCCACGGCCGGCATGCTGCTGTCGCAGGCCTCCTACCGGGGCGCGGGCCTCGAGGCCCCGCTGGCCACGCTGACGGTGGTCAACCCGGTGGTGGCGGCCGCGGTCGGCATCACGATGTTCGGCGAGACCTTCCGCTACGGCACCACGGGCACCGTGCTCGCCCTGGGCTGCGGAGTGGTGGCGGCGGGCGGACTCATCCTGCTCACGACGGAGCGCCTCCAGGGCGCCCGGCCGGAGACGGCGGCGACCACTGTCCCTTCCGCGCGGACCCAGATGGACACCGGTACGGCGAAGGGCCGGGCCGTCGCCCCGGCCCCGGCCCCTGTGGCCGAGGTGACCGGAAGCGCGACGGGCGGGATGCGGTTCCCCGAGCAGGCGGGCGCGCCGCTGCCGCAGGACGTGCGGTCGGCAAAAGCGGCACGGGAGAACCTGGGGCTCGCCGGAGCGGCGCCGGTGGAGGCGCGGTCGGCACAGGTGTCGGAGGAACGGCTCGTACTGGCCCCGACCACGGTCGTCGACGACGGCGAGGACCGCTACGAGGAGGACCCGCCGGGCGGGGACGTGCCTCCGTCGTTCTACACCCCGCTGTACGGAGGTCTCTACGTCCCGATGCCGGTCGTGGACCGGCATCGGGAGCGAGTCAAATCTTGACGCCGCCGGCCCGGAGATACGCCACCGGGTCGACGTCCGTCCCGAAACCGGGCCCGGTCCGCACCTCGAAGTGCAGATGCGGGCCCGTGCTGTTGCCGGTGGAACCGGACCGGCCGATGCGCTGCCCGCCGCTCACCGACTGCCCGTCCCGTACGGAGATCGCCGACAGGTGGGCGTACTGCGAGTAGCGTCCGTCGGCGTGCCGGATGACCACCTGGTAGCCGAAGGAACCGGCCCAGCCCGCGCTCACCACCTCGCCCGGCTTGACCGCCCGCACGGACGTGCCGGTGGGCACGGGGAAGTCGACGCCGGTGTGGTAGCCCTTCGACCAGGACGAACCCGTCGCGTGGTACGGCGTTCCGGTGGAGGCGCTGACGGGCGACACGAGGGAATGGCCGGTCGTCGCCTTGCCGTCGGTGTCCTTGGCCTTGGTGCTCTTGGCCGGCTTGCTCTCCTTGGCGCCCGGGGAGGTCTTCGGCTTCTCCGTCCGGGGCTCGGTGCCGCCCGGGGCCTTGGCCGTGGCGCCCGCCCGGCCGTCCAGGCTGAGCCGCTGGCCGGGGAGGATCAGGTCGGGGTCGCCGCCGACGGTCGTCCGGTTGGCGGCGTAGAGCCCCCGCCAGCCGCCCTCGACCTCCTCGGTGTCCGCGATGGCGGAGAGGGTGTCGCCGCGGACCACGGTGTACATCTCGGCGGTGCCCGCGCGGGACTGCGGTGTGCTCTGGGGCCGTACGTCGTCCAGGGACGTCGTCGACGTCGTGGACGACTTGGTGGACGACCCGGACGGCGTCGCCGCCCTGCCGGACGGCTTGGCGGACTTCGCCGAGGTGCCGTTCGGGCGGATGTCGGGGGCGTCGCCGCTCCGGCTCAGCCCGGCCCGCACCGAGCAGACGGGCCAGGCGCCGGGCCCCTGTCCGTCCAGCACCCTCTCGGCCACGGCGATCTGCTGGTCCTTGGTGGCCAGATCCGCACGGGGCGCGTACCGCGTACCGCCGTACGCCTCCCAGGTGGACTGGGTGAACTGGAGTCCGCCGTAGTAGCCGTTGCCGGTGTTGATGTTCCAGTCGTTGGTCGACTCGCACGCGGCGACCTTGTTCCAGGTGTCCACGTCGGCCGCTTGAGCTGCGCCGGTGCCGATCAGCGGCAGCGCGATACCGGCACCGCCCGCCGTGACGGTGAGTGAGGCCCGGTTGATCCTGTTCGGCTGATACCGGCGGTGCCGGCCGCGTACGGCCATGGAGATCCCCCTCGACATGCGTCAGGAGGGGCAAAAGTAAGGGCGGCGAACAGGCCATGACAAGGCGACAACCGGCCGCTCCGACGCGCGGGCGGACGCCGGGCGCCCCGGGCGGGAATCCGGCCGGGGAACCCGTCAAGATGGTCTCAGGACGACACTGACCGAATGCACGGGCACACCCCCTGGAGGAGCCAACCGTATGAGCACTTCAGCTCAGATCGGCGTCACGGGACTCGCGGTCATGGGCCGCAATCTCGCCCGCAACTTCGCACGCAACGGCTACACGGTCGCGCTGCACAACCGTACGGCGGCCCGGACGCACGCCCTGGTCGAGGAGTTCGGCCACGAGGGCGAGTTCGTCGCCGCCGAGACCGCCAAGGAGTTCGTGGCGGCGCTGGAGCGGCCCCGCCGCCTGGTGATCATGGTGAAGGCCGGTGAGCCGACCGACGCGGTGATCCGGGAGTTCGCCCCGCTGCTCGAACCGGGCGACATGATCATCGACGGCGGCAACGCGCACTTCGCCGACACCCGCCGCCGCGAGCGCGAACTGCGCGAGCAGGACATCCACTTCGTCGGCACGGGCATCTCCGGTGGTGAGGAGGGCGCGCTGCACGGCCCGAGCATCATGCCGGGCGGCTCACCCGAGTCGTACGAGTCGCTGGGCCCGATGCTGGAGAAGATCTCGGCGAAGGCGGCGGACGGGGCGCCCTGCGTCACGCACATCGGCCCGGACGGCGCCGGTCACTTCGTGAAGATGGTCCACAACGGCATCGAGTACGCCGACATGCAACTGATCGGCGAGGCCTACCAGTTGTTGCGTGATGTCGCCGGGTACGAGCCCGCGCAGATCGCGGACATCTTCCGCACCTGGAACACCGGCCGCCTCGACTCCTACCTGATCGAGATCACCGCCGAGGTGCTGTCCCACGTGGACGCGGCGACGGGCCGGCCCTTCGTGGACGTGGTGGTCGACCAGGCGGAACAGAAGGGCACCGGCCGCTGGACGGTCCAGATCGCCCTCGACCTGGGCGTTCCGGTGTCGGGCATCGCGGAGGCCGTCTTCGCACGGTCGCTGTCGGGGCACGCGGAGCTGCGCGAGGCCTCGCGCGGCCTGGCGGGACCGAAGGCGTCCGCGCTGGGCAGGGCGGAGGCGCAGGCCTTCGCCGACCGGGTGGAGCAGGCGCTGTACGCCTCGAAGATCGTGTCGTACACGCAGGGCTTCCACGAGATCGCCGCGGGCAGCGAAGAGTACGGCTGGGACATCGATCTCGGCGCCGTCTCCTCGATCTGGCGCGGCGGCTGCATCATCCGCGCGGCGTTCCTCGACCGGATCCGCGCCGCGTACGACAACCGGGCGGACCTGCCGAGCCTGCTGTCCGACGAGACGTTCGCCTCGGAGATCGCGGCCGCGCAGGACCCGTGGCGTGAGGTGCTGGTGTCCGCGACGCTTCAGGGCGTGCCGACGCCCGGGTTCGCGGCGGCGCTCGCGTACTACGACGCGTTGCGCGCGGAGCGGCTGCCGGCGGCGCTCACGCAGGGACAGCGGGACTTCTTCGGGGCGCACACCTACCGGCGGGTGGACCGCGAAGGCGCGTTCCACACCCTGTGGGGCGGCGACCGGTCGGAGACGGAGGCGTAGTCCTCCGTCGATGGCATCGCGGTGGGCGGCGGTCCCCGTCGCCCACCGCTGTCCCCTCGTCCCCTTGTCCCGTCAGGTGAGGGGTGGGCCCGGTTCCGGACTCGGAACCGGTTCCGGTCCCGGCGGAACCGGCGACGGGGACGGGAAGGGATCCGGCGGCGGGCCGGGCCGCGGCGGCGGCGTCGGCTCCGGTCCCGGCGGCGGCTCGGGAGCGGGCACCGGGCTCGGGAACGGCTCCGGAGGGCCCGGGTCCGGTCCCGGCGGCGGACCGGGCCGGGACGGATCGGGCTGCACGGGGTCGGGGTGGACGGGATCGGCGTACGGGTTGGTCATGGTGTCCTCCGGCCGGATGTGAGGCTTGGCTCTGGACTCCTCCCCCGCGTACCCGGGGCGGCCTCGGCCACTCACCCGGGTGGGCTCGACCGGCCGGCACCGCGTTCGGCGCCGCGGGCGCGCCGGTCAGAAACGGCCGGGGTGCGCCCGCAGCCAGTCCTTGGCGGCGCGCAGCAGCTCGGGGTCGGCCGCCGGAGCCTCCTCGGGGTGCCGTTCGGCCCACTTCACGACGTACGGGCAGAGCGGCGCCACCGGGATGCCCTCACGCCCCGAGGCGGCGTACAGTTCCCGCGCCAGCGACCCGGCGATGCCCTTTCCCTCGTGGGCGGGCTCGACGAGGGTGTGCACCGGCACCAGGGCGGGCGCGGGCGACTCCAGGACGAAGTACTCGATGTGACCCACGACTTCACCGCCGTCGCCGAGGGCCTCGAGGCGGCCCGCCGCCCGGTCGTCGCGGATCTCGATGTCGCTCATGGGCACTCCCGGTGCGATGCGTGCGATGGCTGCTGCGGTCAGACCGACACCGCCTGCGGGCTGCGCTCCTGGTCGGAGCCCGGTACCGGCTCCGAGGGGTCCGCTCCGAGGGCCACGATCCGGTTGTCACGGTCCACGTGCACCACCCGCGGCTCCAGGGCCCGCGCCTCGGCGTCGGCCACCTGAGCGTAACTGATGATGATCACCAGATCGCCGGGGTGCACGAGGTGGGCGGCGGCCCCGTTGATGCCGACGACGCCCGAGCCGCGCTCGCCCTCGATGACATACGTCTCGAGCCGCGCCCCGTTGGTGATGTCGACGATGTGGACGAGCTCCCCCGGCAACAGGTCGGCAGCGTCCAGCAGCTCGGCGTCGATGGTCACCGATCCCACATAGTGCAGGTCGGCCTGGGTGACGGTGGCACGGTGGATCTTGGACTTGAACATGGTGCGCAGCACTTTGGACTCCTGGAGGACGGCTCCCCGCCAGCTTTCTGCAGGTCAGGGGCTTCGTTCACTGTACATCGGCATGTCTTCCACTCGAAGACTTTCTACAACATCGTGCGCCGTGGAGACCAGGGCTTCTCACCTGCGCGATCTGCTCGACCGGCTGCCACGAAGCCGTCAACCGGGAGCATGGACGGAAGACCGCCTCGGTCCAGTGCCGATTGATGCATCGTCCGGACTTGGCGGAGTCCGAAGGCCGGGGCGCGGCCGGCGCGCCGCCTCGAAGGCCAGGGGAACAATCGCAGGACGGGCTGCTGCTCGCCGTCGCCGTCGAAGCCCAGCCGGGCCCGCGCCCCGGAAGCGGAGCACGGTGGACCCCAGGTTCTTTCGCGACGCGACGGCCAACGGTACCTACGACCAAGTCCTGGCCATACTTGACGACTACCACTGAACGGCACCCGGCGCTTGCCGGACGGACTGATGAAGTCGACAGGTTTCCAAAGGATGTTGAGGAAGAACCAAGGCTCGATGTGAAACGAATGCAGAGTTCGAGGCCGGCCTACCGGTAGCTCGTCAACCTCGGGGACCGGTGGATCGGGCCGGTGATCCAGGTCAGGGGCTGCCCCGTGCCCCGGTTGGCCTCAGCGATGATCTCCGCGGTGATGGAGACGGCCGTCTCCTCAGGCGTGCGCGCTCCGAGGTCGAGGCCGATCGGGGAACGCAGCCGGGCCAGACGGTCTTCCGCGACGTCCTCCTCGCGCAGGAGCCGCAGGCGCTCCTCGTGGGTACGGCGGGAACCCATGGCCCCCACGTAGGCGACGGGCAGGTCGAGTGCCAGGCGCAGCAGGGGGATGTCGAACTTGGCGTCGTGCGTGAGGACGCATACCGCCGTGCGCTCGTCCACACTGGTGCGTTCCAGGTAGCGGTGGGGCCAGTCGACGACGATCTCGTCCGCGTACGGGAAACGGGCGGCCGTGGCGAAGACGGGGCGGGCGTCGCAGACGGTGACCCGGTATCCCAGGAAACGGCCGGCCTGGCTGAGGGCGGCGGCGAAGTCGACTGCGCCGAAGACCAGCATGCGGGGGCGGGTGGCCGCCACGTGGACGAGGACGGACAGGTGCTCGGGGCATCCGTCCCCGGTCCCGCCGAGGTCGACGCGGGCGGTGCGGCCGGCCCGCAGCAGGGCCCTGGCCTGGTCGGCCACCGCCCGGTTCGCCGGGCCGTCGTCCACTGCCCCGCAGACGACCTGGTCAGCGCCGAGCACGCTCAACGTGAGGCCGAGGAGGCGCTCCGGGCCGTCCACGACCTGCGCCACGGCGGCCGGCCGGCCCTGTACGACCTCGTCGAGGGCGTCGACGAGATGCGGCTGCGCCGTGGGGTCGACGCGCTGGACGAAGACGTCGAGTTCGCCGCCGCAGGTCAGGCCGATAGCGAAGGCGTCGTCGTCGGAGTAGCCGAACCATGCGCGCTGCGGAGCGCCCCGGTCACGGAGCACCTGTCGGCACAGTTCGTAGACCTGTCCCTCGACGCAGCCGCCGGAGATGCTGCCGACGGCGTCACCGTCCTCGTCCACCGCGACCGACGTACCGACCGGCAGCGGGGCACTGCCGCGCACACCGACGACGGTGGCCAGGGCGAAGGGGCGTGCCTCGCGGCACCAGCGGTGCAGTGTGTCCGCGATGTTCAGCATGGCAGTTCTCCATGGCGGGGCCAGGATCGGTAGGTGAGCGGGCCGCCGCCGTGACGCCGGGGAGACGTCACGCGGCGGCGGCCCTGGGGCGTCCGGCAGCCGGACGGGGGCAGGCTGCCGGACGAGCGGTGTGCACCGCGCCGGACCGAAGTCCGCGGATCAGAGCAACGCCTCAGCGGTGATGGGTAGTTCGCGGATGCGGCGGCCGGTGGCGTTGAAGACCGCGTTGGCGACGGCGGGCGCCACGCCGATCATCACGAGCTCTCCGAGGCCCTTGACGCCGAGCGGGTCGGCCTCGCGGTCCTCGCCGTCCAGGTAGATCGCCTTGAGGTCGGGGACGTCGGCGTTGACGGGCACGAGGTAGTCCGCGAGGTTGGCGTTGACGATCCGGCCGTCGCGGTGGTCGGTGACCGTGTGCTCCAGCAGAGCCGTGCCGATGCCGCCGACCATGCCGCCGAGCGCCTGGCTGTCGGCGAGCTTGGGGCTGATGACGCGGCCCGCGTCGTACACGCCGAGCACCCGCCGCACCCGCACCAGACCCAGGGCCGCATCCACCGCCACCTCGGCGAAGGTCGCGTTGTAGGCGTAGAAGGAGTGCCGCTCCGGCCCCGACGGCGGCGCGAAGGAGCCGTCCGCTTGCAGGTGGGTGCGGTCGTTGCGGGCCAGCAGCCGCCGGTATGTCTCCCCGCGGGCCGGATCGTTCTGCACGTGCAGTCGGCCGCCCCGGACCACGACATCGTCGGCCGCCACCCCGTACAGCGGCGACTCGCGGTCCTCGACAGCCAATGTGATCGCCTGACGGCGGACCTTGTTGCAGGCGTCGAGGGTGGCGGAGCCGACGCTGGCCATGGTCATCGAGCCACCGTGCGGTGGGGTCGGCGGGTAGAGGGAGTCGCCCAGCCGGAAGGTGACCGTGCGCACGGTCAGGCCGAGGGCGTCGGCGGCGACCTGGGTCTGGGAGGTGTACGTACCCGGGCCCATGTCGGTGGCGGCGGCCTCGACCACGGCGGTGCCGTCGGCGTCGAGGCGGGCCCGGGCCTGGGCCGGGGCACGCGCCGTGTCGTAGACGCCGGCGGCCATGCCCCTGCCGATCAGCCAGTCCCCCTCACGCGTCGAGCGGGGCTCGCGGTTGCGGCGGTGCCAGCCGAATTCGCGGGCGCCGACGGTGTAGCACTCGCGCAGCCGGCGGGTGGAGAACGGCAGCCCGGACGACTCGTCCTCGTTCGGTTCGTTGCGGAGGCGCAGTTCGATCGGATCGACGCCGAGCTGGTGGGCGAGTTCGTCCATGGCCGACTCGATGACGAAGGAGGCCGTCTGAAAACCGGGGCCGCGCATGTACAGGGGCGTGGGCAGATCCAACGGCACCGTCTGGTACGCCTGGCTCACATTCGGCATGCTGTAGAGCATCTGCCCGGCCGCCAGGATGGACTCGGTGAACGTCTCGTACGACGACGTCTCGGCGTCCAGCTCGTGCACCGCGGCGGACAGACGGCCGCGCCGGTCGCTGCCCAGGCGCAGGCGGTATGCGTACGAGGGCCGGAACCCGGTCCCGAGGTACATCTGCTTGCGGCTCAGGACGAGCTTGACCGGACGCTTCGTCTCGCGGGCGGCCAGCGCGGCGACGATCACGTGCGGCCAGCAGCGCAGCGCCGTGCCGAAACCGCCCCCGACGAACGGCGAGATGACCCGCACCGCGTCCATCTCCAGGCCGAACACCGCGGCGAGTTCGGTCTGCGTGCCCACCACCCACTGCGTCTTGTCCCACACGGTGAGCTCGCCGCCGTTCCAGCGGGCGATGGTGGCGTGCGGCTCCATCGGATTGTGGTGGTTGCGCGCGGTGCGGTAGGCCAGGTCCAGCCGTACGGCCGCCGAGCGCAGGGCGGCCTCGGCATCGCCGCGCGCGTAGTTCGTCGGCTTGTCCGGCTCGGCCCCGGTGAGGTCGGTCGAGGGCTGCTCGGCGTCGTAACGGACCTTGACCAGGCTCGCGCCGTGTTGCGCGGCCTCCAGGGTGGTGGCCACCACGACGGCGACCGGCTGGCCGTGGAAGAGGACCCTGTCGTCCTGGAAGACGCGCAGTCGCCGGCCGGGCGGAGCGTCGATGAGTTCCTTCGCGGTTGCGTTCAGGGCAGCTTCGTCGATGTCGGTCAGGGCGACGGCGGCTCCGGACGTGGCGAACGCGCGGGCGGTCGCCAGCCCATACCGGCGCCGGCTCCGGTAACGAGGGCGACCTGGCCGGTGAAGTCGTACGTGGGGTTCACGTCGTGGTCTCCGTTCGAGAGCGGATACGTGGCGCCGCGAGTGGCCTCGGGGCTGCCCGGACGGGCTTGCGGCGGCACGACGCCTTGCCATGAACCGCCGTCAGACGGTCTGGCCGCCGTCGACGACCAGGGCGTGGCCGGTGGCGAAGGAAGCGGCGTCCGAGCAGAGCCAGAGCACTGCGGCTGCGATCTCGTCCGGTGTGCCGAGGCGTCCGATCGGCTCGTCCGCGATCAGGGCGTCCCGTCCGCCGGGGGTGCTTTCGGCGAAGCGTTGGATCATCTCGGTGTCGATGATGCCGGGGCAGACGGCGTTGACCCGGACGTTGGAGGACGCGTAGTCGAGGGCGGTCGAGCGGGTCAGGCCGATGACGCCGTGCTTCGCGGCGGCATAGGCGGCCTGTCCCTTGAAGCCCTTGACGCCGGCGCCCGACGAGGCGTTGACGATCGCGCCGCCTCCCTGCTGGAGCATCAGGGGAATCTGGTGTTTCATGCACAGGAACATCCCGGTCAGGCTGACGCCGATGACTCGGTCCCACTCGTCCTTCGCGATGTCCGCGGCCGGCTTGACCGGCTGCTCGACGCCGGCGTTGTTGAAGGCGACGTCCAGCCGTCCGAACGCCTGGACGGTGTCGCCCAGCGCGGACCGCACGTCGTCTTCGCTGGTGACGTCACAGGTGAGGGCCAGGGCCTGCCCGCCCGCCTCCTCGATGAGCCGTGCGGTCTCCCGCAGGCCGTCCTCGGACCGGTCGGCGAGGGCGACGTGGGCGCCCGAGCGGGCGAAGGCGACGGCTGTGGTGCGGCCGATGCCGGAGCCGGCTCCGGTCACGAAGGCCACCTTGCCGGTGAAGGTCGCGTTGCTCACGGTCATGGGAAGAGTCCTCTCGCTTGCTGGTACGTCGTCGGGTACGTGTCGGCAGTACGCGGATCGGGGCTTGAGTCAGTGCTGCGAGGGCACCTGCGCGGGTTCGTCGTGTCGCGTGTGCGTGGGAGCGCTGCTCCGGGCCACGATCCGGCCCTTGCGGGAAGTGCCGTGGACGGCGAGGGCGATCAGGGGCAGCAGGGTGAGGGCGGCGATGACGGTGCCGACCAGGGGCGGGCCGGTCAGGCCGAGGGAGGAGTCCAGGGCCGTACCGGCGATCAGCGAACCGGCGGCGATGCCGGTGTTGAAGGCGGAGGTGGTCAGCGCCGAGGTGAGGGTGGGCGCGTCGCCCGCGAAGCGCATGGCGAGGGCCGTGACGACCGGGTTGACCGTGAAGCCGGTCAGGCCCATGAGGAAGACGAGAAGGGTGGCTGTCGCCGGGTTGCCGGACAGCGGGATCATCAGGAGCAGGACCATGGTGGTGGCCGCGGCGGCCGTGATGGTGGTGACCATCGGACGTCGGTCGCCCAGGCGGCCTCCCGTGGTGGTGCCCCCCAGGGCGCCCACGCCGAAGGCGATGAGGACGAGCGGAACGGCACCTGCGGGGATGCCGGCGCGGTCGGTCAGCAGCGGAGTGACATACGTGTATGTCGCCAGGACACCGCCCATGATCAGCATCGCGGCGGCGAGCGCCAGCCACAGCCGGCCCTGACGCAGAGCCCGGACCTCGGCTCGGACGGACACCTCGACACGCTGCTCCTGGGCGGGGATGAAGCGGCCGATGAACACGGCGGCGAGCCCGGAGAGGACGGCCAGGGCCCAGAAGGGGCCGCGCCAGCCGGTGAACTGGCCGGCGAAGGACCCGATCGGCACGCCGACGACGTTGGCCAGGGTCAGCCCGCCGATCATGACACCGGTGGCGCGGGTGGCGTTGCGCGGTCCCGCGGCGGTGGTGGCCACGACGAAACCGACGGACCAGAACGCTCCGGTGGCCAGGGCGGTGACGACGCGGGCGGCCAGGACGACCGTGAAGGATGCGCTGAGGGCTGCGACCAGATGTCCGAGGCAGAACACGGACAGGGCCAGGATCAGCGTCCGGCGTTGAGGCAGGCGCAGGGTCGCCATGGCCATCGTCGGCGCGCCGATGATCATGCCGATGGCGAAGGCGGTGATCAGCAGGCCGGCCTGGGAGACGCTGACTCCGAGGTCACCGGCCAGCTCCGGCAGCAGCCCGGCGACGACGAACTCGGTGGTCCCCATCAGGAACGTGCCGGCGGCGAGCACCCAGACGACGAAGGGAAGCTTGCCGGGGGTGGTCCCGGACGCGGAAGGCATACGTGTGCTCTCTCCTTGCGTAGAAAACGGCGAATCAAGGTGGCGGCTGAAGTTGTCACGGCGGCCAGCGGACTGCGCGGCCACGTCTTCGACGGTTCCAGGAACCGAACCGGACGAAAAGAGGAGGACCTCCTCCCCCCTTCCTGCGGGAGCCTCCCGTGCGGGACGAGCGGTGGGGCGGGTCAGGGCGCGGCTTCGATGGTGATCTCGTCGGCGGTGGCGAGGTGCTCGGCGCCGCCGTCGGCCATGCGCCCGAGGGGGACCAGGCCGGCCGCGTAGGGGGCGTCGCGGTAGTAGGTGGCCAGGGTGCCCCAGGGTGCGTAGTACGCCAGGTCACCGGCCTTGGGGTCGGCGCCTTCCGGGGCACCGGAGGTGGACAGCTTTCGCGGCAGGTCGGCGGTCTTCTCGACCTTGTTGAAGTCGCGCAGTGACAGGGTGAGGGGGAGCTGGGCGGCGAAGTCGCGGGCGGCAGCGCCGTCGTTCAGGGTGGCGGTGATGCGGTGGCCGTTGAGCGTGAGCCGAATGTTCATGGCGGTGGTCCTGCCGGTCGGTGCGGTGGCGGCCGGAGCTGTCGAAGCCTGCGGCGACACGGGCTCGGGAGCGGAGGAGGAGGGGGCATCGTTGGTGCAGGCGGTCGCGACCAGCAGCAGGGCGGCGGCCGGGACCAGGCGGGCAAGAGCGCGAAGGGATGCCGGGTGCACGGGTCTTCCTGTGGCTAGTCGGGCAGGGGCTCGGCGTAGTGGCGGAAGCCGTCCCGCTGCTGGTGGATGTCGTACAGACGCTGGGCCAGGACGTCGGGGCTGCTGTGCTCGGCGTCGGGCCGGATGGCGCCCGGGATGATCAGTTGGGCGGCGTGGATGTTCTCCGGGGCGAGCGCGTCGTGCAGCATGCGGGCGTAGGCGCTTTCGGCGGCGAAGGCGATCGAGGTGCCGGCGACGTTGGGGTTGGGGCGTACGGCGCTGGAGCCGTTGACGAACAGCAGGGTGCCGCGGCCGAGGGCGCGCATGCCGGGCAGGACGGCGTTCACGCAGGTGACAGGGCCCTTGACGGAGAAGGCCAGGGGTGCGTCGAGCTCGTCGGCGCCGGTGTCGAGGACCGGCTTCATGAAGTCGGCGCGGGGCACCGGGCTGTACTGCAGGATCTCGATGGGTCCCAGGTCCTTGGCGGCCGCGTGCAGGGCCGCGTCCAGTGACTCGATGTCGAGGACGTCGGCGGCGAAGCCGCGCGCCTGGATGCCGTCACGGGCCAGCTCGGCGGCCATCTCCTGCAGGCGCTCGGCCTTGCGTGCGATGAGGGCGACGGTGTGGCCGGCGGATCCGAAGCGGCGGGCGGTGGCCAGCCCGAGACCGGGGCCGGCGCCGATGAGCGCGAAGGTCGTCATGGGGTTCGTCGTTCCTTGTGTGAGGCGGTGGCTCCCGCCCGCATCCGCGCTGCCGGTGATGCGGCCCGACGGTGTGGGGGCGGGGCGGGAGGGGGCCGAGGGCCGGGGACGATGTGCGCCCGGCGCCTTCCGGTGCGGCCGTACGCGAGGGCGGCGTGCGATCAGGTCAGGTTCTTGCTGAAGAACTCCTCCAGCTTGTCGAACGGGATCAGGTCCGTCCTGTCGTACAGATCGACGTGGCCGGCGTTCGGGACGGCGTAGAACTCCTTCGGCTCGGCCGCGAGTTCGTAGGCGTCCTCGCTGAAGTACCGCGAGTGGGCGTTCTCGCCGACGACGAACAGGACGGGCCGCGGCGAGATCCACTCGATCTTCGACAGCAGCGGAAAGTTCATCAACGACATGCCGCTCGTCAGCGTGAACTGGGTGAGGGAGTTCGGGTGGTAGCCCCGCGAAGTGGAGTAGAACTCACCGAACTCACGGCCGACCGGGTCGGTGTGCTCGTCGAACCCGATGGGCGCGCCGCGCGGGGTCAGGGCGGGGGCGGGGGCCTCGAAGTCCGCGTACCGCTGCTCGGCGATCGCGTCGAGCATGGCGCCTCGTTCCTCCGCGCTGAGGGAGCCCTGCCAGCCCTCCGAGGAGATCCGGGCGATGTCGTACATGACGACCGTGGCGACCGCCTTGATGCGGCGGTCGACCTGGGCCGCGCTGAGCGCGAAGCCGCCGCTGCCGCACATGCCGACGACGCCGATGCGGTCCCGGTTCACGAAGTCACGGGTGCCCAGGTAGTCGACGGCCGCGCTGAAGTCCTCGGTGAAGACGTCGGCGGAGGAGACGTGTCGCGGGTCGCCGCCGCTGTAGCCGTTGTAGGAGGGGTCGAAGGCGAGGGCCACGAAGCCGCGCCGGGCCAGGTTCTGGGCATAGATGCCCGGGCCCTGCTCCTTCACGCCGCCGTACGGTGCGCCGACGATGATCGCCGGGTGTTCCGGGGAGGCGTCGAAGTCCTTCGGCTGGTAGAGGTCCGCGGAGATGCTGATCCCGTACCTGTTCTCGTACGACACCGGCTTCCGGGTGACGTTCTCGTCCAGGTCGAAGATGTAGTTGTCTGCTGCAGGCATTTCTTGTCTCATTTCTGCGGTGCTCGACACGGGCAGCCGGTCACCGGGCTGGGGGTCAGGGCTTGAGGAGGGCCTTGATGGCGCGGCGCTCGTCCATGGCCTTGTAGCCCTCGGCGACCTGCTCCAGGGCCAGGGTGAGGTCGAAGACCTTGCCCGGGTTGATCCGTCCGGAAAGGACCCGGTCGATCAGGTCGGGCAGGTAGGCGCGTACGGGGGCGGGGCCGCCGCGCAGGCCGACGTGGGAGAAGAACAGCTCCTGGCCGTCGACCGCCACCTCGTGCGGGACGCCGACAAAGCCGACGTTGCCGCCGGGCCGGGCGGAGTGCAGGGCCTGCCGCATCGACTCGGCGCTGCCGACGCACTCCAGGACGGAGTCGGCGCCGATGCCGCCGGTGAGGTCCTTGACGCGGGCGATGCCTTCGTCGCCGCGTTCGCTGATGATGTCGGTGGCGCCGAAGTCCAGGGCGAGCTTCTGCCGGGAGGCGTGGCGGCTCATGGCGATGATGCGTTCGGCGCCGAGTTCCTTGGCGGCGATGACGCCGCACAGGCCGACCGCACCGTCACCGACCACGACGGCCGTCGAGCCGGGCTTCACCTCGGCGGCCAGGGCGGCGTACCAGCCAGTGCCCATCACGTCCGAGACAGCGAGCAGGCTCGGCACCACCTCGGCGTCCGGGTGCTCGTCGGTGGCGACGAGGGTGCCGTGGGCGTTGGGGATGCGCACGTAGTCGGCCTGGCAGGTGCTCATGAACTCGCGGTGCAGACAGGACGACTGCCAGCCGTTGCGGCAGTTGGCGCAGGTGTTGTCCGAGGTGGCGAAGGAGCCGACCACGAACTGGCCCGGCTTGACGTTGGCGACCTCGCTGCCGACCTCCTCGACGATGCCGACGTACTCATGCCCCATCGGGTGCGGGTCGCCGATGGGTTCCGCGCCGCGGTAGGGCCACAGGTCCGAGCCGCACACGCAGGTGGCGACCGTGCGGATCACCGCGTCGGTCGGATGGAGGATCTTCGGGTCGTCGAGGTTCTCGAAGCGCACGTCGCCGGGGGCGTATATGACTGCTCCGCGCATGGGGGGCTTCCTTCGGTGCGAGGATCGGTGAGCGCGCAGCCGGGGTCGGGATCGGGTCGGGGTCGGGATCGGCTGCTCGATATCGAGCCTCACACGCGAGGGCAGGCGCGAGAAGCGGAGAAATCCATCCTGGGAGGGGAACATCCTGGGAGTAAATTCTCCCCCCTTTCCCGAGTGGAATCGGTGTCATGCTGGGAAGCATGACCGCCAACGTTCCCCTCAATGAGCTGGGAGAATTCCTCAAGAAGCGCCGCTCCGAGCTGAGCCCGCGCACGGTCGGACTGCCCGAGACCGACAGGCCCCGCCGGGTTGCCGGGCTGCGCCGCGAGGAGGTCGCCCAGCTCGCCAGCATCAGCACCGACTACTACACCCGCCTCGAACAGGGCCGTATGCAGGCATCGGCGCCCGTGCTGGGCGTTCTCGCCCAGGTACTCCATCTGGATGACGACGAGCGCGGTTACCTCTTCCAGCTCGCGGGCAAGACCACCGGCCGCACCCGGCGGCGCGGCCGGCAGAAGGTCCAGCCGCAGTTGCAGCGGGTCCTGGACGACCTGACCGCCACCCCGGCCGTCGTGCAGGGCCGGCGCGGGGACATCCTGGCCTGGAACGCACTGGCCGCAGCCCTGGTCACCGACTTCTCCCGCGTCCCGGAAAAACACCGCAACTACCCCCGGATCGTCTTCACGGATCCGGCGATGCGCACCCTGTACGCCGACTGGGAGACTTCCGCGCAGATTTCCGTGGCCCAGCTTCGGATGGAGGCCGCGAAGTATCCGGAGGACCCCAGCCTGGTCGAACTGGTCGGTGAACTGTCGATGCGGGACAAGCAGTTCGCGAGGTGGTGGGGCGACCACCACGTCGCCGCCCGCACCGTGGGCACGAAGACCCTCAACCATCCCGTCGTCGGCGAACTCGTCCTGGACTGGGACACCCTCACCGCCAACACCGACCCCGACCAGCACCTGACCGTCTGGACCGCCGCACCCGGCTCCCCCACCCACGAACGACTGCGCATCCTGGCCTCCTGGGCCGCCGACCAGGACCTGTCGGCTTCCTTTCCTCTCAGCTGACCGCGACGGGCCGCCGCTGTCGGAGCAGGCCGGTGGATCGTGCCGGTCCCCTGACGCTGAGGCAGGCCCGTGCCTGGTTGGTGCGGGCGATGCCCTCCGCAGGCGATGGACGTCTCCGTCTCTTCGGCCGACGCGCACCGAGATCACGGCCGATCGGCGAGCGCCCGTATCAGCGGCACCGTCCAACGGCGGGCAGAGCGTCCGACACCAGGAGGTGCGGCTGTCTCGACGCGCGACAGTGGAGGAAAGGGCTCCTCTGGGATGTCTTCAGGCCAGGTCCTGATGGCCGGCCTCGACCGACTGGTCTGCGGCTGCTCCTGGCCTGGCCAGCGGTGTGCCGGAACGGGTGGCGCGCATCAGCACGAGCGCCGTCAACGGTACGAGGGTGAGCGCGGCAGCCACCGTGCCGACCAGCGGTGGCCCTGCCTGCCGCGGTGGTGAGGCCAGGGCGATGCCCGCCACTCCGGAGCCGATGGAGATACCGACGTTGGACGCCGAACCGCGCAGCATCGAGCACTCCCTCAATTCGGCTCCCTGCCTGCTTTCCGCAGGTCAAGGGCTGTGTGCCGTCAGCCTACGGAACAGCGGGCGGGTACCACGGGGGCTCCTTTGCCACGTCGCCTGCGCTCGGAGCGTCCACTGCCGGTGCTCAGGAGCCCGTTGTCGAAGCCGTTGTCAGGAGTGCCCGTTGTAGGGCGCGAGCCACTCCGCGGCGTGGCGGTCGCCGCGTGTGAAGACGACGCCTCCACGTCGGCCTCTCGAAGAGTCGTCGGGATGGCCCGGCGGGTACGCGGCAGGTAGACCGGACCCCGGTCGGGGAAGACGTG
The DNA here is from genome assembly GCF_042737245.1 of Streptomyces sp. NPDC060002. Lineage (NCBI taxonomy): Bacteria > Bacillati > Actinomycetota > Actinomycetes > Kitasatosporales > Streptomycetaceae > Streptomyces > Streptomyces sp. NPDC060002. The sequence goes on from NZ_JBHWUW010000001.1 coordinate 359,170, forward strand.
CAGGTCGGCGCCGATGACGCCGTAGCCGAACCCGCCGTCGACGCGGACCGTCTGCCGCGGCCCGGTTCCGGGCCGGCTCACGGGGCGGCTCCGGCGCCTCCCGCCTGTCCAGGAGGCGCCGGGTGCACGATGACATTGCCGCCCAGAGCCGCGAAAACCTGTCCGTTGTCCTTGGCCACGTTGTTCTGCACCTGGAGCTGCCGCGTCTCGGGCAACCGCTTCTTGATCTCCTCGGTCAGCTCACGCAGTTCGTCCGCGGCGTCCGGGTACTCGCCAAGGAGCGATTCCAGCTCCAGCATCCACACGGGGAGCAAGCTCTGACGTACCCGCTCGGCGTCGTCGGCCCTCGCGACGAGGGCCTCGTTGTTGTCGAGCTGGGCCTCGATGGCGGTCTGTCGGTCCTCTCCGCGGCGACGGAACAGCTGTGCGACTCCCCCGCGCGCGACCGTCCACGAGTCGGTGGCCATGGCCGCGACGACCGTGGTTCCCCCGGCCAGAATGAGTTCCTCCAGCATCTTGTCCCTCTCCCCGTAACCCAACGACGTTGCCCTGCACGGACATTGTCCCCTCCTTTTGATCCAAGTCCGCACCGGACAGCCGCGTTTCCCCTCCTGCGCAGATCGACTCGAGCGAGGGGTCCGCCCCAGTGAGCTGCCGCGCGGCCCGTTTCACCCGTTCGCCGGGCATCCGCCGTCGCCGTGACCGGTGAAACCTCCAGTACGCACCTCCTCGCACCGCACCAGACCAAACCGCACCCCACCCCACCGGAGTCGCTCCATGAACGCGCGCGTATGACCGGCCTGCACTGGCTCTTCGGCGACCAGCTCGGGCCTCACTTCCTCACGCCCGGTCAGGGCGGCCCGGAACGCGACTCGGCCGTCGTGATGATCGAGGCGCGGTCGGTCTTCCGGCGACGCCGCTTCCACCGGGCCAAGGCGCATCTGCTGCTCTGCGCGATGCGCCACCGGGCCGCGGAACTCGGGGACCGGGTGCACTACGTCAAGGCGGACACCTACCGCGAGGGACTGCGCGAGGCGGTCGGCTCGACCGCGCTGACGGTGCACCACCCCACCTCACGCGCCGCTCTCGGGCTCGTCCGTGCGCTGGACGGCGTACGCGTCCTGCCCGCCCGGGGATTCCTCGTCCCCCAGGAGGACTTCCGGGCATGGGCCGACGGCCACGGGGGCGAACGGCTGCGCCAGGAGGACTTCTACCGCTGGGTGCGTCGAGATCACGACCTGCTGATGAACGGCGCAGAGCCGGCGGGCGGCCGCTGGAACCACGACCACGACAATCGTGAGCCCGCGCCCACCGGCGCCCGTACGCTCGACGCCCCCAAGCCGTACCGTCCGCGCGAGAACGGCATCGACGACGAGGTGCGCCACGACCTCGACCGCTGGGAACGCTCGGGAGAGGTGTCCTTCGTCGGGCGGGACGGCCCACGGCTCTTCCCCGCGTCCCGCCGGGAGGCCCTCAAGGCCCTGCGGCGCTTCGTCGAGTACCGGCTCGCCGGGTTCGGTCCGCACGAGGACGCCATGCTCGCCGGCGATCCCGTGCTCAGCCACAGTCTGCTGTCCTCGTCGCTCAACCTGGGGCTCCTGGATCCGCAGGAGTGCGTCGACCTCGCCGAGGAGGCCTGGCGCCGCGGTGACGCACCGATCAACAGCGTCGAGGGATTCGTGCGCCAGATCGCGGGCTGGCGCGAGTACGTATGGCAGCTGTACTGGTACTTCGGCGAGGACTACCGGCGCAGCAACGCCCTGCGCCACCACGCCCCGCTGCCCGACTGGTTTCTGGAGCTCGACGCGGAGGCGGTCACCGCGCGCTGTCTGTCCACCGTCCTCGCTCAGGTGCGGGACAGCGGCTGGACCCACCACATCCCGCGGCTGATGCTGCTGGGCAGTCATGCGCTCCAGCGGGGATGGGATCCGGCGGCGGTGACCGACTGGTTCCACCGCTGCTTCGTCGACGGCTACGACTGGGTGATGCTGCCGAACGTCGTCGGCATGTCGCAGTACGCCGACGGCGGGCGGATGACGACCAAGCCGTACACCTCGGGTGGCGCGTACGTGAACCGGATGAGCGACTTCTGCGGTCCCTGCGCGTACCGCCCGACGCTACGGGCGGGCGAGAACGCCTGCCCGTACACCGCCGGATACTGGGCGTTCCTGCATCGCCACCGCTCCCGGCTCGAGCACAACCCGCGCATGTCGCAGGCCGTACGGGGGCTCGACCGTCTGACCGACCTCGACGAACTGCTGGAACAGGAACGGCTGCGTGGGGACGAGCCGCCCTGACGGCCCCGCTCACCTGAGCGTCTGCCGGACTGCCGGTGCCCGTCGGGGCAGTGCGGCCTGCCCCGACGGCTCCTGACGGATGCTCTTCGCCCCCGTAGCGTCGAGCAGTGAGCATTTGGACTTCCCTCGAACCCTCCTCCGCCACCGTGGATCCCGGTGGCAGTACGACCGTGCGGCTGCGGCTGCGCAACACCGGTGACGTGGTCGACGAGTACCGCTTCGAACCCATCGGTGACATCGCGCCCTGGACCACGGTGGAGCCCGCCTCCCTGCGGCTGTACCCGGGGACGACGGGGACGGTGGAGCTGACCTTCGCGCCGCCTCGTACGCCCGACGCGACCGCCGGCCCGAACCCGTACGCGGTACGGATCACCCCGACCGAGCATCCGGAGGCGGTGACCGTGCCCGAGGGGAATCTGACGATCGCCCCCTTCACGGAAGTGCGGGCCGAGCTCGTCCCGCCGACGGTGAAGGGCCGTTTCCGGGGGCGGCCGAAGCTGGCTGTCGACAACCTCGGCAACACGAAGCTGACCGGGTCGCTGAGCGGCAGCGACTCCGGCGACCAGCTGTCGTACGACATCCAGCCGGGCAGCTTCCAGATCGAGCCCGGCCGGGCCGCGTTCGTGAAGGCCACGCTGAAGCCTCGGCAGATCATCTGGTTCGGGTCCAGGACGGAACGGCCGTACACCCTCGCGGTGAAGCGGTCGGGGGTGACGCCGCTCACGGTCGAGGGCACCTATGTGCAGCGGAGTTTTCTGCCCGGCTGGCTGGCCAGGACGCTCGGGATCCTCCTGGCGCTCTCGATCGCCGTCGTGATGCTGTGGATCGCCTACAAGCCCAAGGTCACCAGCACCGCCCGGGAGTTGCAGGAGGTCGCCGTCAGCACGCTGTCGCCTTCCCCCTCAGCGCCGCAGGCACCGCCTTCGGCACCTGCCGCGTCCGCGGCGCCCGCCGAGTCGGCCCCGCCTGCCGCGTCGCCCTCGGCACAGGCCGGCGGAGGCGGCGGCTCCGCGTCCCCGCAGGCCAGGAAGAAGACCCCGAGCGTGCTGCCCGCGTCCGACATCATGCTGCGCAACACGACCACCAAGATGTGCGCCGGCCTCCCCGCCGACGACGACACGGATTCGGCGGGCCTGGTGGTGCAGGCCACCTGCGACGAGAACACCGGCGGCACCCAGCGGTGGAACCTGGAGGTGAAGTACCCGAAGCTGGGCCCCGGCGGCTCGGCTCTCTTCCAGATCCGCAACGTCGAGGACCAGCTGTGCGTGGATCTGCCGGACTACGGCGCCAAGCCCATCAGGTCCCCGATCCTTGAGTACACCTGCGCCGGAACGACCGCCGACAACCAGCTGTGGTGGCTCGACAAACAGGACAGCGGCAACTACTGGATCCGCAACTACGCCGGCAACAACGCCTGCCTGGACGTCGCCGGATACAGCACCGGCGGCAACGGAGCCCAGCTCACGCTCTTCACCTGCTCCAACACCGACGACCAGGAGTGGCAGATCATCCGCCCCTCCGATTCCTGAGACGCAGCCCACCCGCTCCGTCGACCTCCGCCCGCCCGAAGAGGGGGAGCCCGCGAGCACGTCCGAGTCCCGGGTCGAGAAAACTGCGGCTCGCCTCGGGGTGTGCGGGAGCGGATCCGGGTGAGAGGTGCAGGGACATGAGCACACGGTTCGTAGGGATGATCACGGGCGCGGCCCTGTCGGCCTCCGGTGGCACGGGACGCCGCCGGAGGCGGACGGCCGCCCTCGACGCACGCACGCCCGCCCGCGCCCCGGCACCCGGACTCCCGACCGGGCTCTCCGGCGCTGCCATGTCCGCCGACCCGTACACCGGCGAGGCACGCCGCACCCTCCGGCCCCGGCTGCCCGCCGCCTGGTGGCCGGCGCTGCGGCGTACCCCGGTGTCCCTGTGGAACGACGACATCACGGACTACGCGGCGGCGCTGACGTACTACGCGATCCTGGCCGTGCTCCCCGCGATGCTGGTCACCGTCCTCGCGTTCGGGCTGATCAGCCCGGACACGGCCGAGGAGTTCGTCACCCACGTCACCGCCTACGCCCCGGCCGAGTCCGGCGCCGACCTGCACGCCGTGCTGTCCCGTGCGCTGGGCGCCGACAGTACGGCCTGGCCGCTGCTGGTGGCCGGCGCGACCAGTGCGCTGTGGTCGGCCTCCAGCTATCTCGCCGTCTTCCGTCGCGCCCTGCACCACATGCACCGGGCCGAGGACCGGCGCTCGCCCTGGCGCAAGGCGCCCCGCATCCTGCTGACCGCCCTCGCCCTGCTGGGACTGCTCCTCGCCGGTTCCCTCGTCCTGCTGCTGACCGGTCCGCTGGCCGAGGCGGCCGGCCGGATCATCGGCGTGGGCACCACCGTGACCTGGGCCTGGAGCGTGCTGCGCTGGCCGCTGTTGCTGTGCCTGGTCGCCCTCCTGGTCGTGGTCGTCTTCCACACCGGTCCGCCGCCGGCCCGCCTGCGCCGGCACAGTCTGCCGGGCGGGGCTCTGGCGGCCGCGCTGTGGCTCGCGGTGTCGGCGGGCTTCGCCTGGTACGCCGCCGGCCTGAACGCGTACAGCAGGCTCTACGGCTCGCTCGCGGGCGTGGTCGTCTTCCTCGTCTGGCTGTGGCTGTCCAACCTCGCCCTGCTGACGGGGGCGCAGTTCGCCGCGGAGATCGCCGGGTCACGCGGTCGGAGCGCGGGGAAGCCTTCCCCTGTGCCGTAGCACTCGTACGGCCGCCCGGGCCCGCTCTCGGCCCCGCTGCCCCCGGCTCGCCGCCGGCCGGGGCTACCGGGGTCGGCAGTGCCGGCCTGTCCGCCGGTTCCCGGTCGTGTCGGTGATGACGGTGTCGAGCTCTTTCCGGGCGCTCACCAGCTCGCCGATCTGCCGGTCGATACGGTCCCGTTCGACGGAGAGCCGGTCGAGCAGCTCCGGCGTGGCCTCACCGTCCACCACGCCCGGCAGCAGCTCCAGGATCGCGCGAGCATTCCCAAGGCGAGGACGAACAGCGCGAGTACGGCAAGGATCCCGAGCTGGAGAACGAGTCTGTCGTCGGTCCCGGGTGCGGCCCGTACGCCGCGGCGCGTGTGCGCTGCGGCGTACGGGTGGTGGTGCGGGTGATGGTGCGGGGGATCAGCGGGTCATCGCGTCGCGGACGAGCGCGGTGTCGACGAACTGTTCGAAGCGGACGATGAGCCCGCCGCGTACGACGAAGTGGTGCGCCACGCGGACGTCGATCGCCTTGGCGGTGGCGTTGTTGGTGGCGGTGTAACGGGCCAGGACGACGACGTTCTCGCCGTCGACGACATAGGTGTCGTCGTGGGCGGTCCAGTCCTTCCAGTCCCGGCCGAGCCGCTCCATCACGTTGGCGGTCACGCCGTCGGGGGTGCGGTAGGTGCCGGCGAGGGGGAAGCCCGCCATCTCGGTCCACTCCACGTCCGGGGCGAGGGTGGCCCGAAGGGCCTCCAGGTCACCTGCCGCGGAGGCCAGGTACTGGCGGCGTACGACGTCGGCGGGGGCGGTGGAAGTCGCGAACTCGCTCATCTCAGCCCCACTTCATCTCGCCCTTGGCGACCTTCGCGCCGATCTGCGCGGCGATCAGCATGCCGTTGTCCGGGTAGCGCTTGACGAGTGCGCCGGTCAGCGCGGCGCCGTCGGCCGCCTTGCCGAGCTCCTCCTCGAAGGTGAGGAGGTACTCGCGGGTGGCGGAGATGGCGGTCGCGTTGGCCGCGGTGCCGGGCAGGCGGTGGCCGGGGACGACCAGTTCGGGCTGGAGGGCGGCCATCTCGTCGAGCAGGCCGATCCAGGCGGCGCGGTCACCGGGGGTGGCGGTGTCGGCGACCCAGACGTGCTCCTGCTGGAAGAGCAGGACACCGCCCAGGAGAGCGCGGTTCTCGGCCTGCCACAGGTAGTGACGGTCGGGCAGCGCGGCCGGGCCGCCCTTGAGCTCGAAGACGTGGCCTTCCAGGGTGAGGTCGCCGATGAGGGGCTGGAGGTCCACCAGGCGGGTGGGCAGGTTGGGGCCGAGGGCCGCCCAGGCCTTGAGCTTGCCCTCGTAGGAGTGCGCGATGTGCTCGATGACGAGCGGGGTCGCGACGAACTTCGCCTCCGGGAAGGCGTCGGCGAGGACCTCTGCGCCGAAGTAGAAGTCGGGGTCGGCGTGGCTGACGAAGACGGTGGTGAGCCGCTTGCCGGAGTCGAGGATCTCGGCGGCCAGGCGGTGGCCGTCGGCGCGGGTGAAGGCGGCGTCGACCAGCAGTGCCTCGTTCTCGCCGGTGACGAGGGTGGCGGTCTTGTTCTTGCTGCCGGCCGGGAAGTCCAGGTCGAGGACCTTGAAGTCGAGCGTGCTCATGGTGGTTCCTTCGGAGGTGGTCGGGGACCGTCGGGTGTCAGGAGGAGCGGGGGGAGGCGAACGCCGCGAGGCGCCGCTCCATGTCGTCCACGTCGAGCTCCGGATGCGGCGAAGTCACCTCGCGGAGCGTCGGGGAGAAGCCGTACGGCCCACCGCGGTGCGCGTCGAGAACGTAGATCGGCTTCATCGAGGACCTCGGCACAGGATGTGTGGTGCCCGCCTGGTGCGAGCGGTTCACCCGACCAACAATACCTGACCAGTCAGATATTCCTCGAGTGGTTCACCTCGCCGGGTCCGGACGGCGAGCCGTCACCGAGACCCCTGGACCGGACCAGGCGGTCAGGTTTCGATCTCCCCCGGCCGAGCCGGCGACAGAAGCGGGTTACCAGCGGTAAGTCCCCGCTGCCCCTCCCCTTTTCACAGGAGTTCCGCTTCGTGCGCCGTCCCTTCGCATGCCTCACGGCCGCGGCCATCACCTGCGCCGGGTTCGTCGCGGCCGCGTCACCCGCCGCTGCCGCGGACCCGGCCTCCGGGTCCTTCAGCGGGACCTGCGGCGGCGACCTCGGGGCCGTCGCCGCCTGGTGATCTGCTCGCCGAGCGCTGACCCTCCGCACGCCGCGCGGGGGGCGGGGGCGGCCCGCCGGCGCGCCGCCCCCGCCCCGCCTCAGCCCGCGACCGCCTCCGTCATCCCGGGCTGGTCGAACTGTGTCCGGTGCAGCTCCGCGTACCGTCCGCCGGTCGCCAGGAGCTCCTCGTGCGTGCCGCGTTCCACCACCCGGCCGGACTCGACGACGAGGATCAGGTCGGCGGCGCGCACGGTCGACAGCCGGTGGGCGATCACGATCGCCGTACGGTCCGCGAGAGCCTCGGCGAGGGCTTCCTGGACGGCCGCCTCGGACGTGTTGTCGAGGTGCGCGGTGGCCTCGTCGAGGATGACGACGCGCTGGCGGGCCAGCAGCAGCCGGGCGATGGTCATGCGCTGGCGCTCACCGCCGGAGAGGCGGTAGCCGCGTTCCCCGACGACCGTGTCGAGCCCGTCGGGGAGGGAGCGGACGAGGTCGTCCAGGCGGGAGCGGCGCAGGGCGTCCCACAGGTCGTCCTCGGTGGCCCCGGGACGGGCCAGCAGGAGGTTCGCGCGGACGCTGTCGTGGAAGAGGTGGCCGTCCTGGGTGACCATGCCGAGGGTGGCCCGCAGGGAGCCCGCGCTCAGGTCACGGACGTCGACGCCGCCGATCCGGACGGCGCCCGCGTCGACGTCGTACAGGCGCGGCAGGAGCTGGGCGATGGTCGACTTGCCGGCGCCCGAGGAGCCGACGAGGGCGACGGTCTGCCCGGGAGCGGCGCGGAAGGAGACGCCGTGCAGGACCTCGGCGCCGCCGCGGGAGTCGAGTGAGGCGACCTCCTCAAGGGAGGCCAGGGAGACCCTGTCGGCGGACGGGTAGCCGAATCGGACGTCCTCGAACTCGACCGCGACAGGGCCCGGCGGCACCTCGCGGGCGTCCGGCTTCTCCTCGATGAGCGGCTTCAGGTCGAGCACCTCGAAGACCCGCTCGAAGCTGACCAGCGCGCTCATCACCTCCACCCGGGCACCGGCGAGGGAGGTCAGCGGGGCGTACAGACGGGTCAGGAGCAGGGCGAGGGCGACGACGGCCCCCGGTTCGAGGGTGCCGTTCAGCGCGAGACGGCCGCCGAGGCCGTAGACGAGGGCGAGGGCCAGGGCGGAGACGAGGGTCAGGGCGGTGATGAACACCGACTGGGCGGTGGCCGTGCGGACGCCGATGTCCCGGACGTGGGCGGCCCGGGCCGCGAACTCCGCCGACTCCTCCTCGGGCCGGCCGAACAGTTTGACCAGCGTGGCGCCGGGTGCGGAGAAGCGCTCGGTCATCCGGGTGCCCATCGCCGCGTTGAGCGTGGCCGCCTCGCGCTGCATGCCCGCCATCCGGCTGCCCATGCGCCGGGCCGGGAGCACGAACACCGGCAGCAGCGCCAGTGCGAGCAGCGTGATCTGCCAGGACAGGGTGAGCATGACGGCGAGGGTGAGCACCAGGGTGACCAGGTTGGAGACCACTCCGGAGAGGGTGTTGCTGAAGGCGCGCTGGGCGCCGATCACGTCGTTGTTGAGTCGGGAGACGAGCGCTCCCGTACGGGTACGTGTGAAGAACGCGACCGGCATCCGCTGCACATGATCGAACACGGCCGTGCGCAGATCGAGGATGAGGCCCTCCCCCAGCGTCGCCGAGAGCCTCCTGCCCAGGATGCCGAGCGCCGCCTCCAGCACCGCGATGACCGCGATGAGCAGCGCCAGGCGGACGACCGCGTCGGCGTCGCCGTGCGACACGATCGCGTCGACGACCCGCCCGGCGAGGACGGGGGTGGGGGGGGGGGGGGGGGGCCCGCGCCCCCCCCCCCCCCCCCCCCACCCCCCCCCCCCCCCCCCCCGCCGGCGGGGCGGGGCCCGGCGGGCGCGCCCACAA
>NZ_JBHWUW010000001.1:368305-537891 GCF_042737245.1 Streptomyces sp. NPDC060002
GCCGCCGTCCCCCCCGGCCGCGCCCCCCCCCCCCCGGGGGGGGGGGGGGGGGCCCCCCGCCCCCCGGCGGCCCCCCACCCCCAGCAGCACGAACAGCGCGATCCGGCGGCGGTGCGGGCGGGCGAATGCGCCGATGCGGCGCAATGTCACCCGGTCGAAGGGGCGGCGTTCCTGCTGGGCGTGCATGACGCTGTAAAGCTGCGTCCAGGCGGTGCTCTCCATGCTCATGGGAGCGACCGTAGGACCTCAAGCAACCTTGAGGTCAACCTTCTCCCCGCATCCTCGACGACAAGGGATCGGACAAGGGATCGGCCGAGGGATCAGACAGCGGTTCAGGCAGAGGATCAGACGAAGGACCCGATGACCGTACGTAATGTTCCGTCCCCGCTTCCGCAACCCGCAGTTGGCGCCGTGCGGAGAACCTCTCCGAGTGTGACAGCGGTTCCCGTTCCCCTTCCCCCAGGCAGGCCGGCCCGGCGGGTGCCGGTGCGGCAGCTCCTGTGTCTGCTTCCGCTCCTGCTCGTCACCGTGGTCGCGGTGCGGCACCGGTCCGTTCTCGTCGAGGGCTTCGCACAGTTGCGGAGCGCGGAGTGGCCCTGGCTGCTGGCCGCGCTGGGAGCGACCTGCCTGACCTGGGTGGCGGCGGCCGTCACCCGGCAGGGCGCGGTGGTGGAGCGGCTGCCCGGACGGCGGCTGCTGGCCGCGCAGTTCGCGGCGGGCGCGGCCAACCACCTGCTGCCGACGGGGCTGGGCGCGAGCGCGGTCAACCTGCGGTTCATGACCGTGTGCGGGGTTCCCCTGGCCCGCTCCTCCGCGGCCCTCGCGCTGTATCTGCTGGCGGAGGGCGTGGCCCGGGTGGGCCTGCTGACCGTGCTGCTGCTCGTCTTCCCCGACGCGCTACGGCTCGGCTCCCTGCTGCCCGGCGGGGCGCTCGGCCCGCTGCTGGGCGCCCTCGGGGCCGCCGTGCTGGTGGTCGCGGGCGCGCTCGCCCTCGTACGGCGGCTGCGGTCGGCGGTGTGCTCCTTCCTGCGTACCGCGCTCGGCGAGGCGCGCTCGGTGCACTCCCGTCCGTCCCGGGCACTGGCCCTGTGGGGCGGCTCGCTGGCGTTCCCGGTGCTCCAGGCGGGTGGCCTGGCCGCGGTGGGGCAGGCGTTGGGGCTGCCGGTGCCGGTGGCGCACATGGCGGTCGCGTACCTGGCGGCGACGGTGGCGGTCGCGCTGGTCCCGACGCCGGGCGGGATCGGCTCGGTGGAGGCGGCGCTGGTCGTGGCACTGGTGGCGGCGGGCGGGCCGGTGGCGTTGGCCACGGCCGTGGTGCTCGGCTACCGGATCATCACGGTGTGGCTGCCGCTGGTGCCGGGGGCGCTGACGCTCGGCGCGCTGGTACGGATGAAGGTCATCTGAGGCACCCGCCGGGCCTCGGGCGCCTCAGGGCCGGACTCCTCGGGCGCCTCAGGGCCGGACTCCCACGTGGACGGGACCGTCCCGCGGGTCGACCCGGTGCGTCCAGCCGGCCGGCAGGCGCAGGGTGCGGTTCGGCAGGACGGTCGTCCACAGCCGTTCCTGGTGCAGCACGCGCCCGCTCTGGGTGACGCGCAGGACCGGGCGGGTCAGTCTCGTCGCGGTGCGCAGGACGTAGGGGAGACGGTCGGCCGGGGTGACACGGTTCGGGGCGATCCAGCGCAGGGGCGGGTCCACGAGGAGCGGGACGACGTCGGCTCGGTCGGCACCGCAGGGGTGACCGGCGTCCGAGGGGTGGCCGGCGCCCCAGGGGTGACCGGCGCCCGAGGGGTGACCGGCGCCCGAGGGGTGACCGGCGTCCGAGGGGTGACCGGCGCCCGAGGGGTGGTAGGCGTCCGCGAGGTGGTCGAGGACGGCACCGGCGGCATGGGTGCCCTCACGGGCCGCGGTCGCCGCGCTCTCCACGGCGTGCAGCACGCTGCCGACGGCGAAGACACCGGGGCGCGAGGTGCGCAGGGCGCCGTCGACGGCGGGGCCGCGGGTGCCGGGGTCCAGGACGAGTCCGCCCCGCCGGGCCAGTTCGTGGTCGGGGACGAAGTCGCCGGTGAAGACGACGGTGTCACAGGGCAGTACGGCCGTACGGCCGTCGCGGTGCCGCACCCGCACTCCCGACAGACGTCCGTGGCCCAGCAGTTCGACGACCGTGGTGCCGGTGAGGAGCGCGGTGCCGTGGCGCAGCCGGGAGCCGGCGGCCCGGGCCGCGGTGGTCTGCGGGCCGGGCAGGTCGGTGAGCATCGCCACGACCGTGGCGCCGGCGGCCCGTACGGTGTCGGCGGCGGCGTACGAGACGTCCTGCGCGCCGACCACCACCGCGCGCGTACCGATCCGCTGCCCGTAGAGGTGTACGGCCTGCTGGAGTTCACCGGTGGTGTAGACGCCGGCCGGGCGGGTGCCGGGCACCAGCCGGGCCGCCCGGGGGCGTTCGCGGGCGCCGGTGGCCAGGACGACCGCCCGTGCGGTGATGGTCCCGGGTCCCTCGGCGCCGAGGGTGTGCAGGGCCAGCGGGCCGGCCCAGGCGAGGGCCGTCACACCGGTGCGGACGGTCGCCCCGGCCTGCCGGGTCGCGGCGACCAGCAGCCGGGCGTACGCGGGGCCGGTGAGAGGACGCAGCAGGGTGCCGTAACCGCCGTGCGCGCAGTGCCGCGGCGCTCCCCCGGCCCGTGTCTCGCGGTCCACGATCTCGACGCGGCCCGCCCCGGCGGCGGCGAGCCGGGCGGCGGCCGCGAGGCCCGCGGGGCCCGCGCCGACGACCAGGACGTCGACCCGGCGTACTCCGCTCATTCCCGCGCCTCCTCCAGCAGGGCCCGCACGGCCGCCCCGCAGTGGAACCCCTGGCAGCGGCCCGCGCGGGCCCGGGTGCGGCGGCGCAGTCCGTCGAGGGTGCGCGGCGGGATCGGATGGGCCAGGGCGTCCCGGATCTCGCCCCGGGAGACGCGTTCGCAGTGGCAGACGAGGATGCCGTACTCGGGGCCGGTCGGCTGCCGGTTCCTCCGGACGGGTCGCAGTTCGCGCACCGGCCCCGGGTCGAGGCCGGTCTCGGTCTCGAGCAGCCCGACGACGTGGGCGGCGATGGCGAGGGACGCCGTCAGGCCGGTGGAGCGGATCCCGCCGACGGTGACACAGGCCTGACCGGGGTGGGCGGTGATGCGGTAGTCGTCGTGCTCGGTGGCGGCGCGCAGTCCCGCGTAGACGGCGGTGACCTCCTCGTCGAGGAGCCCGGGCAGGATGCGGCCGCCCTGCGCGCGCAGTCCCGCGAGGCCGTCGGCCGTGGAGTGCGTGGCCCGTTTGTCGTCCAGGTCCTCGGCGGTGGGGCCGAGCAGGACGTTGCCGTACACGGTGGGTGCGACCAGGACGCCCTTGCCCAGGGCCGTGGGCACGGGCAGCAGGATGTGGTGGACGAGATCGCGGGCGAACTTGTCGAAGACGATGAGCTGGCCGCGGCGCGGGACGACGGTGAAGTCGTGGTGGCCGAGCAGCCGGTCGAGCGCGTCGGCGTGCAGACCGGCCGCGTTGACGAGGAAGCGGGCGCGCAGGGCGCCCCGGGCGGTGCCGATCACGTGTGTGTCGCCCTGCCGGTCCACCTGTCGGACACGGGCGTGGAGGTGCAGGTCCACGCCGTGCCGCACGGCCTGGGTGGCGTACGCCAGCGGGGTCGTCCAGGGGCAGACGACGCTCTCGCCGGGCACGTGCAGGGCGCCGAGCGCGCCGGGCCCCAGGTGCGGTTCACGCGCGTACAGTTCGGCGGTCCCGATCAGGCGGGCGTCCTTGTACTCGTTGCGTTCCGCCTTCTCCGCCAGCCGGGGCAGTGCGGCGAGCTGCTCCTCGTCCCAGGCCACGAGCAGCGCGCCGACCGGCTCGACGGGGATGCCGGACTCCGCGGCGTAGGCGGCGAGGAGGGCGGCGCCCTCGCGGACCAGGCGGGCCTCCAGCGAGCCGGGGACCGCGTCGAAACCGGTGTGCAGGATCGCGGTGTTGGCCTTGGACGTGCCCTGGCCGATGTCGTCCTGGGCCTCGACGAGGGCGACCTTGAGGCGGGGCCGGCGGGCCAGTTCGCGGGCGACGGCGCAGCCGACGACTCCGGCGCCCACGATCGCGACGTCGTACGGCGTCGTGGGCAGCGGCCCCTCGGTGGTCACCGTCATGCCGGCTCCCGCTCCAGCAACGCGCCCACGGCAGCACGGAACTCGCCCAGCCGCCGCGCCGCCTCGGCCGCCGGGATGCGGGGCTCGTACACGGCCGAGGGCCTGCCGTCGGGCAGCGCGTCGGCGACGCTCAGACCGGGGGTGGCGCCGAGGCGGGCCAGGGCGCCCGCGCCGAGGGCCGTCGCATCGGACAGCGGGGACACCTCGACGGGACACTGCGCCAGGTCGGCCTGGGTCTGCATGAGCAGGGCCGAGCGGGTCAGGCCGCCGTCGACCCGCAGAGTCGACACGGGCCTGCCGAGGTCGGCCGCCGCGGCCTCGGCCAGTTGAACGATCTGTGCGGCCAGTCCCTCGCACAGGGCGCGCACCAGGTGCCCCGGGGTGGTGTCCAGGCCGAGTCCGGTGAGGGAGCCGCGCAGGTCGCCGCGCCACCAGGGGGCGGCGAGTCCGGCGAGGGCGGGGACGAAGGTGACGCCGCCGCTGTCGGGCACGGTGGCGCCGACGGTGTCGAGGTCGGCGGCGCCCTGGATGACACCGAGGCCGGAGAGCCAGCGGACGGCGGAGGCGGCGGTGTACACCTGGCCGTCGAGACAGTAGGCGGTGCGTCCGTCGAGCCGCCAGGCCACGCAGCCGACCAGCCCGGAGGTGCTGCGGCGGGCCGTGCCACCGGTGGGGGCGAGGAGGAACGCCCCGGTGCCGTAGGTGCACTTGACGACGCCGGGCGTGGTGACGCGTTGGGCGAGCAGGGCTGCCTGCTGGTCGACGACGAGGCCGGTGAGCGGGATCTCCGGGCCGAACGCGCGGGTCGTGCCCACCGGTCGGGCGTTGTCGACGATGTCCGGGAGCCGTTCGCCGGACAGTCCGTAGAGGTCGAGGGCGCGCGGCGACCACTGCGAGCGGTCCAGGTCGAGCAACTGGGTGCGGCCCGCGGTGGCGGCGTCGGTGACATAGGCGCCGGTGAGCCGGTGGACGAGCCAGGCGTCGCTGGTGGTGACGACCCCCTCGGTGGTGAGGTGCCGTCGTATCCAGGCCATCTTGGGGGCCGCGAAGTACGGGTCCAGGGGCAGCCCGGTGAGCCGGCGCAACTCGTCGGCGTGCGGCTCCAGTCCGGCGCACACGGAGGCGGCCCTGCGGTCCTGCCAGACGAGGGCGTCGGTGAGCGGGCGGCCCGTGGCCGGGTCCCAGGCGAGGACGGTCTCGCCCTGGTTGGCGAGACCGAGCGCCACCACGGGTTCGCGGGCCTCGGCCAGCGCCTGGCGGCCGGCGGCGACGACCGAGTCGTACAGCGCGTCGGGGTCGGCCTCGGCCAGGCCGCCGGACGGGTAGCAGGGGTGCACGGCGGCGAAGCCGGCGCCGATCACGCCGCGTTCGGGACAGATCACCAGGGCCTTGGTGCCGGAGGTGCCCTGGTCGACGGCGAGTACCGGACCCGTCATCGTGCCCTCCCCTCGGTGATCGGTTCGGGTGATCACCGGGCGACAGCCTGCCGTCGGCCCACGGGTCGCGTCAAGAGGCCCCCGACCAGCGGCGACCTGCTCTTCGTTCACTGGCTGATGGCCAGTCAATTATGTTGTTCAAAAGGTCGGTTGGATCGAGCGGGAAACGAGTGTGATGCGTTTCCCGCGCCCCTATAGTGACGGCCGACCGACGCGATCCCCTCACCCGCCACTCCATCCGCCGCCCCGAGGAGGGCTGTTGTTACTCCACCCTGCCGTCGTGCCGGTGCCACGCCCGCGGGCGGGTGGCTGATGGCCAGAGACGGAGCACGGCCGGCCTACGACCCCGCCGGGCACGACGGCGATCTGCGGGCCGCTCTCCAGGAGGTGCGCACCGGCCGCTGGCTGTCGATGCGCCTCCTGCTGGAGCGCACCACGGCCTGGTGCCAGTGGACGCGGCGCACCCAGGTGCTGGCCGCGGCGGCGGCCGGGACGGACGTGGTGCGGGCCTGGCTCGCCGAGGAGCCGCACAGCGTGCCGGCCACGGTGATGCAGGCCCGGGTGGCCGTCGAGCGGGCGCTGCGGGCGCACCGCGAGCGCCACCTCCGTACGCACGAACTGTGGATCGAGGCCTGGGACCTGAGCCAGTCCGCGGCCCGGACCGCGCCGCCGGACCCGGTGCCGTGGGTGTGCCTGCTGGCGCTGGCCCAGCTGGACCGCGAGCTGCTGTGGGAGGAGCACCGGGCGGCGCCGCCCGAGCCGACCCTCCCGCCGGGCCCGTGGGGTCTGCTCGACGAGGCCGGCCGCCGTGACCCGCACAACCGCGAGGCGCACCACCGCATGCTCCAGTTCCTGTACACGCGGGCGAGTTCCGGGCGGCTGGCCGAGGCGGCGGGCTTCGCGCACCTGGTCGCGGGCACCGCCCCGCCGGGTTCCGCGCTGCACGTCCTGCCGCTCTACGTCCGGGCCGAGCGCTACCGGCGCGGCGCCGGCCGCGACGCCGCCCTCGACCTGCACTGGGTGGCCGAGGACGCGACCCGGGAGGCGCTGCGGGCGCGGGAGGGGTGGTTCGACCGCGCCGGTCCCGCCGAACGCTCGCCGCTCGACCTCAACCACCTGGCGCACGCCCTGTGGGGAGCGCTCCGCTTCGCCGACGCGGCCGAGGTGTTCGACGCGATCGGACCGTACTGCACGCCGCTGCCCTGGGCGTACCGCGCCCCGGCCCCGGGCGATCACGCGGAGGCCGTGCGGGTGTTCCTCCAGGCCCGCACGCGCAGCCGGCCCGGGGCACAAAGGCCCGGTTCCTGACGCCGTCCGGGTCCCCTCACCCGCCACCCTCCCCTCCCCTCCCCCTCACTCGTACTCCCCGGTACTCCCCCGTGCTCCCCTCGTGGCCCTTCTCTCTTCGGAGGTTTGTCATGTCCAGCGTCCCCGACCCTGCGGCTCTGCCCGCCGTACCCGCGAACCCCGCCGTGCCCCGTCCCGACGAGGAACAGCGGCTGCGCGAACTCGGTTACCGGCCGGTGCTGGCCCGTCGGATGGGCGGATTCGGCAACTTCGCGATCAGCTTCTCCGTGATCTCGGTCCTGTCCGGCTGCATGACCCTGTACGGCTTCGGCATGGGCGCGGGCGGCCCCGCGGTGATGCTCTGGGGCTGGGCGGGCGTCGGCCTGTTCGTGCTGTGCGTCGGGCTCGCGCTGGCCGAGGTCACCAGCGCCTATCCGACGTCCGGCGCCCTGTACTACATGGCCGACCGGCTCGGCGGACGGCGCTGGGGCTGGTACACCGGCTGGCTGAACCTGCTCGGGCTGCTCGGCGCGATCGCCGGCATCGACTACGGCGCCGCGCTGTTCGCGGGCGCGTTCGCCAATCTCCGCTGGGGCTTCGAGCCGACGCCACAGAAGACGATGCTGATCTTCGTGGCGATCCTGCTGCTGCACGCCGTGCTGAACCTGTTCGGCGTCCGCCTGGTCAGCGTCCTCAACTCCGTCTCCGTCTGGTGGCACCTGGCGGGGGTGGCGCTGATCGTCGGCGCCCTGTGGATCGTCCCCGACCACCACCGGTCGCCGTCGTTCGTGTTCACCGAGTTCGTCAACGACACCGGCTGGCACAACCCGGTGTACGTGGCCGCGATCGGGCTGCTGCTGGCCCAGTACACGTTCTCCGGCTACGACGCCTCGGCGCATCTCTCCGAGGAGACCTCCAACGCCTCGGTGTCGGCGGCCAAGGGCATCGTGCGCTCCATCTGGGTGTCGTGGATCGCGGGCTTCGCGCTGCTGGCGGGGCTGACCTTCGCCATCCAGGACTACGCCGCCACCCGCGCCACCGGCACCGGCGTGCCGCCCGCGCAGATCCTCCTCGACGGGCTGGGCACGGACGGCGCGAGCGCGCTGCTCGTCGTGGTGATCACCGCCCAGCTGTTCTGCGGGAACGCCGAGGTCGCCGCCGCCAGCCGCATGGTCTTCGCGTTCAGCCGGGACCGGGCCCTGCCGGGCTCGGATCTGTGGCGCAGGGTCAGCAGCCGTACCCAGACCCCGGTCGCTGCCGTGTGGCTGTCGGTGGTGGTCGCGGGTCTGCTCGCCCTGCCGTCCCTGTACTCGGCGACGGCGTACGGCGCGGTCACCGCCATCAACGTCATCGGCATCACCCCCGCGTACGCCATCCCGGTGCTGCTGCGGCTGCGCGCCGGGGACCGTTTCCAGCCGGGTCCGTGGCATCTCGGCCGCTGGAGCCGCCCGATCGGGTGGGTCGCCGTGGCGTGGGTGGCCTGTGTGACGGTGCTGTTCTGCCTGCCCCAGTCGTCGCCGGTGACGGTGGACACGATGAACTACGCGTCCGTGGCCCTGGCCGTCGTACTGCTCCTCGCCACGGTGTGGTGGTTCGTGGCCCGCCGTTCGTACGGGACGCCCACCACCGCGGCCTACGGATCGGACCGCGAGCAGGCCGAACTGGCCGAGGGAATCGTCTGAGCTGCGGGATCCCGCCACCGCGACCGGATCCTCGGGTACGAACTCCCGTGCCGGATACGGCAGGATGAGCGGTCGCGCCCGCTCCGCGAACGGCAGGCGCGACCGCACACCCCGGAACCGAACAGGTGACATCG
Organism: Streptomyces sp. NPDC060002; assembly: GCF_042737245.1. Taxonomy (NCBI): domain Bacteria; kingdom Bacillati; phylum Actinomycetota; class Actinomycetes; order Kitasatosporales; family Streptomycetaceae; genus Streptomyces; species Streptomyces sp. NPDC060002. The sequence goes on from NZ_JBHWUW010000001.1 coordinate 377,008, forward strand.
TGACGAGACTTCACATCCGGCCGTCGGCGGCCCTGCGTGCCGCGGATCGACTTCCCGGAGGTGACCGGTGAACCGCGCCCTGACCCTGGACGACGGAGCCATCGCCGGAATCGCCCTGGCCACCGGCCTGTTGGCCGCCTTCCTGTCCCGCGCGCTGCTGCGCTGGCTGGCGAAGCACGCCAAGCGCACGAGGTGGAGCGGCGACGACGTCGTCGTGGACGCGCTGCGCACCGTGGTGCCGTGGTCGATGATCGCCGCCGGCGCGGCGGCCGGGGCCGCGGTGCTGCCGCTGACGAAGGCCGTCCAGCACACCGTCAACCAGTGTCTGACGGTGCTGCTGATCTTCGTGGTGACCGTGTCGGCGGCGCGGGTCGTCGCCGGGCTCGTGCAGTCGGTGACCTCCTCGCGCTCCGGAGTCGCCGGGTCGGCCACGATCTTCGTGAACATCACCCGGATCCTGGTCCTGGCGATCGGCTTCCTGGTGGTGCTCCAGACGCTGGGCATCTCCATAGCCCCGCTGCTCACCGCCCTGGGCGTCGGCGGTCTGGCCGTCGCGCTGGCCCTCCAGGACACCCTCGCCAACCTGTTCGCGGGCATCCACATCCTCGCCTCCAAGACCGTCCAGCCCGGTGACTACATCAAGCTGAGCAGCGGCGAGGAGGGCTATGTCGAGGACATCAACTGGCGTCAGACGACCGTGCGCGCCCTCTCCAACAACCTCGTCGTCATCCCCAACGGGCAGCTCGCCAAGTCGAACATGACCAACTACATGCGTCCCGAGCAGCAGTTGACGATCCTGGTGCAGGTGGGTGTCGCCTACGACAGCGACCTGGAGCATGTGGAGCGGGTGACCTCGGAGGTCATCGCGGAGGTCATGGCGGGCGTCGACGGCGCCCTCCCGGACCACGAACCCGCCATCCGCTTCCACACCTTCGGCGACTCGCGGATCGGCTTCACGGTGATCCTGGGCGTCGGCGAGTTCAGCGACCAGTACCGGATCAAGCACGAGTTCATCAAGCGGCTGCACCGCCGCTACCGCGAGGAAGGCATCCGCATCCCGGCGCCGGCCCGCACGGTGGCGTTGCAGTCGGGCACGGTCGTCATCCCGCAGCAGCGGACCGGCGACGACATCGTGCAGGGCGGGCTGACCGCCCTGCACGACTGACGGCGGCCGACGGCGCCGGCCGCCGGGTCAGAGCGTGGCCGAGTTCTCGTGCCAGCGCCCGCCCGCCTGCCGGCGCGGGGCGGTGAGGGACGGCGTCACCGGAGTGACCGTCCAGTCCGGATGGCCGGGCATCCTCGGTGTCGTCGTGCCGTACAGCCAGTCCCGCAGGAAGCCGGACACGTCCTGGCCGCAGGTGTGCGAGGCGAGGGCGATGTAGTCCTCCGTCGACGCCGAGGAGTTGCGGTGGCGGGCCAGGAAGGTCCGCTCGACCGTGTGGAAGGCGTCCTCGCCGATGAGCTGCCGCAGTGCGTACAGGACGAGGACGCCGCCCAGGTAGCGCTGGCTGTCGAAGAGGTTGGCCGCGTTCGGCGCGGCGACCGGGCCGGAGGTCTTGCGCCACTGGTCGCCGCGCGCGTAGGTGTCCTTCATCCGGGCCTCGAAAGTGGTCAGGCCCAGAGAGTCCGGCCAGCCCCGCTCGTAGCGGTACAGCAGCCCGTAGAAGTCGGCGTGGCCCTCGTTGAGCCACAGGTCGGCCCAGGTGGCGGGGCTGACACTGTTGCCGAAGTAGGAATGGACCAGCTCGTGCATCATGTGCGAGCCGATCTTCGGCTCCGCCTGGAGCAGGTAGTTCGGCTTGTACAGGGTGAGGGTCTGGGTCTCCAGGCCCGTGAAGTCGAAGGCGTTCGGGTCGTCGGAGTTGCAGGGCAGCAGTCCGTACGTCTCGAAGGGGTAGGCGCCCAGCCGTGCCTCGAGCCACTCGACCAGGCCGGGGGTGAGCGCGAGGGCGGGCTCCAGGGCCTCGGCCCGCGCGGTCGGGACGACGTCGCGCAGGGGCAGTCCGTGCGGGCCGCTCCGCTCCTTGACGACGTAGTCGCCGACCGTGATCTGCACCAGTTCGGTGGCGATCGGCGAGCGGGAGCGGTAGGTGTACGCGGTCCGGTCGCCGGCCAGGTCCTCGGTGCACACGAGCGAGCCGCCGGCGACGGCGCGCAGGGTGGCGGGGACGGTGATGCGGAAGGTGAAGTCCGCCTTGTCCGACGGATGGTCGTTGCAGGGGAAGACGGTGTGCGCCGAGTCCGGCTGGGGACAGATCGCGAACCCGTCCGCCGTCGGGACCCACGCGGTGTGGGCGAGCGCACGGCGCGGGTCCGCCGTGTAGGTCACGCACACGGTGACCCGGGCCCGGGCGGGCAGCGGCCGGGCGGGGGTGATCCGCAGCTTTTCGTCCACCTGTTCGAAGGTGGCCGTGCGGCCGTCGACGTGGACCGTGCGTATGTCCAGGCCCAGGGCGTCCAGCGAGAGCCGGGTGAGGGCCTGGGCGGTGCGCAGCTCCAGGGTCGCCGTGGCGTCGACCAGCGTGGTCGAGTGGTCGTAGGAGAAGTCGAGGTGGTAGGCGTCGACGCGGTAGCCGTCATTGCCCAGAGCCGGGAAGACGGGGTCGCCGAGGGTCTCGGGACCCGGGGCGTCATCGGGCTTCGGGTCCGCGTACGCCGTGTTTCCCCCGGCCAGGACTGCTGCTGCCGTGCCGATCAGCGCGGCCGCCGGGGCCGTCACTCTGCTGCGATATCTCATGGTCCGCTTTCGCTCGGGCGGCCGGGTGGTCGGTCCGGCCGTCGGATCAGGTCGACGATCTACCTCCATGACTACGAAAAGCGGAGCTTCGGTTGCCCCGTAAAGGAAACATGTACATGCCGAAGTTGGAGGAGACCCCTGTCGAGCCGAACCCGGTCACGAGATATCTTGATGTCGAGCAATGTTGCAGACGTGGAGCGGAGCACCCGGTGACTGACTCGACCATCATCTATACGCACACTGACGAGGCCCCGGCCCTGGCGACGTATTCCTTCCTGCCGGTGGTCCAGGCGTACGCCTCGCAGGCGGGTGTCGCCGTCCAGACGCGGGACATCTCCCTGGCCGGGCGGATCATCGCCCTGTTCCCGGAGTACCTGACCGAGGACCAGCGGATCCCGGACGCGCTGAGCGAGCTCGGTGAGCTGGCCAAGACGCCCGAAGCCAACATCATCAAGCTGCCGAACATCTCGGCGTCGATCCCGCAGCTCAAGGCCGCGGTCGCCGAGCTCCAGGCCCAGGGCTACGCGCTGCCGGCCTACCCGGACGACCCGAAGACCGACGAGGAGCGGGACATCCAGGCCCGCTACGACAAGGTCAAGGGCTCCGCCGTGAACCCGGTCCTGCGCGAGGGCAACTCCGACCGCCGCGCCCCCGCGTCGGTCAAGAAGTACGCGAAGACCCACCCGCACCGCATGGGCGCCTGGTCGTCGGAGTCGAAGACCAACGTCGCGACCATGGGCGAGAACGACTTCCGCTCCACCGAGAAGTCGGTCGTGATCTCCGAGGCCGGATCCCTGCGGATCGAGCTGGTCGGCGACGACGGCTCCACCAAGGTGCTGCGCGAGTCGGTACCGGTCCTCGCGGGCGAGGTCGTCGACGCCTCCGTCCTGCACGTCGCGCCGCTGCGCGAGTTCCTCACCGCGCAGATCGCCCGGGCCAAGGCCGAGGGCGTGCTGTTCTCCGTGCACCTCAAGGCCACGATGATGAAGGTCTCCGACCCGATCATCTTCGGTCACGTGGTGCGCGCCTTCTTCCCGAAGACCTTCGCGCAGTACGGCCAGGCGCTCGCCGCGGCCGGCCTGACCCCGAACGACGGTCTGGGCGGCATCTACAAGGGCCTGGAGTCCCTGCCGGAGGGCGCCGAGATCAAGGCCTCCTTCGACGCGGAGCTCGCCGAGGGCCCGGAGCTGGCCATGGTCGACTCCGACAAGGGCATCACCAACCTGCACGTGCCGTCCGACGTGATCGTCGACGCCTCGATGCCGGCCATGATCCGCACCTCCGGCCACATGTGGGGCCCGGACGGCCAGGAGGCCGACACCCTCGCGGTGCTGCCGGACTCCTCCTACTCCGGCGTCTACCAGGCCGTACTCGACGACTGCCGCGCCAACGGCGCCTACGACCCGTCGACCATGGGCTCCGTCCCGAACGTCGGTCTCATGGCGCAGAAGGCCGAGGAGTACGGCAGCCACGACAAGACCTTCGAGATCCCGGCCACCGGCACGGTCCGCCTCGTCGACCAGGCCGGCAACGTCGTGATCGAGCAGACGGTCTCCGCCGGCGACATCTTCCGCGCCTGCCAGACCAAGGACGCGCCGATCAAGGACTGGGTGAAGCTGGCCGTCACCCGCGCCCGCGCCACCGGCGACCCGGCCGTCTTCTGGCTGGACGCGACCCGCGCCCACGACGCCAACCTGATCGCCAAGGTCGAGGCGTACCTGCCGGAGCACGACACCGAGGGCCTGGACATCCGTGTCCTCGCTCCGGTCGAGGCCACCAAGCTGTCGGTGGAGCGCATCCGCCGCGGCGAGAACACCATCTCGGTGACCGGCAACGTCCTGCGTGACTACCTGACCGACCTGTTCCCGATCCTGGAGCTGGGCACCAGCGCCAAGATGCTGTCGGTCGTCCCGCTGATGGCGGGCGGCGGTCTGTTCGAGACGGGCGCCGGCGGCTCCGCGCCGAAGCACGTCCAGCAGCTGGTGAAGGAGAACTACCTGCGCTGGGACTCGCTGGGCGAGTTCTTCGCCCTCGTGCCCTCCCTCGAGCAGTACGCCGACTTCACCGGCAACACCCGCGCCAAGATCCTCGCCGACACGCTCGACCGCGCCACGGCGACCTTCCTGAACGAGGACAAGTCCCCGACCCGTCGCGTCGGCGGCATCGACAACCGCGGCAGCCACTTCTACCTGTCCCTGTACTGGGCGCAGGAGCTGGCTCAGCAGACCGACGACGCGGAGCTGGCGAAGGCCTTCGCCCCGCTCGCCGAGACGCTCGCCACGAACGAGCAGGCCATCGTCGACGAGCTGCTCGCCGTCCAGGGCCGGCCTGCCGACATCGGCGGCTACTACCAGCCCGACCCGGCGAAGGCGGCGGCGTTCATGCGCCCGTCGACCACCTGGAACGAGGCCCTGGCGTCCCTGAGCTGACGCACCGCAGCACCCACCTCCGCCCCGACCGGACCTACCCGGCCGGGGCGGCCGTGCGTCCGACGCCCCCCCTGGACCCCGACGCGGCCGGCCCGGTCCCACCCGCGACCGCGCCCACCTCCCCCTGCCGACCGTGCGGGTCGCTCCGACGTGCCGGTATGGCATCTTGATCATGCGCCACGCCATCGACAACGTCCGGAGCAGCCTCGTGACCCCTGCCGCACCGTCCTTCTCCTTCGTCCCCGGCGCCGCCGACTCGCCGGTGATCCTTCATGTGCCGCACTCGGCGCGGGAGATACCGGCCGGGGTGCGGGCGGGCATCGTGCTGGACGACGGGGCGCTGGAGCGGGAACTGGACCACATCACCGACTCGCACACCGCGGAGATCGCCGAGGCGGCGGCGCGGCTGGCGTCAGTCACGCCCTGGCGGTTCGTGAACCGGCTGTCGCGGCTGGTCGTCGATCCGGAGCGGTTCCCGGACGAGCGCGAGGAGATGCTGGCCGTCGGCATGGGGGCCGTGTACACGCGCACCACGCACCGCGAGGTGCTGCGGCCGCGGGAGACCGATCCCGAGCCGCTCGTCGCCCGCTACTTCCGGCCGTACGCGCAGGCGATGACCGACGCCGTCGCCGAGCGGCTGGCGGCCGTCGGACGGGCCGTGGTCGTCGATGTGCACTCCTACCCGACCGAGCCGCTGCCCTACGAGCTGCACGGCGAGGGGCCGCGGCCGCCGGTCTGCCTCGGCACCGACGCCTTCCACACCCCGCCCGAACTGCTCGCCGCCGCCCGGAAGGCGTTCGGGGAGGCGGTGGGGGAAATCGGGCTCGACAGCCCGTTCGCCGGGGCCTATGTGCCCCTGGAGCACTACGGGAAGGAGCCGCGGGTGAGCGCGCTCATGGTCGAGATCCGGCGGGACACGTACATGACCGAGCCGGGCGGACCGGCCGGGCCGGGACTCACCCGGCTCGCCTCGGCGCTCGCGGCCCTCGTGGACACCGTCACCGGCTGACCTCCGGCCGGACCGCCGAAACCCGGCTGGGGTGGACGGCACGACCGGGAAGACCGCCACGCCGACCGGGCCGGGCCCCGAGGCGCTGGTGGGCACGCCGGTGGACGGGCCGCCGGGGCAACGGCCGAAGCCTGGTCGGCGAGCGGGCGTCGATCCGCCGCCGGGGCTGCGGCCGAAGCCTGGTCGGCGAGCGGGCGTCGATCCGCCGCCGGGGCTGCGGCCGAGTCCTGGTCGCCACGCCTCTGGTCGGCGCGTCAGCCGGGGCAGCGGCCGAGGCGCTGGTCGGCGCGCCGGCGGACGGCCGGGGCAGCGGCCGAGGCGCTGGTCGGCGCGTCGGCGGACGGCCGGGGCAGCGGCAGCGGCAGCGGCAGCGGCTCACGGTCGCGGCCGCCGGGTCGGCTCGCGGCGGGCGGCCGTGGGTCCGGCGCCGCGGAAGCCGCCCCGCTCGTCTTCGGGCTCAGGCGCGCAGCCACTCCGTCACGACCACCTCCGCGCCGGTGTGCAGCCGCAGGGCGAACGGGCCGCCCGGAGGCGTGTCGCAGGCGAAGCGGCCCATGTCGTCGGCGGTGAGCGAGGCGCCCGCCCGGGGGCCGTGCAGGACCTCGATCGAGGCCGACTGGGGCGGCAGCAGCTGACCCATCAGCCCCTCGTCGGTCACCTCGACGTCGACCGTCAGCCCACCCGTGTGGAACGTCAGCATCCGTGGCACGTCCACCGCGCCCCGCACCGGGATGGCGTCGACCAGCGAGTCGAAGGTCAGCTCGGCGATCCGCGCGTCCAGGTCGTGCAGCGCGTAGGCCTCGATGGCGGCCCGCCGCAGCTCGGCGGGCACCGGGTCCAGGATGGCGGCGGCCTGGCGGAGTTCCTCCTCCAGCCGGTCGTGGTCGAACTCCTCGTCGACGAAGGGGACTTCGCCGAAGAAGTCGTCCTGCTCGTCGTCGTTCATACCGTTCATGCCGTTCACAGGGCTCCCCGTGCGTCGAGTCGGGCGCGCAGGCGGCGCAGACATCGCTGGCGCATCGGTCCGATGCTGCCGACGGCGATGCCCAGGGCGGCCGACACCTCCTGATAACTGGGCGGCGGCGAGGCGATCAGGACCCGCAGCAGCTGCCGGCAGCGCTCGCCGAGCGCCTCGAACTCCTGCCACAGGAACCGCACCCGCTCGCTCTGCGCGGCCGCCTCCTCCGAGTCGAGGACCGACTGCTCGGGAGTCAGCTCCTCGCTGGCCCGGTCGAGCAGCAGGGGATCGTCGGTCGGGGTCAGCCGCCGCAAACTCTTGATCACTTTCAGGCACTCGTTGCGCGCGGTGCTCGCGAGCCAGGAACCGGCCTTGTGCGGCTCGCGGATCCGCCCGAGATGCTGGGCGAAGCGGAACCACACGGTCTGGTACACCTCGTGCCCGTCGGCGTCGGAGAGCCGATGCGCGCGTACGACCGACCACACCAATGGGCTCAGCCCGTCCACCAGCGCCTTCCAGGCCGCCGTGTCACCGTCGACGGCGGACTGGACGAGCGCGCCGACATCAGTACGGTCCACGGCCCCACCCCTCGTGTACGGCCTGTCATCGTACGCCGTGGCGGGGCCCCTCTCGGACGTCATGCCGCCCTCACGCCGGACCGGCCTGAGCCGGTTGCCAGGTGGGCGGAAGCAGTGCCGGTACGTGCGCGCCCCGCACCTCCGCGAACTCGGAACCGGTGGCGAGGAGCCGGCGGGCGGCGGCCCGTGGATCGGTCACCCCGTGCGCGGTCATGTAGGCCGCGACCAGCCCGGCCACCAGGGGGGTCGCGAAGGACGTGCCGCTCCAGGACGCCAGTCCCTCGAACATCACCTGGTCCGGCTTGCCCGGGGTGACCTGCTGCGCCTCGCTCAACACACCGACGTGGCGCGGGGATCGGCAGGTGCAGGAGTAGGTGAAGCCGTAGCGGCAGGCCTCGTAGGTGGAGTGCTGGTAGACGTACGGGACGGGGGTGCCGAAGCCGGTGAGGGGGCCGGTGAGGCGCTCGCCGGGGGCGTAGACCTTCACCCAGGGGCCGTGGTTGCTGAAGCAGGCGCCGAACTCGCCGTCGCCGCGCAGCGCGCCCACCGACAGCACCGCGTCGGCGTACTCCGGCAGCGAGGCGTAGGCGGCCGGCCAGAAGGGCACGGCGCTGCCGTTGTTGCCGGCGGCCGCGACCAACAGGGTTTCCTGGGACTGGAGTTCCTCCATGAAGGCGGCCACGCCGAGCAGGCCGTCCACCCGGCCGTTGGAGGTGCCCGCGGAGAGGCTGAGGATGTCGGGCCAGCCGCCCTCGACGGCGTCGAAGAGCCGCTCGCCGAACTCGGACTCCAGGATCGCGCCGGCGTCGTTGAGGGTGCCCCGCACGGTGACGTCGGTGTTCGGCGCGACGGCCGCGACGAGCCCGGCGATGAACGTGCCGTGGCCGACGTACTGCTGGAGGATCCCGTCCTCGTCGGTCTCCCTGACCTGGGCGTCGCCCTCGGTGCGGGCCAGCAGCGGGTAGGAGCGGTAGTCGTGGGTCAGGCCGGTGTCGACGACGAGCACGCCGACGGCGTCCGCGCCCTCTCCCCCCTCCGCGGCGTCGGCCGCCCGTGCCGCGGCGGGGTTGGGCCGGGCGCTGCGCGGGACGGGCACCGGTTCGTCGCCGGGGCAGGCGTTGACGGCGATCGACACCAGGTGGTTGCGGCTGACCAGGCGGCGGCCCGCGCGGCCCTCCGTCTCCCGCAGCGCGCGCAGGGCCCCCGCGACGGTGTGGTCGGCGCCCCGTCCGCCCTCGCCGGCGTCGCCGACCCGGATGCGGGTGATGCCCGAGCGGTTGGTCTCCGGGCCCGCCCGGCGCACATGGTCCGGGACCAGGCCCTCGGTCGCCGTGAAGTGCGAGCGGACGGCGTCCTCGACGACCCGGGCCTCCTCGCCGTCGCGTGCGAGGACGACGCCCTTCTCGTAGATGAACTCGGCGGAGTCGTCCGGTCCCATCGCCAACGGGACGTCGGGCAGCGAGCGTTGGATGTGGTCGAACTGCTCGTGGAATCGCTGTGGTGCCATGGCGTGTCCTCCCCCTACAGCCGGTGGTCGACAGCAAGACCCGCGGGACGGCCGTCTGATACAGGTGGTGCGACGGCGGATGGGGGTGGTGCGGTTGCGGTTACGCGCCCCTCACGATGCCGAGTCCGTTGACACGACGTCCAATTGTTACTGGTGGATACGGTGCCGAACCGGTGTGGGGTGCCGGCCGGAGCACTACCATCCGTGGAGTGACAGCGGGAAACGACTCGGTTCTCGAACTGCTGCCGATGGTGTTCGCCGCCCCGGGCGACGCGTTGTCGCGGGCGCGAGGAGTGCTCGGCACCGACCCGACGCCGTTGCACGCCTCGGTCGCCCACCAGGTGATCGGCATCTGGCAGCGGGACTGGGGCGACATGCGTCTCGCCCTGGACCATCTGCGGCGCGCCCGGGACCTCGCGGCGCGCGCGGACTCGGCCGAGCGGGAGGCGGACGTCCTCGGCACGCTCGGCGTGGCGCTGGTGCACGCGGGCCGCACCCGGCAGGGGCTCGCCGCATTCGAGCGGGGGGTCGAGCGCGGGACCGGTCACACCCGCGCGCGCGTGATGTACCGGCGGGCCTACTCCTTGTGGGTCCTCGGCCATCACCGCGAGGCACTGGAGGACGTACGCCGGACGATCCCCGTGCTGCGTCAGGCCGACGACGTCATCTGGACGGCGCGCGCCCTCACCCTGCGCGCCACCGTGCACCTGGCGCTCGGGGCGGTGGACCGAGCCGAGGCGGACTTCACGGCGGCCGAGGCGCTGTGGGACACCACCGGCCAGGAGCACGACAAGGCGGACGCGGTGGAGAGCCGGGGGCTGGCCGCCTTCCGTTCCGGCGACGTGCCGGCCGCGCTGCGGCTCCTCGACGAGGCGGAGGAGCGGTACGCCAAGCTCGGCACGCCGACGTTCATGCTCAACATCCGGCGCTGCGAGGTCCTGATGGCCGCCGGTCTCGCGCCGGAGGCGCTGGCCGAGGCGGACGCGGCGATCGGGGTCCTCGACGGCATCGGAGGCCAGTCCACCCGTAAGGCGGAACTGCTGCTGACGGCCGCGAGGGCGGCGCGGCTGGCGGGCGATCCGGGGACGGCGATCGCGCGCGCGGCGGTGGCCGAGCGGCTCTTCGCGGGCCAGCGGCGCACCTGGTGGGAGACGCACGCCCGGCTGGTGCTGATCGAGGCGCGGGTGGCCACCGGACGCGGCTCGGGGCGGCTGGTCGCGGACGCCGCCAGGCTCGCCGAACGGCTGGCCGCCTTCCAGGCGCCGGCCGCACCGGAGGCCTGGCTGCTGGCGGGGCGGATCGCACTGGACCTGAACTGGACCGCGGACGCCGAACGGTATCTCCAGATCGCGGCCCGCAGCCGGCGCAGCGGGCCGCCGCTGGCCCGGATGACGGGCTGGGCGGCCCAGGCGCTGTGGGCGCGGGCCACCGGCTCGGGCCGGGGCGTGCTGGAGGCCTGCCGGCGCGGGCTCGACGTCCTCGACGACCACCGGACGACACTGGGCGCCTCGGAGCTGCGGGCCCGGGCCACCGCGCAGGGCGCCGAACTCGCCGCACTGGCCCAGGAGGTCAGTCTGGAGCGGGGCGGGCCACGGCAGTTGCTGGTGTGGAGCGAGCGGTGGCGGGCCACGGCGCTGTCGACGCCGCCCACCCGGCCGCCGGCCGACCCTGCGCTGCTGAGCGGGATGACCGCCTTCCGGGTGATCGCCGCCCGCGCGGAGGCCGCCCGGATGGAGGGCCGGCCGGTGCCGACGCTGGAGCGTGAACAGCGGCGTCTGGAGCGGGAGATCCGTTCCCGGACCCTGCACATCCGCGGGGTCACGCCCTGGGGCGGCGACCGGTTCGGCGGCGACCGGTTCGACGCGGGCCGGCTGCTGGAGCGGCTCGGCGACGGGCGGCTGGTCGAACTGGCCGTACTGGACGGGCGGGTTCAGGTGCTGTTGTGCGGGGGCGGGCGGGTGCGCCGGTTCGCGGGCGGGCTGCTCGCCGAGGCGGAGCGGGAGGCCGAACACGTACAGGCCGGGCTGCGGCGGCTGGCCCACCCCGGCGCGGAGGGCCGGCTGCCGGTGGTGGAGGCGGCGGGGCGGAAGCTGGAGGAACTGCTGCTCGGCGAGGCGGCGAGGCACCTGGGCCCGGGTCCTCTGGTGGTGGTGCCGCCGGCCCGGCTGCACCGGGTGCCGTGGGCGCTGCTGCCGTCGCTGCGGGAGCGGGTGGTCAGTGTGTCGCCGTCGGCCAGCGGCTGGCTGCGCGCGCGGGAGACCGAACCGCCCGTGGGCGGCCGGCAGGTCCTCGTACGGGGCCCGGGGCTGGCGACCGGCGGAGCGGAGGTGCCGGAGGTCGCCGGGCGGTACGGCAGGCCGATCGTGCTGGAGCAGGCCGACGCCCATGTGGCGCGTGTGCTGCAGGAGTTGGACGGGGCCGCACTGGCGCACATCGCCGCGCACGGCACGTTCCGCGGCGACAGCCCGATGTTCTCGTCGCTGCGGATGGCGGACGGGCCGCTGATCGTCCATGACTTCGAGCGGCTCGCCCGCAGCCCGTACCGGATCATCCTCTCCAGCTGCGACACCGCGCGGCTCGCCTCGGTCGGCGCGGACGAACTCCTGGGCCTGGTAACGGCGTTGCTGCCGCTGGGCACGGCGGGTGTGCTGGCGAGCAGCGCACCCGTCAACGACGCGGCGGTCGTCCCGCTGATGCTGGCCCTGCACAAGGGCGTCAGCGCGGGACTCTCCCTGGCCGAGGCGCTGCGGGACGCCCGTGCCGCACTGCCGGACGACGCGGTGCACCAGGCGACGGGCTGGGCGTTCACGGCGTTCGGCGCGGCGTGAGACGGCGCTGGGCCCGGCCCGTTCAGGCCGGCTGTTCCACCAGCCACGGGAGGGCGCCGCGGTCGCCGGCTCCGAGCCGGGTGTAGGCGCCGTAGAGGTGGTTGCCGACGGTCCGGACGGACAGGGTGAGGCGTTCGGCGATCTGCCGGTTGCTGAGGCCGGCCGCGGCGAGGGTGACGATCTGCCTCTGCCGGGCGGTGAGTTCGCCCAGGACCAGACCGGACAGGGCCGGGGTACGGGCGCCCTGGCAGCGCCGGGCCAGGGCGACGGCACGCGTCCGGGCGGTGCGGGCCGCGCCGGCGTCCCGGTGGACGCGTACCGCCTGCGCGTACGCCTCGGCCGCGAAGAGAAGGAATCCACGCTCCTCCAGTTCGGCGGCCGCCAGGTCCAGCGCGGGGCCGTCGCCCCCGGCGAGCGCGCGGGCGTGCCGGGCGAAGGAGCCGTCCGGGGGGAGAAGCCGGACGGCGTGCCGGGGAGCGCCGAGGCGTACGGCGTCGTAGGCGGTATAGGCGTCGGGGGCCAGGTTGCCGGGGGCCGGGTCGGGGGCGTCGGCCGCGCAGGGGTGGTTGCCCGTGCGGGAGCCGGCGGTGTGTGCGTGGCTCGCTTCCGGCGGGGCCAGGGTCGAGTCGGCGCATATGCCGGTGCCGTCACAGATGCCGATGCCAGTGCCGGCGCAGATGCCGGTGGCGGTGGCGGTGCCGGTGCCGGTGCCGGTGCCGGTGGCGTCACAGATGCCGGTGCCGGTGCCGAGAGGTGGGGCGGTGGTGGTGCCGGGGGGTGGGGCGGTGTGTTCGAGGGTCTTCACGGCCGTGTCGAGGTCTCCGCGGGCGGCCGGTGGCCATGCCGCTGTACCGGGGTGCTCGGCGAGGAGGTCGATGGGTGGGCCGGTCTCGCCCGACTGGGCTGCGGCCAGGGCGAGTTCGGTGCGGCAGGCGCGGTCGTGCGGGGCGGTGGCCAGGCCCTCCCTCGCCCAGGCCGCCGCCTCGCGCAGCTCTCCCCGCAGCCGTGAGAACCGCGCGCGGACGGCGGCGTACCGCGCCGGTACCGGTTCCCCCTCCGCGACGAGCCACTCCCCCACGGGCGTGGGCGTCGTGCGGACGTCGGCCCGCCCGATGCGGCGGGTCAGCTCGGCCGCCTCGGCGTCGAGGGCGGACACGGTGGACCGTCGTCGGCCGGTGAGCCGCCTCGCACGCAGCCGGCCGGTCTCGGCGCGCAGCACCGGGCCGTGCAGGGGGTGGGCCAGGCGGACGGTCGCGTCGTCGTCGACGTCGAGAAGGCCGTCCGCCTCCAGGCGTTCGAGGACCCGCAGGTCCAAGGAGTCCGCCGCCAGCGGCAGCGGTTCGGCGAAGGCGAGCCGGTCGAGGATCTCGCGTTCGTCGGGGCAGGCGCGGCCGAGCACCGCGGCGGCGCGTTCCCGCAGGGCCGGGGTCACCGGGATCGGGCCGCGCCAGGTCCGCTCGTCGGAGTCCTCGTCCCTGGTCGGCAGGCTCCGCTCGCGCAGCGCGTCCAGCAGGTCGCGCAGGAGGCGCAGGTCGCCCCGGCACAGCCGGTGCAGGCGGTTGGCGGCCAGGGGCTCCAGGGGGCCGCCGGCGCCGGCGTCGAGGAGTGGGGCGGTGTCCTCGCGGGGCAGGGGCCGCAGCGCGAGACGGGGCAGCAGTTCGCCGGTCCACAGTCGGGAGACGGCGCCGGGCGGGCGGGCTCCGTCGGTGACGAGGACCAGCAGCCGGGTGCGGCCCTGGACGGCGAGCTGGTGGAGCAGGGCGGCGGAGGCGTCGTCCAGCAGATGCGCGTCGTCGACCAGCAACTGCCGTACGCCGGAGAGAAGTTGGACCGCTCTGTGCAGGGTGACTCCCTCGGGGAGCAGATGGGCGAAGGCGGCGAACGGCAGATCGCGGGTCCCGGGGGTGCCGGCCACCCGGGCGCAGTCGGTGCCGCGGACCGCCTCCACGGCCAGCCGGGTGCGGCCGCAGCCCGCCGGTCCGGTGAGCACCATGCCGGGCCGGCCCGCCGCCAAGGAGCGGCGGACGAGCTCCAGTTCCTCGTCCCGGCCCGTGAACGGCCACGGCAGTCGCAGGGTCCCGGCTTGCGGTTCGAACGTGGTCACACCTAGGAGAGTCGGCATACTCACGCCTGATACAGGGCGACTTGAGTAGCCCCCGACTCAGGCCGGGCGGCGGTCCCGCACGGCAACCTGGAACCCATGACCGCCCGTTACTGCTCGCTCGCCCGGCAGTCGGCCCCCGCGTTCGCGCCGGGGCTGGCCGTCGAGCGGCTCGGCGCGCTGATGAGCGGGCGGCGGATGTGGGTCAACGGCACGGTGCTGCACTACTGCTTCCTCGACGGCGAGAGCGACGGGTCGGTCATCGCCCTGCCGGGTTCCGGGGGAACCCGATGGGTGTCGTGGGCCGGCGGCGAGAACCAGCGGGAGGTCGTGCGGGACTGCTTCCGCGAGTGGCGGGAGCTGGGCATCGGGGTGTCCTTCGCCGAGGTCGCCGACCGCTCGGAGGCGGAGCTGCGCATCGGGTTCCAGCCGGGCGACGGCTCCTGGTCTGCGGTGGGCCGGGACGCGCTGTCGGCCGGTCTCAACGAGCGCACCATGAACTTCGGCTGGGACCTGACCGCGCCCGGGGAGCGCGCGACGGCCCTGCACGAGATCGGACACGCACTCGGCATGCAGCACGAGCACCAGAGCCCGTTCGCCGGCCTGCACTGGGACGACGAGGCCGTGTACGCCGATCTCGCGGGCCCGCCCAACCACTGGAGCCGGGACCGGACCTGGTTCAACATCCTGCGCAAGCTGGACCCGGCCGAGGTGAACGGGTCGGTGTGGGACTCGCAGTCCGTCATGGAGTACCCCTTCTCGGCGGGGCTGATCCTGGAGCCGGAGCAGTTCCGCGGGGGTGTGCATCCGGCCGGCGGGCTGTCGCCGCTGGACAAGGAGTTCGTCCTCGGCTGGTATCCGCCGCCCGACACGGCACGGCCGCCCGCACTGGTGCCGTTCCGTTCGGCGCCGCTGTCGCTGGGTCCGGGCGAGCAGGTCGACTTCACCGTCGAGCCGCGCGAGACCCGCGAGTACACCTTCGCCCTCTTCGGGGAGAGCGACTCCCTGGTCGTGGTCTTCGAGGAGCGGGACGGCGAGCCCCGCTTCCTCGCGGGCCACGACGACGCGGGCACTGCGCACAACGCCACGATCAGGGTCCGGCTCGTCAGGGACCGCCGCTACTTCGTCCGCGTACGCCTGTACTCCGGCTGGGGTTCGGGCGAGACGGCGGTCATGTGCTGGTGAGCCGGGAGGCCGCCCGGAAACCACAGTCCGGCGCCGGGGGAAGCGCCGGGGACGCGTCTCCTTCGGGGGAGGGGGACGCGTCCCCGGCCACACCGGGCACGCCTTCGCGGACGGGTCCGCCCGGCGTGTTTCCATCGTGCGAACCGGCCGGCCGGGACGGCGACAGGAGCGTTGGGGCGGTGTGAGCATGACGGCATGCTTCCGGGAGATGATCGCGCGGCCCGGCGGGTACTGACGGTCTGTCTGGCGGCCGGGGCGACGACCCTGCTGGACCAGTCGGTCCTCAGCATCGCCGTGCCCGCGCTGCGCCAGTCACTGTCCGCCGGCGCCACGGACGTGCAGTGGATCGTCGCGGCTACTCGCTGGCCTTCGGGCTCGCCCTGCTGGGCGGCGCCCTGGCGGCGGTGACACTGCCGCTCGCCGCGCTGCCCCTCGTGCTGGCGGCGGTCCAGGTGGCCTCGGGGGCCGCGGCCGGCCTGACCGTCTCCCCCAACCAGGCGCGCGTCCTCCAGCACGCCCCTGCCGAGGCGGCCGGGGTGGCGGGCGGCATCCTCCAGATGATCCAGCGGATCGCGGCGGCCGTGTGCCTCAGCGCCGTCTCCGGGATCTGCCTGCGGGGTTCGGCCGACGCGGAGGGTGCGCCGCGGACGGCGTTCGCACTCGCGTCGGTCGTCTGCGCGGGCCTGCCGGCGGCGGCCCTGCCGGTGAGTGCGGCGCTGCAGCGCGTTCCGTCCGGTGCGGGGCGGGTGCGGGGCCGGGCGGGGGCTGCGGACCGTACGCCGGGCGAGGAGTCGTAGGCCGTCGGCGGGTCAGTCGCCCTGTCCCGGCCGCGTCGGGGCCGCGCCGCCCAGTTCCAGCGGTCGCGCCGGATCCTTCGACCACTCCTCCAGGGAACCGTCGTAGAGGGACACGTCCTCGCGCCCGAGCAGGGTGAGGGCGAGGGCCACCCCGGCGGCCGAGACACCGCCGCCGCAGTACAGGACGACCGGCGCGTCGGTGGTGTCGAGGACGGCGCCGACGCGCGCGGCGAGGTCGGCCGCGGGCAGCAGGCGCCCTTCGGCGTCCAGGAGTTCGCGACCGGGAAGACTGCGGCTCCCGGGGATGTGTCCGCGTCGGCTGTACCGGGTGGGGACCGATCCGACGAAGCCGCCCGCGGGCAGCGCGCAGACCAGCGTGCCGGGCTGCTCACCCCGGCTGATGGCCCCCACTTCGTGGACATCTGTCCACACTCCGGGACGCGAGACGGGGGTCACGGGCGTCACCTCGGGAACCGGCACCGTGTCGTCGCCGGACGCGAGCGGCCGTCCCGCCGACTCCCAGGCCGCCAGGCCCCCGTCGAGCACGGCCGCCGGCACGGAGACCGCCCGCAGCATCCACCACAGCCGGGCCGCCCAGATCCCGCCCCCGGTGTCGTACACGACCACCGCGCTCCCCTCCCCCACGCCGACCCGGGCGAGCGCGCCGGCCAGCGCCTCCGGGCCCGGCGCCGCGAAGTGGCAGGGCGCGTCCGAGTCGGTGAAGTCCCCGGTCAGGTCGGCGTACCGGGAGCCGGGGAGATGCCGTCGGACCCATCCCTCGCGGCCGCTCGCACAGCGGTGGTCACCATCGTGCCGGGGCGAGGGGAGCAGCACCGTGGCGTCGAGGACGACCAGCCGGGGGTCGTCGAGCCGGGCGGCCAGCCAGGTGTCGTCGACGAGGGGGCCGGGCAGCGGGGAGGTGGTCATGGCGGCCGATGGTACGCCCGCGAGCTGGTCGTCTTACCCACTGATCATGGCCGTCTCATATATCGGATCAAGGTTGCGCGAGGACCGTCGACTGCCGTTATGGTTTCGGCCATCTACGCGGGAGCCCCTCCCCGGACGGGCTGAGAGGGCGTCTGGGATCCGTTCGTCGAACGCGGTCCCCATGGGGACGCCGACCGCACGAAACGCGCCCAGGCGCCCCGCGTAGGAGTTCACGTGTCCGCAGCAGTAGAGCCGAAGCCTTTGGTGGTCTCCACCCCGGCGGGCAGCTCCTGTTGTTGTCGTACGTGCAGCTGCCGCGCGTGCCGCTGTCGCCGGTCCGTCTGACCGCGCACCGCCCCGCACACCGCGTTCCTTCTCCCCCTCCGCCACTCTCCCGCGTTCTCGCGCGCCGCCTTCGGAGTTCCCTCATGCCGCACATCCGGGTCATGCTCGACTATTTCCATCCCTGGCCGAATTCCTCCGGTTTCTATGTGGCCCGTGCCCGCCGCTGGTTCGCGCAGGCCGGGCTGGATGTGGAACTCGTGGTCCAGGATCCGGGACGCGGCGACACCCTGGAGTACCTGGCCCGCGGCGAGGTGGACTTCGGGGTCTTCCCGCCCAACCGGCTGCTGGCCCGGCGTGCCGCGCACGGCCAGCCGCTGATCGCCGTGGCCGCCGTCAACCACCGGGGTCTGGAGGCGATCCAGACCACCGCGTCCACCGGCATCACCCGCCCCCGTGAGCTCGCCGGCCGTCGCGTCGCCCTGAACCCGACCCCGCGCGGTCTGGCCATGGTCCGCCATCTGGTGGCGGCCGACGGCGGCGACCCGGACGCGGTGCTCATGATCGACGCGGGGACGCGCGAGCTGACCGTCGACGACATCGCGGCGGGCGAGGCCGACGCCACCTTCGGCACCTACTGGTCCTGGGACGCGCTGCGCGGCGACCTCCCCGAGGAGCAGCGCGTGACCTGGCCGGTCGACGAGATCGGCGCTCCCCGCTACCACAGCTACCTGCTGGGCACGAACGAGCGCCTGCTCGCCGAACAGCCTTCTCTCGTGCGGGACTTCCTCGCCGTCACGGCCCGGGGCTACGCGGCCGCGGCGCAGGACACCGAGCGGACGCTGGAGCTGCTGGAGGGGGTCATTCCCTACTTCCCGCGCCCGCTGATAGCCCGTTCCCTCGCCCTGATCGCACCTACCTGGACGGACCCGGAAGGCCGTTGGGGAGTGATCGATCCGGCGCGCACGGGCCCTTACGCGCACTGGCTCGCGGAGCACGGCGCCCTCGCGCACGACCGGGACTGGGACCGCTCCTTCACCAACGCGCTGCTGCCGGCCGTGACCGCGTGAGTGTTCTGTCCTGCCAGGCGCGGGGGCTGACCCGGCGGCTGGCCGTCGACTTCAAGCGGGTGGACAGCGCGCTGTGTCGCCGGGCGTGACCGTGCCGACGCCGCCCCGACCCCCCTCGCCCCCGAAGGAACCCTCATGCACCGCCGCACCGTCCTGTCCGTCATCGCCGCGTCGGCCGTCCTGGCCGCCACCGGCTGCTCGGCGGACCCCTCGGCCGACGCCACCGCCAAGGACGGCACCACGACCGTCACCCTCGCCCTGGACTGGACCCCGAACACCAACCACACCGGCATCTACGTCGCCCGGCAGAAGGGCTGGTTCAAGGCCGCCGGCATCGATCTGAAGATCGTGCCCTACGGTTCGACCGCGCCCGAGACGCTGATAGCGAGCCACAAGGCCGACTTCGGCGTCTCCTACCAGGAGGGCGTGACCACGGCGCGCGCCGCCGGGCAGGACATCACCTCGGTCTACGCGGTCACCCAGAAGACGAACGTCACCATCGCGGTGCGCGCCGGCCGTACGGACATCGCGTCCCCGAAGGACCTGGACGGCGAGACGTACGCCGGTTTCGGCGCGCCCTACGAGAAGCCGCTCCTGCGCAAGGTGATCCAGAACGCGGGCGGCAAGGGCGACTTCAAGCAGGTCACCCTCAGCACCTCGGCGTACGCGGCGCTCTACGCGGGCAAGGCGGACTTCGCGATGCCGATGCCGACCTGGGAGGGACTGGAGGCGGAGCTGAGCGGCAAGCCGCTGAAGAACTTCCAGTTGTCCGACTACGGCTTCCCGGCGATCTACTCGACGCTCCTCGCGTCCTCCGACCGGTTCCTGAAGAAGAACCCGGCGGTCGCGAAGAAGTTCCTGGCCGCCGTCGACAAGGGGTACAGGTACGCGGCCGACCACCCCGACCAGGCCGCGGATCTCCTGATCGACGCCAACAAGAGCGTGCTCACCAACACCGAACTCGTGCGCAAGAGCGAGGAGCTGCTCGCCAAGGAGTACTACAGGGCCGCCGACGGCACGATCGGTTCCCAGAGCGGGGAGCGCTGGCAGGCCTTCGCCGACTTCGAGTACCGGGCGGGGCTGCTGAGCGACGCGAACGGCCGCAAGCTGACCGAGGCCCCGGACGCCGCGTCGTTCTTCACCAACGCCTATCTGCCGGCCTCGAAGGACGCCGGGAGCGCCAAGTGAGTTCGCTGCTGCGGTCGTTGTGGCCGCCGTTGCTGGTGCTGGCCGTCGTGGTCGGCGGCTGGCAGCTGTACGTGACCGGCGCGGGCGTCGATCCGACGATGCTGCCGTCGCCGGCTCGGGTGCTGGAGCAGGGCTGGGCCAGCCGCGCGGACCTGTGGGCGCAGACCCTGCCCACGCTCCAGGAGACCCTGCTCGGCTTCGCGCTGTCGTTCGCGGCGGCCTGGCTGGTCGCCGTGCTCCTGGACTTCTCGGCGGCGGCCCGCCGGGGCCTGTACCCGCTCCTGGTCGCCTCGCAGACCATCCCGATCGTCGCCGTGGCGCCCCTGCTCATCATCTGGTTCGGTTTCGGGCTGCTGCCGAAGATGCTGGTGGTGACGCTGACGACGTTTTTCCCGCTGGCCGCCAACCTGGCCGCCGGTTTCGCCGCGACCGACCGGGAGGCGATGCGGCTGCTGCGCTCGCTGGGCGCGGGCAGGCTGCGGACGTTCCGGCTGGTGCGGGTGCCGAGCGCGATGCCGTACTTCTTCGCCGGGCTGCGGGTGAGCATCACCTACGCCGTCGTCGGCGCGGTGTTCGCGGAGTACGCGGGCGCGGAGGCCGGACTCGGGATCTACATGCAGGCGCAGAAGAGCGCGTTCCGCACGGACCTGGTGTTCGCGGCGGTGGGCGTGACGGCGGCGCTGAGCATCGCGCTGTTCGGGGCGGCCTGTCTGCTGCAGCGGCTGGTACTGCCGTGGGAGCGGGCGCAGCAGGAGGAGAGGTCATGAGCAGTCTGCGTATCGAGGGGGTCGGCAAGTCCTTCGGCTCGCTGGAGGTCCTGCGGGATCTCGAACTGTCGGTGGAGCCGGGCGAGTTCGCGGCCGTGATCGGGCCGAGCGGCAGTGGCAAGAGCACCCTGTTCAACCTCGTCTCAGGGCTCGACCGGCCGACGACCGGTCAGGTGCTGGTGGAAGGCGAACCGGCCGGGGTGGAGTCCGGCAAGGTCGCCTACATGCCGCAGAAGGACCTGCTGTTCCCGTGGCGGACCGTGCTGGACAACACCGCGCTCGGCCTGGAGGCGCAGGGCGTGCGCAAGAGGGACGCCCGGGCGCGGGCCGACGCGCTGTTCGCCGACTTCGGCCTCGACGGCTTCCAGAAGGCATACCCCTCGCAGCTCAGCGGCGGGATGCGGCAGCGGGCCGCGCTGCTGCGCACGGTCGTCCTGGAACGTCCTGTGCTGCTGCTGGACGAGCCGTTCGGGGCACTGGACTCGCTGACCCGCACCGAGATGCAGCTGTGGCTGGCGCAGATGTGGCAGCGCCACCGGTGGACGGTGCTGCTGGTCACCCACGACATCCGCGAGGCGGTACTGCTCGCGGACACCGTGCACGTCCTGTCGCCGCGTCCGGCCGGCGTCGTCGCCCGCGTGGAGGTGCCGCCGGCCCGCTCGCGCGGGGCGGAGGACTTCACCGCGCCCGGGTTCGCGGCCACCGAGCGCCGGGTCCTGGAGGCGCTGCGCGGCACACCGACGGTGCCGGCGGGGGTGCGTACGGGATGAGTGCGCATCTGGCCCACGGCCTGGGCACCGACCCGGTCGAGCCCGACTGGGCGCCGCTGACCGACGACGAGGTGACGGACGTCGTCGGGGCGGGCGCCCGGGTGGTGTGGCGCAGCCCGCGCCCGCTGTCCGCGGCGGCCGTCGTCGAGCGGGACGGCCGGCGGCTGTTCGTGAAACGGCACCACGTCGGCGTGCGCTCCCCGGAAGGGCTGGCGGAGGAGCACGCCTTCCTGCGGCACCTGCGCGAGCACGGCGCGCCGGTGGTGGAGGTGCTGCACTCGGCGGCACGCGGCGCGTGGACGTACGAGGTGCACTCGACCGGCGACGGGGAGGACCTGTACCGGGACGCGCTGTCCTGGTCGCCCTTCCGCTCCCGCGCGCACGCCACGGCGGCGGGCGAGGCGCTGGCCCGACTGCACCTGGCGGCACGGGGGTTCGACGCGCCGCGGCGTCGGGTGCAGCCGCTCGTCGCCTCGTTCACGGTGTTCGCCGCGCAGGATCCCTGGGGCGCGCTGGAACGGTTCCTGGAGGAGCGGCCCCAACTGGCCTGCGGGATACGGCGGTTCCCGTGGCGAGAGGACGTCCGGCGGGTGCTGCTGCCGCTGCACGAACGGCTCGCGCCGCGGCTGGCCGGCCTGGAACCCCTGTGGACCCACAACGACTGGCACGCCTCCAACCTGCTCTGGGGCGGCGACGGACAGGTCCGCACCGTCCTGGACTTCGGCATGAGCGACCGCACGACGGCCGTGCACGACCTGGCCACGGCGATCGAACGCAACGCCGTGCAGTGGCTCCGGCCCGGCTACCCGGTGCGGGAGGAGGACGTGACCGCGCTCGTCGACGGCTACCAGTCCGTACGACCGCTCACCCCCGCCGAATCGGCCGCGCTCCCCGAGCTGCTGCCGCTGGTGCACGCCGAGTTCGCGCTGTCCGAGCTGGGCTACTTCCACGGGGTCACACGGTCCGCGGAGAACACCCGGCTGGCGTACGAGTACTGCGTGGGGCACGCCGAGTGGTTCGCCGGCGACGACGGCGGACGCCTGCTGGACGTCGTGGCCGGTGCCGCCGGGGTGGCGCGCGGGGGATCCGCGGCTCGCACCTTGCGGTAGGCGTCGGGTGTGCCGCCGTCGGCGCGGCGACGAGGCCGGCCGCGCCGGGGCGATCACGTACGGGCGGTCCGCGGGAACGCCGTTGGTGGCGGGAACGCGGGTGGATCAGCTCGACGGGGCGCAGTGCCCCCTGCCGCGCCACTCCTCGGCGAGGAGTCCGTAGGAGCGGACGCGGTCCGTGTGGTCGTGGGTGATGGTGGTGACGAGCAGTTCGTCGGCGCCGGTGGCCTCCTGGAGCTGCTCCAGGAGGTCGGCGACCCGGGCCGGGGAGCCGACGAACTGGGTGTCGATCCGGTCCTGGACGAGCGACCGGTCCTCGTCGGTCCAGGTGTGGGCGCGTGCTTCCTGCGGGGTCGGGAACGGGATCGCGCCCTCGGCGGTGCGGATGCTGCGCACCCACAGGCCGTAGCCGGTGGCGAGTTCGCGGGCGCGGGCGTCGTCCTCGGCGACGACGACATCGGCGGAGACGCTGACATGGGGCGCGTCGAGGGACGCGGAGGGCTTGAAACGGGCCCGGTAGCCGTCCACCGCCTCCAGGACGGTGGCCGGGCTGACGTGGTAGTTCGCGGCGAAGCGCAGACCCCGGGCGCCCGCGACCTCGGCGCTCTGGCCGCCGCTGCTGCCCAGGATCCACACGTCGACGTCGGCGCCCTCGCCCGGTACGACATGCGCCTCGACGCCCTCCGGGGAGCGGTAGGTACCGGCCAGCAGGGCGAGGATGTCGTCGATCTGCTCGGCGTAGTCCTGCGAGGTGGCCTCCGGCAGGAGGAGCAGCCTGCGCTGGAGGGCGATCCGGGGCGAGCCGAGGAGGCGTTCGAAGGAGAAGCGCGGCGGGATCGGCAGGCCGTTCGGGGCACGGCCGTCGACGACCGGGGTGGCCGCGGCCGGCGGGCTCTCCTTTTCCCCCGGCGGACGGCCACCCGAGCGGCCCAGGCCCAGGTCGAAGCGGCCGGGGTGCAGCGCGTCGATCAGGCCGAACTCCTCCACCGTGGACAGGGCGGTGCGGTGGCCGAGCTGTACGGCGCCGGAGCCGAGCCGGATGGTGGAGGTGGCGGCCGCGGTCAGGGCCAGGACGACGGCCGGGGACGTGCCCGCGACCCCGGGGTTGAGGTGGTGTTCGGCGAACCAGTAGCGGGCGTATCCGAGCCGTTCCGCGTGCCGGGCCAGGTCGATGGAGTTGCGCAGGGCGTCCGCGGCCGTCGAGCCCGAGGAGATCGGGACCAGGTCGAGCACGCCGAGGGGGATCTCAGACACGGGCAGGCTCCTGGGTGGTCGACGATGTGGGAAGCACCGGCCCCCAGTCGAAGGGCGGGTCCGGTATGTCCTTGCGGAGCACGGACGCCACCTCCGACCGGAACAGTTCGAGTGAGTCGCGGTGCTGGGGTTCGGTGAGGCCGCCGGCGTCGGCGTGCACATGCAGCACGGTGTGGCCGAACCGCTCGTGGTAGCGGTGCACCTTGTCGACGACCTGCTGCGGGCTGCCGATCAGGGCGGAGCTGCGCTCGACGAAGTCCTCCACCGTCTCGAAGACGACGGGCAGCCCGGCCTGTCTCTGGAAGGCGAGCGTGCCCTCGAAGACCGGCCGGTAGGCCTCGACGGCCTCCTGGGAGGTGCGCGCCACGTACAGTCCCGCCGAGCCGGCGCCGACCGCGAGGGCGCCCGGGTCGTGACCGTAGTGCTCCCAGCGCTCCCGGTAGTACCCGATCAGCTCGGCATAGGGCTCGATGGGGTGGGTGACGTTCGCCGAGAACAGCGGATCGCCGTAGCGGGCGGCCAGGTCGACGGACTCCTTGCTGGTGGCGCTGCCGTGCCAGACCCGGACGGGCCGCTGGTACGGCCGGGGCCACACCTCCGCGTCCGCCAGCTCCGGGCGGAAACGGGTGGCCGCGGTGACCTTGTCCTGGCGCCAGATCCGCCGGAACACCTCGTAGCTCTCGGCGTTGCGCTCCCACTGGTCGTCGGGCGTGACCTGGAACAGCTCGCGCTGGGCGGCGCCGTTGCCCTTGCCGATGATCAGTTCCAGGCGGCCGTCGGAGAGGTGGTCGAGGGTGGCGTAGTCCTCGTAGGCGCGGACCGGATCGAGGAGGCTGAGGGTCGTCACGGCGGTGAAGAGCCGGATGCGGCGGGTGAGGGCGGCGATGTGGCTCAGGACCACCGGCGGGGAGGAGGAGATGAACGGCCGCTCGTGCCGCTCCCCCACGCCGAAGCCGTCGAAGCCGAGTTCCTCGGCGAGCAGGGCGTTGTCGAGCACCTCGCGGAAGCGGTCCCGGGTCGTCTTCAGGACGCCGGTGACCGGGTCCGGGCGGTGCACGATCAGGGTGATGGCGAGGAACTTCACGAGGCCACCCGCTCGGCGCCGCCCGCCTCGTCGATGGGGGTCCCCCCGCTCGAGCGAAGCCGAGAGTGGGGGAGAGCGAGGCCGAGGTGGTCCCTGAGCGTGGTGCCCTCGTACTCGGTGCGGAAGACGCCCTGTTCCTGGAGGAGCGGGACGACCTTGTCGGCGAACGCGTCGAGGCCGCTCGGGGTGATGTGCGGGACGAGGATGAAGCCGTCGGCGGCGTCGGCCTGGACGTAGTCGTTGATCGTCCTGGCGACGGTGGCCGGGGAGCCGACGAAGTTCTGGCGGTTGCCGGTCTCGATGACCAGGTCGCGGATCGACCAGTTGTTGGCCTGTGCGAGCTCCCGCCATTCGCGGGCCGTGGCCAGCGGGTCGCGGTACATCCGGACCTGGGCGCGGCCCCGCGCGATGTGGCTCTCGCCGAGATCCGGGTCGATGTCGGGCAGGGGGCCCTCCGGGTCGTAGCCGGACAGGTCCCTGTTCCAGACGAACTCCAGGTGCTTGAGGGCGGTGGCGCCGCTGACCTGCTGGCGGCGCACGTCCTTGGCGATCTCCTCGGCCTCGGCGTCGGTGTCGCCCAGAACGAAGCTCGCGGCGGGCAGGATCAGCAGTTGGTCGGCGCGCCGGCCGTACCTGGCGAGGCGTGACTTGACGTCGGTGTAGAAGGCCTGCCCGGCGTCGAGGGCCGCGTACCGGCTGAAGATCGCGTCGGCGGACGAGGCGGCGAACTCGCGGCCCTCGTCGGAGTCCCCGGCCTGGAAGATCACCGGACGGCCCTGGGGGCTGCGCGGGACGTTGAACCGGCCCTGGATGTCGAACTGCCGGCCCTCGTGGACGAAGGCGCCGGCCTTCGCGTCCTGGAGGAAGGCGCCGGTGCTCTGGTCGGCGACGATCTCGTCGCCCTGCCAGGAGTCGAAGAGCTCGCCCGTGGTGGCCAGGAACTCCTTGGCGCGGGCGTAGCGCTCGTCCTGCGGGAGGTAGCCGCCACGGCGGAAGTTCTCGCCGGTGAAGGCGTCCCAGGAGGTGACGACGTTCCACGCGGAGCGGCCGTCGGAGAGGTGGTCGAGGCTGGCGAACTGGCGGGCCACCTCGTAGGGCTCGTTGAAGGTGGAGTTGATGGTGCCGGTCAGGCCGAGGCGCTCGGTGACGGCGGCGAGCGCGGCGAGGATCGTGAAGGTGTCGGGGCGGCCGACCACGTCCAGGTCGTAGATCTTGCCGCCCTGTTCGCGCAGGCGCAGCCCCTCGGCGAGGAAGAGGAAGTCGAACTTGGCGCGTTCGGCGGTCCGCGCGAAGTGGGCGAAGGAGCTGAACTCGATATGGCTGCCGGCCCGCGGGTCGCTCCACACGGTGGTGTTGTTGACGCCGGGGAAGTGCGCGGCGAGATGGATCTGCTTCTGGGGCTTGCTCATGGTGGGGTCTCCCTCCCGCTCAGACGGCGGCGTAGCGGTTGGCGGGGCGGGGCAGGCCCAGCAGCCCGCGCAGGGTGTCGGCCTCGTAGGCCCGGCGGAAGGCGCCGCGGCGCTGGAGTTCGGGGACGAGGCCCCGGGTGATGGCGGGGAGGTCGTGGCCGGCGACGGCGGGGCGCAGCCGGAACCCGGTCAGGCCCGCCGCCCGGAAGTCCTGCAGCAGATCGGCGAGTTGGGCGGGCGAGCCGGCGAATACACGGGCGTCGCTGCGGTACTCCTCGCCGGCGAGGGCGTCGAGGCGGTCGCGTCGGGCGGCGGCCTCGGCCGGGTCGTCGTCGAGGAAGACCACCAGGTCCGCGAAGACGTGCAGCGGCTCGGCGGCCCGCCCGGCCCGCTCCTGTTCGGCGCGGATCTCGGCGACGATCGCCCGGGCCTGGTCGGTGTCGTGCGGGGTGACGTACCCGACGTCGGTGGCGCGGGCCACCAGGCGGTAGGGGACCGTGTCGTGCGCGAGGGCGCTGACCAGGGGCTGGCCTTGCGGGGGACGCGGGGTGATGGAGGGTCCCTTGACGCTGAAGTGGCGGCCCTCGAAGTCGATGTAGTGGAGTTTGTCGCGGTCGACGAAACGGCCCGTCGCCACGTCCCGGATCTCCGCGTCGTCCTCCCAGCTGTCCCAGAGGCGGCGCACGACCTCGACGTAGTCGGCGGCCTCGTCGAACAGGTCGGTCACCAGGTCCTGGGTGGCCGGGGCTTCGTAGGCCTCGATCCGGGGGATCGTGCGGCGGCCGAAGTGGGCGGCGTCGGCGGGACGGGCGCTGACCTGGACGCGCAGGCCGGCGCGGCCGGTGCTCACGTAGTCGAGGGTGGCGATCGCCTTGGAGAGGTGGAACGGCTCGGTGTGCGTGGCCACCACGGTCGGCACCAGGCCTATGTGGTGGGTCAGCGGGGCGACGCGGGAGGCGACGAGGACGGCGTCGAGCCGGCCGCGCACCTGGTCGGTGCGGTCGTCCGGGTCGAGGAAGTGGGAGGACTGCGGGCCGAGGCCGTCCTCGATCGTCACGAAGTCGAGCAGGCCTCGCTCGGCCTCGGCGACCAGGTCGGCCCAGTAGCCGGCGGTGAACAGCTCACGGGGTCGGGCGACGGGCTCGCGCCAGGAGGCGGGGTGCCAGCCGGTGCCGTCCAGAGCGACGGCGAGATGCAGCGGGGAGGAGGGGGTCGGGGACACGAGGGTGCCTTCCTGGAGGTCCGTACGAGAGCGCCGGCCTGCGCGCAGGGATCGCGCGGGCACATGGCGGGGGCGAGCGCAGCCAGAAGGAGGTTCCCCGGCCGATGGCCGGGGGAGGGTCAGGAGGAGCTACAGAGCGCGCCGGCCACGCGCTGGAGGTCGATGTGGGGCCGGGAGTGGAGGTGCACGGCGTGGCGTATGCGGGTCACGTCCGCTCCTCCCTCTTTCCGGGCGCCGGACGGCGCCTCACACATCTCGTCATCAGTCAGAACGCCCCGGCCGCGCCGGATGTTCCCGGGGTGCGCACCGAGACGGTGGCCGAACGGCGGCGCGGGACGAAGCCCAGGGACTCGTACAGACCGATCGCGGGGGCGTTGCCGGCGGCGGCGTGCAGGAACGGGGTGTCGCCGCGGTCGCGGATGCCGGCGCCCACCGCGCGGATCAGCCGGGTGGCGAGGCCCTTCCCGCGGTGGTCGGGTTCGGTGCAGACGGCGCTGATCTCAGTCCAGCCGGGCAACCGCAGCCGCTCGCCCGCCATGGCGATCAGGCGGCCCCGGTGGCGGATGCCGAGGTAGGTGCCGAGGGCGATGGTCCGTTGCAGGAAGGGGCCGGGCCGGGTGCGGGCGACGAGGCCGAGGATCTCCGGCACGTCGTCGGGCCCGAGGCGGACGCTCTCGGGTGCCGGTTCGGTGCGGAACTCCTCGGTGGCGACGAGCTGCACGCCCTCTCCCCCGCCGGTGACCTCCCAGCCGTCGGGTACGAGGTCGACGGGCTTGACGCGTACGGCGGTGCCGGGGCCGACGAGGGTGTGCAGGTCGGCCCAGGCGGCCGGGTCCGCGGGGTCGGCGAGGGCGGCGAAGGCGTAGACGTCGGCAGGGTAGCGTGCGGCGCGGCCCAGGCGTTCGGCGAGAGGGGCGTGCGGGCCGGTGAGCGCGGCCCAGACGGCGTTGTCCAGCGGGTGCGGGCGGGTGACGGCCGGAGCTCCGCCTCCGCGGGGGTCGATCGGACAGGCCACGGAGGCGGAGTCCCTTCCTGTCGTGTGCCAACTCAACTCGCGTGTCTCATCGTCTAAATGACGGGACGTCAGGAATTGTCCAGGGGAAGTCCCGGCGGGTTGATCTCGGACTTGGCGACGGCCTCGTTGGAGAGGTTGTAGGCCGCCAGCCACTTGGCGTACTGACCGTGCTCGATCAGGTAGTTGATGGCCTCCTCGACCGGCTTGGCGAGGCCGCTGTCCTTCTTGGCGGTGGCGGCGATCAGGCCCTGGAGCGTCTCGCCGGCGCCGGAGAACGTGCCCGCGTTGCGGGTGGCGTTGGCCTTGCCCGCCGTCTGGGAGACGTTGTAGGCGATGCCGGGGTTGGGGCCGAAGTACGCGTCGATCTTGCCGCTGGCGAGCGCCAGGTAGATGCCGTTGCGGTCCGGGTAGTACTTGACGGTGAGCTTCTTGCCCTCGGACTCCAGCTTCTTCTTCCACTCCAGGAGGATCTTCTCCTGGTTGGTGCCGGAGCCGACGGTGACGGTCAGACCGGCGAGGTTCTCGTAGTTGCCGTCGAAGTTCCACGTGCTGGACTTCTTGACCTCCCAGCCGAGGTTGTCCTGGCGGTAGGAGGCGAACTCGTACTTCTTCTTGCGCTCCTCGGTGTCGGTGATGTTCGAGAAGCCGACGTCGACCTTGCCGCTGTCGATGCCGACGAAGAGGTTCTCCCAGGTGAAGTTCTTCGTCTCCGGCTTCAGGCCGAGGACCGCGGCCACCAGGCGGCCGAGGTCGGGCTCGGCACCGGTGAGGGTCTTCTGGTCGTCGCCGACGTAGGCGAGCGGGGCGAAGCCGGAGGGCAGGGCGCCGATGCCGATGTTCAGCTTGCCGCTCTTCCTGATCGCGTCGGGCAGTCCGGCGCTGATGGACTTGACCTCGGAGACCTTCAGGGCGGTCTCCTCGGCCGCGCCGTTGGACACCCGGCCGATGGTCACGCTGCCGGCGGCGCTGCCGGTCGTGGTGGCGGCCTCGCTGTCACCACCGCAGGCGGCGAGCCCGGTGGCGAGGGTGGCGACCGCGGTCGCCGCGGTGATGCCGCGAATCAGGCTGCGTCGGGTGAAGTGGGCAGACATGGCCGTCCTTTGTGACTGGTGTGACTGGGCGAGAGGGTGGTGGCGTGGGGGGAAGTCGGGGGCGCGTCGGTGTCAGAGCACCTTGCTGAGGAAGTCCCGCGTCCGCTCGTGCTGCGGTTTGTCGAGGACCTCGCTGGGCGGGCCCTGCTCGACGATCTTCCCTTCGTCGATGAAGACGACCCGGTCGGCCACCTCGCGGGCGAACCCGACCTCGTGGGTGACGATGACGAGCGTGGTGCCGCTGGTCGCCAGGTCCTCGATGACCGCGAGGACCTCGCCGACGAGCTCGGGGTCGAGGGCGGAGGTGGGCTCGTCGAAGAGGATGACGCCGGGGCGCAGCGCGAGGGCGCGGGCGATGGCGACGCGCTGCTGCTGGCCGCCGGACAGCTGCCGGGGGTAGGCGCCGGCCTTGTCGGCGAGGCCGACCCGGTCCAGGAGTTCGCGGGCCAGTTCCAGGGCGGCGGACTTGGCGAGCCGCCCGGTGGCGACGGGCGCGGCGGCGACGTTGTCCAGCACGGTCAGGTGCGGGAAGAGGTTGAAGTTCTGGAAGACGAAGCCGATCCGGCCGCGCTGGGTCAGGATGGCGCGTTCGCTCAGCTCGCGCAGCCGGTCGCCGTTGCGGCGGACGCCGATCAGCTCGCCGTTGACGCTGACGTAGCCGATCTCGGGCTTCTCCAGGTGGTTGATGACCCGCAGCAGGGTGGACTTGCCGGAGCCGGACGGGCCGAGGATCACGGTGACCTCGCCGGGCCGCACGGTCAGGCTCACGCCGTCCAGGACCCGGTGGGCGCCGTACCACTTGTGCACGTCGTGCACCTCGACGGCGGCGGGCACGATCGCGGCGGTGCCGGCGCTCTGCACGGTCTCGGTGGTCATACGGCGGCCTCCCGGCGGATGCGGCCCCGCAGGTCGGTGAGACCGGTCCGCAGTTTCTGCAACGGCGTCGGCGGCAGGGAACGCGTGGCGCCCCGGGCGTAGTACCGCTCGACGTAGAACTGGACGACGGAGACGAGGCTGGTCAGGATCAGGTACCAGACGGTGACGACCAGCAGCAGCGGCACGATGTCGCCGGGGTAGGTGGCCCCCATGGTCTGCGCGGTGCCGAACAGGTCGAGCAGCGACACGTAGAAGACCAGCGAGGTGGACTTGACCAGGCCGATCAGCTGGTTGACGTAGTTCGGCGTGATCGACCGCAGGGCCTGCGGGAACACGATCTTCCAGAACTGGTAGCGCTTGGGCAGACCGAGCGCGGCGGCCGCCTCGTGCTGGCCCTGGTCGACGGAGAGGATGCCACCGCGGACCACTTCGGCGGCGTAGGCCGCCTCGTTGAGGCTGAGGCCGATGACGGCGATCACCATGTCGGTGGCCAGCCGGGACTCGTCGAAGCGGAAGAACGCCGGACCGAAGGGAACGCCCACGCTCAGGGTCTGGTACAGAGCGCTGAAGTTGTAGAGGAAGAGCAGCACCACGATCAGCGGGATGGAGCGCAGGGCCCATACGTAGGTCCAGCTGACCGCGCGCAGCACCGGGCTCTTCGAGAGCCGGGCGAGGGCGAGCAGGATGCCGCCGAGGAGGCCCAGCACCGCGCTGTAGGCGGCCACTTCCAGGGTGATCAGCAGTCCGTCGAGGATCACCGGCCGCAGGAACCAGTAGCCGAAGCGGTCCCACTGGTAGAAGGGGTTGGAGATCAGTCCGTGCGTGAACTGCGCCACCAGGACGAGGGCCACGGCGGTGGCGATCCAGCGGCCGGGCTTGCGCAGCGGCTGGACGCGCTGGGCGGTCAGCCTCTCTGACGGGACGTCGATGACGGGCGCGGCCTCGGCGAGGGTCACGGCGCCTGGGGGTTCACTCATGAGGGGCTCCGGCGGGAGTCGGACACCCCGGGTCACGGCGGACGTGCGTGGCCGGACACGCTTCGGCGGGGCGGCGGGAACCGCTCCGGGGGCGCGAACAGGGCATGGCGCACGGATGCGTACGGGAGACCGGGGTGGGGCGGACAACGGCACACCGCTCGGGCGGTGTTCGTCAGGAACGCGGCGGCGGGGCTGCGGTGCGAGGGGTTCGTTCAGCCCCGACAGCGGGCACGGCCCGGTGCGGTACACAGTGCGCTGTTCACACGCAGGAGGTCGACGGCGCGGTTGGCGACGAGGATGTCGAGGTACGGCCGTACGCAGCCCCGGGGGCGACGCGGCGCCGTCCGATGAGCTGCGTACATGTCCGTCACCGTCACTGTTCCGGCCCCTGAGGGGCCCTCGCGCTTACCGATACGTCATTACCGAAACGTCGGTCCGGTCGTCACCTGGGGCACCCCACCGCGGAGCGAGGGTTGCCGGTCAGCTAGCCAGGGCTTGTCGCTGACGCTCATGACCGTTCTGGGCCGTAAGTAAGACAGTTGCCCGAACGAATGTCAACGGCGGTCCAGTGGATGGACCGGGTCAGGGCCGGTTGACCTGCGGTCGGACCGCCGAACCGTCTGCCGCGTGGGTCTCCCAGTCCAGGATCTGGACAGCTGCGCCGGCGGCCTCCAGGCCCTGGCAACGGGCGTGGTGACGGCGGGCGATGGCGTCCAGGTCGAGGTGGGCGCCGAAGGCCGGGTGGGCGGCCAGCCGACCGGCGTAGGCCCACAGGGCGGGATGGTCGGCGATGCGGTGCACGGCGGCCGCGTCGAGGTGGTAGCGGTGCACGGTGTCGAGTTGGACCAGGGCGACCCACAACTCGACGTCGGAGGCGGTGATCTGATCACTGATCAGGTACTCGTGGGCGCCGAGCCCCCGCTCCAGCACCCCGAGCGTGGTGAGCAGCGTGTCGAGGGCGGCGGTGCGCTCCGTCTCCTCGATGTCGGC
This sequence comes from Streptomyces sp. NPDC060002, assembly GCF_042737245.1. Taxonomy (NCBI): domain Bacteria; kingdom Bacillati; phylum Actinomycetota; class Actinomycetes; order Kitasatosporales; family Streptomycetaceae; genus Streptomyces; species Streptomyces sp. NPDC060002. Next base: position 409,168 of record NZ_JBHWUW010000001.1, read on the forward strand.
CGCTCCGGCGCGCTGGGCCGCCTCCTCGACGCCCTGGGCGCACATCCGCTCGACGGCCTCGATCTGCGACTCCGCGCCGCACGGGTACAGGGTGGGCCGGCCCCCGCCGAACCGCCGGGCCAGGTCGCGGGCGATGTCGGGGCCGTGGCTGCTGACGATGCGGCCCGACCAGTCGTCGCTGAGCACCGGCGCGAGGGCGGGTCCGGTGTACCGGTGCGCGCTGGCGTCGTACAGCGGACGCAGCGCCGAGTGGCCCCCGTCGGGACAGTCCGGGACGGCGGGCAGGAAGGTGACCGGGCAGGCCTTGTCCAGGCCGAGGAGGCTGTGGGTGACGGCGATGCGCAGACAGTCGGGGTCGGCCGCCGCCAGGTGGAGGCGGTAGCGGCGCGGCACGGCGTAGTGGCCGCTGCGCGCGTCCCGGCCGATCCGGCCCCGGAAGGCGGCGGTGGGCCGGGCGGACGGGTGGGCGGCCAGTGGTGTGACGGACATGACTCTCCCCGGAGGCGGGACGCACGAGGGACGTGCGCGCGGCGGATGCGACGTCGAAGAGGGAGGTGCGGACCTCGTCCGCTCGTGCCGGGTGCGGCCGCGTCCAGGGGACACCGCCGGTGCGGTTCGGCGCGGGGACGGGCCCGGCTCAGTCCTGGAACCTGATGGCGCTGCAGACGCGCTTCAGGTCGATGTGACGGCGGGAGGTGAGAAGGGGCGACGACCACGCCGTGCGGCTCGCGCGGCCGGTGATCGGCTCCTGTCGCCCCATTGTTTCCCTACCCGTTCACTAGGATTCCCGGATCGAGTGTCGATCCGCCTCGGGCCTCCGTCAAGGGGGCGTCCACCAGGTGAGTACCGGGCGGGTACGGGGCGGGTGCCGGGGCTGCCGGGGGGGGAGCTCCGGGAGCCGGAGTTCTCCCTCACCGCCCCATGGCGTCCAGGGCCGCGCGGGCGGCGTCCCGGACCGAACCTCGCCCGGCCCGGCCGGCCGCGTTCGCGACCTCGCTCAGCAGGCGTACGTCCTTGGCCAGCAGTCCGCCCGCGTGCGCGCCGATGCGGTCGAGGGTGCCGCCGGCGTCGGCGACCCGCTCCAGCGCGAAGCTGGCGGCGCTGCCTCGATGCAGGATCCGGCCGAGGACCACCGGATCGAGGCCCAGGGCTCCGCCGAGCGCGAGGGTGTCGGCGGCCAGTCCCAACTGAGCTGTGAACAGTGTGTTGTTGAGCAGTTTGGCGACCTGCCCCGAGCCGACGGGGCCCAGATGGACGACCGGATCGCCGTACGTGGCGAACACCGGCCGGCAGGAAGTGAACACCTCCGGGTCCCCGCCCACCATGACCAGCAGGGCGCCCTGCTCCGCGGCCCGGCCGCCGCCGCTGACGGGAGCGTCCAGCACGGACACACCCTGCGCCGCGGCCCGCTCGGCGAGGCGGCGGCAGGTGTCGGGGTGGACGGTGGAGTGCACCGCGATCACCCCGCCGGGCCGCAGTCCCTCCAGTACGCCGGAGGCGACCTGCTCCACATCCGCGTCGGCCACCACGCACAGGCACACCAGGTCGCTGCCGGCGGCCAGTTCGGCCGGTGAGCCGGCGACCCCGGCGGCGGTGCCGGCGAAGGGTTCGAGGCCGACGGGGTTGCGGGCCCACAGGGTGGTCGCGAAGCCCGCCTCGACGATCCGGCGGGCCATGGGCGCGCCCTGGCCGCCCAGTCCGATGAAGCCGACCCGCACGGGACGCCTCCTCAACTCTCGTTCCGCGGGCGCCAGAACACGGCCAGCAGACCGGCCGTCGCGACGACACCGACCCCGAGCACCACACCGGCGCCCGCCCATCCGGTCACTCCGATGTCCGCGGCCTCGTCCACCGAGTGGTCCCCCGGCCCCCACGCCCCCAGCGCCACCGCGAGGACGCCCAGGACGAGGACGTACTCGTAGCCCTCCTTGAACACGAAGAAGCCGTTGCGGCGGTGCGCGAGCAGGCCCGCCACCAGCATCACGGAGAGCACGGCCGCGCAGGCCAGTGAGGTGAGGAAGCCGGCCAACAGCAGTACACCCGCGCCGAGTTCGGTGAGGACGCTGAGCCACGCCTGGAGTCTCGGGCGGGTGAGCCCGAGCCCGCCGAACCAGTCGGCGGTGCCGGATATGCCGCCTCCGCCGCGCCAGTGGTTCCAGCCGTGCGCCACCATCACCACGCCGAGCACGAACCGCACAAGAAGCAGTGCGGCGTCCGAAGCCTCACTCATGGCCATGTCCCCTTCTCCGTCGGAAGCGCCCGCACCCCCAGCGCGCGCTCCTCTACGAAGACGGGCACGTGCAGGCGGTGAGCGAGAGCGGTACGGCCGGCGCTGGTGTTGCCCCCGCGCCCGCCTGCTCGTGGCGTACCACCCACGGGGCGCCGGTGAACATGGAAGCGAGGTCCGTACACAACGAGCGCCGCTGATCTCCCCTCAGGTACGGGACTTGGTCGTCGCGGCGAAGGAGTCGGCGGCCGCGAGGTCGAAGTCGCCGTGGTCGCTGCCGAGCCCCTGCGCGACGAGTGCGGCGGCGGCGCTGCCGAGTACGGCGGCGTCGCTCGGCGTACGGCCGAGGCTCACGCCCCGCAGATAGCCGGCCGAGAAGGCGTCACCGCACCCGGTGGTGTCGACGACGTCGACCACGAAGGCGGGGACCGGTTCCGCGCCGTCCGCGGTCACCACGAGCGCGCCGTCGCCGCCGCGCGTGACGGCGACCACGCCCGCACCGGCGCCGAGGAGCTTGCGCGCACCCGTCAGCAGGTCGCTCTCGCCGGTGAAGCCGAGGACCTGGTCCTCGTTGGGCAGCAGATGGTCGATGTGCGGCAGGGCCGCCTCGATCTGCTCGAAGCTGCCGAGGACACCGGGGGCGAGCAGGTCCACGGAGGTCACGACGCCGTGTTCCCTGGCGTACGACAGGATGCGCGTCGCGGCCTCGACGCCGATCAGCTCCGGTCCGCCCAGGTGCAGATGGTCGGCCTCGGCGAGGGCGTCCCAGGGCACGTCGTCGAGACCGTAGGTGATGTTGGCGCCGAGCAGGTGCAGCGAGGGGCGGTCGCCGTTGGGCCGGATCGGCAGGACGCTCGCGGAGGTGGCGGTGTCCGTGCGGCGGACGAGGAACTCGGTGTCGATGCCCGCCCGGCCGAGCAGCTGCACCAGCAGGTCACCGGTCGGGTCGGAGCCGATGGCGCCGGCGCTGCGCACCTGCGCGCCCAGCTTGGCGAGGGTGAGAGCGGTGCCGCCCGCGGTCCCGGCGGCGGTCATCCTGATGTCGTCGACCAGCGTCGCGCCCTGGCCCTCGGGTATCTCCTGCACCGGCCGCACCAGTACGTCCAGGACGTGTACGCCCATGGTGAAGACCTTCATCGGCTTTCCCCCTTCATCGGCCTCAGCGGCTTCAGCGGCTTCAGCGGCTCTGTTCCTGCGCGGGTGGTACGGGGTGGGTGGTGCCGTAGTCGCGGGCGATCGCGGCCTCGATCACGGCGAGCTGCTGCTGTTCGTCGAGGAAGCGGGGCCGGCCCATGGCGGCCGCGCGCTGGTAGACGCCGCAGGCCCATTCGAGGAGCAGCGCGTTCTCGACGGCCTTGTCGAGGGTCGTCCCGTGGGTGACCGCGCCGTGGTTCGCCAGCAGGGCGGCGCTGCGGCCGTCGAGCGCGGTGAGTGCCGACTCGGCGAGTTCGGAGGTGCCGAACGTGGCGTAGGGCGCGACCCGCACCGTGCCGCCGAGCGCGATCAACTGGTAGTGGATGCAGGGCAGTTCGTCGAGCACGCAGGAGACAGCGGTGGCCATCGGGGCGTGGGTGTGGACGACCGCGCCGGTTCCGTAGCGGCGGTAGACCCCGAGGTGCAGCTCCAGCTCCGAGGTCGGCCGCAGGCTTCCGGCCACGACCTCGCCGCCGAGGTCGACCACGGTCACCTGGTCAGGGGTGAGTTCGGCGAGGACCGCTCCGGTCGCGGTGACGGCGACCCGGTCCCCGACGCGTACGCTCACGTTGCCGGCCGTGCCGATGAGGAGGCCTTCGGCCCCCAGGCGCCGGCAGACGTCCGCTACGGCGGCCCGCTCCTGGCTCAGCGCCGAGCTTGAGGCGGTCATGGGCGCGAAGGTAGCGTAAACGTGAAACAAAGTCACGTTCATGTTTGGAGGCAGTTCCTTGGCCCGGACGACCACCGGTCCCGACGGCGGCACTCCCCTGCGCCGCACGCCGCGCCAGGCGCGCAGCAGGGCACGGCTGGCCCTGATGCTGGAGGCCGCCGAGCGCATCCTGGTCGGCGACGGCGTCGAGGCGCTCACCACGACCCGGGTCGCGGCCGAGGCGAAGGTGTCGGTCGGCTCGCTGTACCAGTACCTCCCCGACCGTGACGCGATCGTCGACGCCCTCGCGACGGGCTACTTCGCCCGCCTCGAGGACGTCATGGACGATCTGGTCCGGACGGCGGGGCGGGAGCGGTGGGACGATCCCGTGGGCGTGCTCATCGACACGTTCGCCCGTGTCTACCGCACCGAACACGGCTTCCGTGCCCTGTGGTTCGGCAGCGGGCTGACCGAGCGGACGCGGGCCGCGGACCGTGAGCACAAGCGGCGGATGGCCGACGGGATCCGCCGGGTGCTGCTCGCGCTGGGCGTCGCCCGCGACGACGAGACGCTCGCGCGGGCCTGCCACGCCGCGATCCTCGCCGCCGACGCCCTCGCCCAGGAGGCCTTCCGCCGCGCCCCGGAGGGCGACACCGACCTCCTCGACGAGGCGAAGGCGATGCTGCGCTGCTACCTCACCGAGGTCGTCGCGCGCTACGAGCGGCGGTCGCCGTGACGGCCGTCCGCCCGGACGGCCTGGCGGGGGCCGGAACGGTGGCACGGCTGGCCGGCTCGCTGCACATCGGCGAGATGCACACCGGCGACGTGTACAGCCCGGTCAGCGGCGGCACCTTCACCGGCCCGGTCCTCCGGGGCCGCGACTTCTCCGGCCTCTCCTTCACGACCCCGGCCCCACCACGGGTGGATCCCGTCGCGGGCACTCCGCCCCCACCCGGCTGAGGACGCCGCCGACCGGCCGCGGTCGGTACACCGGCCCGGAGGGTTTCCGGGCGCTGCCGCGTGGCTCGCCGGGGCATCGCGCGATCCGGTGAGTACTCTCGCGCTGCCCCAAGCCGCACTGTCTCCGAGCCGAACCAGGAGAAGACCCATCAGCGAGCCGAAGCGCGAAGATGCGGGGACCGCTCCGGGAAACCAGCCCCAGGAAGCCGACCAGTTGCGGGACATGCTGCGCCGGCCCGAGTACCGGCGGGCGCTGGTGTTCTGCGGTGTGATCGGGGTCCCGGTGTCATTGGCCGCGTTCTGGTTTCTCGTCCTGCTCCATGAACTGGAGAACCTGCTCTGGGTGGACTGGCCGCACCATCTCGGATGGACGGATCCGCCCTGGTGGTGGCCGCTTCCGCCGGCTCTGCTGTCCGGTGTGGTCGTGGCGCTGGTCGTCATGCGGTTTCCCGGCAGGGGCGGTCACATCCCGGCGGCCGGCCTCCACCCGGGAGGGGCGACGAAGGCCGCCCTCCCCGGTGTGGTGCTCGCCGCGCTGGCCAGCCTGCCGCTGGGAGCCGCGCTCGGGCCCGAGGCCCCGATGATCGCCCTCGGCGGCGGTCTGGCGCTGGTTTTCAGGGACCTCGTCCGCGCCCCCGCGACCGAGGCGAGCACGGCGCTGCTCGGTGCCGCCGGTTCCGCCGCGGCCATCTCCGCGATCTTCGGCAGCCCGCTCGTCGCGGCCGTGCTGCTCATGGAGGTGGCCGGGGTCGGCGGCCCGCAGCTGTTCGCCGTGATGCTGCCCGCCCTGCTGGCCAGTGGAGTCGGCGCCATCGTCTTCACCGGCTTCGGCAACTGGACCGGGCTCCAGACCGGAAGCCTCAGCATCGGACTGCCCGCTCCCCCGATTCTCGACACCGGGGACGTGGTGTGGTCCGTCCTGATGGCCGTCGTCATCGGGGCCGTCATCCACTGGGTCATCGTCGGAGGGCGGATGGCGGCGGGTTTCGTCGCCGCGCATCCGTTGCGCAACACGGTGCTCTGCGCCCTCGCCGCCGCCGGCTGCGCGGCGCTCTACGCGGTCGCCACCGGCCGTTCGCCGTCGGAGGTCTCGCTGTCCGGCCAGGCCACCCTGGCGCAGCTCGCCGCCGACCCGCACGCGTGGCCGGTCGGCAGCCTGGTGGCGGTCCTGGTGTTCAAGGCCCTCGCGTACGCGCTCTGTCTGGGCAGCCTTCGCGGCGGTCCGGTCTTCCCCTCGCTGTTCCTCGGCGGCGCGATGGGTGTGCTGCTCTCGCCCCTGCCGGGGCTCGGTGTGGTGCCGGGCATGGCGGCGGGCATGGCGGCCGCGTCCGCCGCCGCCCTCCGGCTGCCCGTCAGCTGTGTGGTGCTGGTCGTCCTCGTCGTGGGCCACTCGGGGTCGGTGCCGGTGATCGTGCTCGCCGCGGTGGTGGCGTTCGTGACCACCGAACTGCTGCCGCAGGGGCCGGGGATCCCGGCCTTCACCGAGGGATCTCGTCGAGGGCCTCGTCCAGCGTCGTCGCGGCCATGATGAGGGAGAGATGGGTGAAGGCCTGCGGGAAGTTGCCGAGTTGCTCCCCGCTGGGGCCGATCTCCTCCGCGAACAGGCCGACATGGTTGGCGTACGTCTGCATCTTCTCGAAGGTGTAGCGGGCCTGGGGCAGTCGCCCGGCGCGGGCGAGGGCGTCGACGTAGAGGAACGTGCAGAGGCTGAACGTGCCCTCGGAGCCGCGCAGTCCGTCGGGGGACGCCGCGGGGTCGTAGCGGTAGACGAGGCTGTCGGAGACGAGGACGCGGTCCATCGCGTCGAGGGTGTTGAGCCAGCCGGGGCTGCGCGGCGACATGAATCCGACCCGGGGGGCCAGCAGGAGGGAGGCGTCCAGGACGTCACCGCCGTAGTGCTGGACGAGGGCCTGCTGCTTGTCGTCCCAGCCGTGTTCCATGACCTGTTCGAGGATCGCGTCCCGGGCCCGGGTCCAGCGCGCGGTGTCCGCGGGCCTGCTGAACTCGGCGGCCAGTCTCAGACCGCGGTCGAAGGCGGCCCAGCACATCACCCGGCTGTAGGTGAAGTCCTTACGGCCGCCCCGGGTCTCCCAGATGCCTTCGTCGGGCCGGTCCCAGGAGTCGGCGAGCCAGTCCAGCATGCGGGACAGGCCCTTCCAGCCGTGGTAGCCCGCCTGTTCGCCGATCTGGCGGCTCTCGGCGAGGGCGTAAAGGGCCTCGCCGTAGATGTCGAGCTGCAACTGGTCGGAGGCGGCGTTGCCCGCCCGGACGGGGTAGGAGCCGCGATAGCCCTCGAAGTGCTCCAGGATCTCCTCGGTCAGATGGGGGTCTCCGTCGACGCGGTACATGATCTGGAGGGGTTCGTCGTCCGGTCCTTCGCGGGCGGCCAGGCGGTCGCCGAGCCAGTGGGTGAATCGGGTGGCCTCCTCCACGAAGCCGAGGTCGAGCAGGGCCCGCACCGACAGGGAGCCGTCCCGCACCCAGGTGTAGCGGTAGTCCCAGTTGCGTTCCCCGCCGACCTGTTCGGGCAGGCCCATCGTCGGGGCGGCGACCGGTGCGCCCGAGGGCGCGTACGTGAGGAGCTTGAGCGTGATGGCCGAGCGGTGCACCATCTCCGACCAGCGGCCGCGGTAGCGCGAGGTGCGCACCCACTTCTGCCAGAAGTCGACGTTCTCCCAGAGCCCGTCGGTGATGCTCTCGGTGGTCGGGGGCGGGGGCGCCTCCCCGCCCGGCGCGCACACGGTGAACACGACGGCCGCGGTCTCCCCGGCCTGGAGGGTGATGGCGCCCCGGACGTCGTTCCCGTCCCGTTCGAGCGGAATGGTGCCCTGGAGGTGGGCCGTCGTCCCCGGGGCGCGGAACGTGGCCACGTCGGGGGTCAGGTCGAGTTCGTGGGACGCCCGCGCGTAGTCGAACCGCGGGCGGCATTCGAGCCTGAAGCGCACGGTGCCGCGCACGGTCCGTACGACGCGCACCAGCCGGTGCCGGTCGGTGGCCGTCGGGCCCGGCAGGACCGGCATGTGGTCGATGATCTCGCCGACCCCGTCGGGGGACATGAACCGGGTCACCACGACGGCGGTGTCCGGGTAGTAGAGCTGCTTCCAGGACCCTTCGGGGTGGTCGGGCGCGAGGAGGAAGTACCCGCCGCCGTCGTGGTCGAGCAGCGCGGCGAAGACGCTGGGCGAGTCGAAGCGCGGCGCGGCGAACCAGTCGATCACGCCCTGGGACGAAACGAGCGCGGCGGTCTGGAGGTCCCCGACGAGCCCGTGGTCGGCGATGGGCGGGTATCGGTCCATGGCGTTCTCCTCAGGCGGCTTCAGCCGCTGCCGTCGGACGGGTGTCCGGAGGTCATCGAAGCCGCTTTGCGAGGTGGTCGCCGACGCGCAGGGCGTTGGCGATGGCGGTGAGCGAGGGGTTGACCGCCCCGATGCTCGGGAAGAAGCTCGTGTCGACGACGTAGAGGTTGTCCAGGTCGTGGGCCTTGCAGTGGACGTCGAGGGCGGAGCCGGCGGGGTCGTCGCCGAAGCGGACCGTGCCCGCCTGGTGCGCGGTGGCGCCGATGGGCATGCCCTTGTGCAGATAGATGCTGTGCGACAGGAGATGGTGTTCGCTCATGCCCAAGTGACCGAGCATTCCCTGGAGTTCGTGCCGCAGACGGTTCAGTCCCGCGATGTTGTTCTTCTCGTCGAGGGCCAGGTGGATGCCGCCGTCCCGGTCCAGGGTGACACGGTTGCCGGCGGCGGGCAGGTCCTCTCCGCACAGCCAGAAGTCGACCGCGTGGTGGGCGAGTACCTCGAAAGGCATGTCGGGAGCCACGGCCCCGGCCCAGCGGGGCGCTTCGCCGTGGATCTGCTCGGAGTCGGACTTGCCGAGCATCTGGATGCCGCCGAGGGGATAGTCCCAGTCGTCGGATCCCAGATACCAGTCGTGCAGCGCCAGGGTCTTCTGGAACCTGGTGTCGTTCGGTTCCCTGGACACGGCCATCAGGGCCAGGTTGTTGTGCCGCATGTAGTGCCGGCCCACCACGTCCGAGCTGTTGGCCAGTCCCCGCGGGTGCCGGTCGTTCGCCGAACGCAGCAGCAGGACGGCGGAGTTGACGGCTCCACAGGCGACCACCACGATGTCGGCGCGGAACTCCACGGTGGAGGCGTCCCCGTCTCCCGGCTCCCCCACCGTGGCGACGACCGAGGTGACACTCCGGCCGGTCGCGTCCGTTTCCAGCCGCCGCACATCCGCGTGGGTGACCATCTCGACGTTGGCGTGTTCGAGGGCGGGGTCGACACAGATGACCTGGGCGTCGGACTTCGCGCCGACCAGGCAGGGGAATCCGTCGACCCGGTCGCAGCGGATGCAGGCGCTGGTGCGGGTGGCCCGGCCTTGGTCGTCCTGGGTGAGGTTCACCCCGATCGGGAGGTGGAAGGGATGCAGCCCCTGCTTCTCCAGGTCGTGGCTGAGTTGCTGGATGCGCGGCTCGTGCTGGACCGGCGGGTGGGCGTACTGGGCGCTGGTGGGGCCCTCGGTGGGGTCCTCGCCGTGCCGGCCGTGGACGAGGTAGAGGTGTTCGGCCTGCGTGTAGTACGGCTCGAACTCCTCGTAGCTCAGCGGCCAGGCGGGGGACACGCCGTCGTGGTGGCGGAGTTCGCCGAAGTCCTCGGGGCGCAGCCGGAAGAGCGCGGCGCCGTAGAACTTGGTGTTGCCTCCCACGTAGTAGTTGACCTCGGGCGGGAACTCCTTCCCGTCCTTGTCGTACCAGAACTCCGGGGCACGGTACTTCCCCTTGACGAAGACCGCGGTGGAGTCCCAGTTGTCCCGTTCACGGGGAAGATAGCCGCCGCGTTCGAGGAGGAGAATCCGTTTTCCGGTGGGTGCCAGCCGATGGGCGAGAGTGCCACCGCCCGCACCTGTGCCGATGATGATGACGTCGTAGTGCTGCGCGTCGGTCATGCCGGCCACCGTCCTCGGAGAATGCGCCGGTCCTGCCGGGTGAATGGGCCGTCGGACCCGACCACCAACGTATCTCCGGGCGATGTTTCCGGCGAGTTGGGCCGGTCGGGTGAACCGGGGCGCCGCACGACGCCGCCTCGTACGCGTGCGTGAGCGGATCGACCGCTCTCACAGGATCGCGAGCGGGTTGACGGGAGAGCCGGTGGCCGCGGGCAGCCGGAGCGGGGCGATGACGCAGAGGAACGACCAGCGGCCTTCCCGCGCGCAGAGCGGCGCGAGGTCCTCGAACCGCAGGTAGTCCAGCAGGTGCAGCCCCATGGCGTGGATGCCCAGCACATGGACCGGGAACGCGACCCCCTGGGCCGCGCTGGGCGCGCTGTCGTTGTTGCCGTCACCGCCGAGTACGGCCACCTCCCGCTCGGCCAGGAACTCCATGGCCGTCGGATGGAGTCCGGCACGGGCGGCGGCCACGTCCCAGGGGCCGAGCTCCTCGCGGCGCCGGCGGTGTCCGACCCGTACCAGCAGGATGTCGCCGCGGCCGACCCGGACGCCCTGCCGTGCCTCGGCGGCGGCGAGGTCCTCGGCCCGCACCTGCGCTCCCGGTTCGAGCCAGGGGACGCCGTGCAGCCGCGGGATGTCGAGGAGGACCCCGCGTCCTACGATGCCGTCGCGGGCGAGGTCGACGGACAGGGCGCTCGCTCCGTCCGCCGACAGCACGTCCGCCGCCGGTACGCCGCCGTGCAGGGTGCCGTCGTAGACGACGTGGCACAGCGCGTCGAGGTGGCTGTCCACGTCGCCGTGGATGTTCATGGCGAAGCGGTCCCGGGCGAACTCCAGGCCGCTCGAGCCGGGTTCGCCGTCGGCCGGGGCGGTGAGCCGGTGTTCGGCCGGGTCTGCGTCGTCCGGTCCGGTACGGGTGTTCACGGGGGCGGCGAGCGACACCGTACGCCCCGACCGCACCTCGCGTACGGCGGCCAGCACGTGTTCCCCGGTGATCGTGTCCAGGGCGCCCCGGTGTGCGGCGCCGCCGGGGGACGTGTCGCGCAGGTGCCGGTAGAGACGCCGGAAGTCGGCCTCGCTCAGCTCGCCGGTCGTCCGCACGTCCCCCACCCTCCGGCAGGTTCAGGGCCCCCGCACGCCGAGTTGCCGGGCTCGGGGACCGCCGCGTTAATAGGGGAGCGAACCGATCCGCGGAGGTCCGGATGGACATGATCCGTGTCCGGGCGGTGTGCCCGCCGGACCTCACAGACCGCGCCATGGCCCTGCTCGGCGCCGAGCCGTGCGTCCTGAACCTGCACCTTCAACAGGGCCGCGTACGCAACCCCGGCGGTGACGCCATCCAGTGCGACGTCCTGACCGGAGCCGCGAACGAGGTGCTGCGCGGGCTGCGGGAGCTCGGCCTCGAGCGGCGTGGCTCCATCAGCCTCGATCCGGTGGACACGGCGTTCTCGGACCTCGCGGCCCGGACCTGGGCCAAGGAGCTCGGCGGACGGCTGCGCGCGCCGGTGTGGGAGCAGGTGGAGGCCCGGATCCGGGCCGAGGGCAGCTACCCCCCGAGCTTCTACCTCTTCCTGGTCATCGCCGGACTCATCGGCGCCGTGGGCATCATCACCAACTCCCAGATCCTCATCGTCGCGGCCATGGTGGTCGGCCCCGAGTACGGGGCCATCACCAGCGTCGCCCTCGGCATCGACCAGCGCTCCGGGCCGCGGATCCGGCAGGGCCTGCTGGCGCTGCTGGTGGGCTTTCTGCTGGCCATCGCCGCGACCTTCCTCTTCGCCCTGCTCGTCCGCGGCTTCGGGCTGCAGCCGGAGGCCTTCGAGCTGGGGGTGCGGCCCGTCTCGAATCTGATCAACACCCCCAACTTCTTCTCGGCCGTGGTGGCGGTGCTGGCCGGGGTCGTCGGCATCGTCTCGCTGACGGAGGCCCGGACGAGCGCGCTGCTCGGCGTCTTCATCTCGGTGACCACGATTCCGGCGGGGGCGGACATCGGGGTCTCCGTGGCGTTCGGCAGCTGGGACGAGGCCCGGGGCTCCCTGCTCCAACTGCTGCTCAACATCGTCGTACTGATCGTGGTCGGGACCGGCACACTCAAGTGCCAGCGGGCCATCTGGCGCCGGGTGAGCGAACGCCGGCACGCGCGCGCGGCCGGGCGGACCACGTAGGAGCGGTGCGGGTGAGCAGCGCACCGAGGTGCGGGGGCCTCCGTCCGATGCTGCAATGAGATCCGAGAGCAGGGGAGCTGAACGCCGTGACCACCCAGGGGTGAAGCCGTGAGCGAAGATTTCGTCGAAATGGGACCGATCGACTATGTCGTCGTCGAGTTTCCCGGGAACCGCATGACGGGCGAGGGCTTTCCGCTGCTGGTCGATCTGGTGGACCGCGGCCTCATCCGGATCCTGGATCTGCTGTTCGTCCGGAAGGACGAGGACGGTTCCGTGGTCGGCCTGGAGATCGCCGACCTCACCGGCGACGGGCTTCTGGACCTGGCCGTGTTCGAGGGCGCGTCCTCCGGCCTGCTGGGCCAGGACGACGTCGAGGAGGCCGGCGGCGCTCTGGAGCCCGGCAGCTCCGCGGCGATCCTGGTCTACGAGAACCTGTGGGCCGCGCCCTTCGCCACGGCCCTGCGACGCGGCGGTGCGCAGTTGGTCGCCTCCGGACGGATCCCGGTACCGGCCGTCCTGGCCGCGCTGGACGAGACGGACGACGTCCGACCGCCGAGGACGTAGAACTCCGTAGCGCAGAAACTCCGTCGCGGTGACGGAAGACCAGGTATTCCTGGGCCTCGGCCTGATCGTCGTGCTGGCCGTCGGCTCCCAGGTGCTGGCGAACCGTCTGCGCATCCCCGCGCTGATCGTTCTGCTCCCCGTCGGATTCACCGCGGGCGCGCTGACCGACGACATCGATCCCGAGCGGCTCCTGGGCAGCACCTTCTCCCCGCTGGTCTCGCTGGCCGTCGCGGTGATCCTCTACGACGCCGGACTCGGCCTGGACCTGAAGGGCTTCAGAGCCCACACCCGCCGGGTCGTGGTGCGGCTGATCTGGTTCGGCGCGCTGGTCACCGGCGCTTCGGCGGCGCTGGTGGCCATGCCGTTGCTCGGGATGTCATGGGGCGCGGCCGTGATGCTCGGCGCGATCCTCGTCGTGTCCGGGCCGACGGTCGTCGGCCCGCTGCTCGCCTTCGTCCGCCCCACGCAGCGACTGCGGCGGATCCTCGTCTGGGAGGGGTCGCTGATCGATCCCGTGGGCGGCATCCTGGGCGCGCTGGTCTTCCACGCCGTCACGGCCGGCGGGCCCGGCGGCTTCGGCAGCCGGGCCGGCCCCTTCGCCGTCAGCACGGCGGTGGGGGTGGCGGGAGGCGTCGCCGGAGCGGCCGTGCTGACGGTGGCCCTGCGCAGACTCCGGCTCGGCGAGGTGCTCGCCACCACGGTGCAGCTCGCCGCGGTGGTCGGCGTTGCGGCCGCCTGTGACATCGTCCGGGACGACACGGGACTCATCGCCGCCGTCCTGATGGGACTGGCGGTGGCGAACCTGTCCGGCGCGGGCGTCACGGCCCGCAGGCCGTTCTTCGAGACCCTCGTGGATCTGGTCATCGGACTGCTCTTCATCTCGATCTCGGCCACCGTCAGCCCCGGGTCCCTGCGCCATGTGGTGCTGCCGGCGCTGGGGCTCGTGGCGTTCCTGGTGCTCGTGGTCCGCCCTCTGGTGGCGGCCGTGTCGGCGTGGAGAACCGATCTGACGGCCGGGGAACGGGGCTTCCTCGGCTGGATGGCGCCGCGCGGGATCGTGGCCGCCGCCACCGCCTCGACGTTCTCGGCCACGCTGGTGGACCGGGGCGTCGGCGGCGCCGCGAAGATCCTGCCGGCCACGTTCGTGGTGATCGTCGCCACCGTCACGCTGTACGGGCTGAGCGCGGCGCGGGTGGCCGGGCGGCTGGGCGTGGTGCGCTCGGCGCGTTCCCGGCCGTTGCTCGTGGGCGGGGATCCATGGGTGGTCGATCTGGGGCGGGCCCTGCGGTCGGCCGGGCTGGAGGTGGTGATGTGGGCGGGGCGCGAGACGGAGCGGGGCGGTATCAGGGCCGCCGGGATCGAACTCGCCCCCGGGGAGCTGTTCGCCGCGGCCACGGGCGAGGGCGCGGAGCTCGAGGGCCTCACCGGGGTCCTGCTACTCACCGGCGAGGACGACTTCAACGCGCTGGCGGCCACGCGTCTCGAGAGCGGCGTCGAGGGCACGGTCCACCGGCTGCGGCCGGCTGCGGGGAGCCAGGGCGTCATCACGCCCTACGCGGGTGGTGAGGTGCTCTTCGATCCGGACCTCACCGGGCCCGAACTGGCACGGCGTCACGCCCGGGGCGCCCGCGTCGTGACGCGTCGCTTCGACGGCACGCTTCCGGCCGGACACCGGATGCTGTTCCTGGTGCGGGGTGACGGCCGGCTCCTCCCGGTCACCCGTGCCGGCGGCCCGACAGCGCGGCCGGGAGACGTCGCCGTACTGCTGAGCGGCTGACCCGTCAGCGGCCCGTGGACCGCCCGAAGGAGGCGACGGCGGCCCGCACCCGGGCGAGGCCGGCCGCAAGGCCGGCTGTGGCGTCCAGGGTCAGGCCCGGTTCGTCAGGTTCCAGTGGCTCCAGCGTCGCGAACTGCGAGTCGACCAGCCGGGCGGGCATGAAGTGGCCGGTGCGCCGGGCGACGCGGTCCCGTGCGGTGTCCCGGTCGAGGGCCAGGCAGAGGCACCAGAGCCGGCCGCCCGCGGCCGCCCGGAGCTCGTCGCGGTACGCCCGCTTGAGGGCCGAGCAGGCGAGAACCAGTCCCTCCCCGGCCTCGGCGGAGTGCCGGACGCGGTCGGCGAGGGCGCGCAGCCAGGGCTCGCGGTCGGCGTCGTCCAGGGCGTGCCCCGCGGTCATCTTCGCGACGTCGGCGGCGCTGTGGAAGCCGTCGCCCTCGACGAACGTCACTTCGAGCAGCTCGGCGACCGCTTTGCCGACGGTGGTCTTCCCTGAACCGGACACACCGAGGACCAGCACGATCGGCGGTCCCTGCCCGGTCCCGGGCACGGGCTCCCCGCGCACCGGCTCCCCGCCGCCGGTCACGGGCTCTCGGGCTCCCGTCCGGCCGCCGTCCGCCGCAGGTCCGCCTCGGTGAGGGGCTGGAGGGCCCCGGCGGTGTCCAGCCGGTAGAGCAGGACGAGGGGGGGTCCGACGAGCACCACGGCGATGGCCGTGACCAGCAGCAGCCAGCGCAGCGTCGTCGGCGCGCCGGCCGCCTCGGACACGGTCAGCGAGGTGGGGATGAGATAGGGCCGCTGGGCCAGCCCCCACGCCACGACGACGAGGGCCACGCTGCCGACGGCGGTGATCCTCGCCCATCCCGTGGCGGTGCGGTACAGCAGCCCGGCGGTGGCCAACGCGCCGACGACGGCGACCAGGACGAAGGCGAGACCGATTCCGCTGGTCAGCCCGTCGTGGACGTAGCGCGCGTCGTCGCGGGTCACGGCGAGGCCGACGACCGCCAGGACGGCGAGGGCGCCGAGGCTGCACCAGGCCCGCAGCCGGAAGTATCCGACCAGATCGGCGTCGAAGCGGCGGGCGTCGGCGGTCAGGAACACCGCCCCGAGGAAGGCGGTCGCGGCGACGGTCAGCAGGCCGGCGATCACGGACGTCCCGTTGGACCACGCGTCGGCCGTCGCCTTCGTGCCGGGAGCCACCCGGCCCGTGGCCAGCCCGCCGACCGCCGCTCCGAGGAAGAAGGGGGTCAGCAGCGAGGAGACGGCGAAGACGGCGCCGTAGACCCTGCGCCCGGCGAGGCGCTGCGTGGGTTTGCGCAGGGCGAACCCGGCGCCGCGCAGGACGAGTCCCACGGCCGCCAGCGCCAGCGGCAGCCACATGGCCGTGAAGACCGTCTGGAACAGGACCGGGAAGCCGGTCCACATGATGACCAGGACGAAGATGAGCCAGACGTTGTTGGTCTCCCACACCGGTTCCATGGCGTGGTCGATGAGCCACCTGGGACGCCTGCCCCGCTCGGCGCCGCCCGCGAGGAGGTCCCAGAATCCGGCGCCGTAGTCCGTGCCGCCGGCACACGCGTAGGCGGCCACCACGGCCAGCAGCACCCAGGCGACGGCGTCCTCGGTCATGTGCCGCCCCCGTCCCTGCCGCCGGTCGTGGACAACGGCCGGGGCCCGTAGGGGGTGTCGCCCTCCACGTCCCCGGTGGCGGCTGCCGTGCCGGCGCCCTCGTCGGCCAGCCGCCACCGTCTGCTCATCTTCAGCACGACGGTCAGGAAGGCGCCGAACACGAGGACGTAGAGCACCACGACGATGCCGAGCATCGTCCACAGGGTCGAGGCACGGGTGTCCGTCACCGCCTCCGCGACCCGCATGTTCTGGTAGACGATCCAGGGCTGCCGGCCCACCTCGGTGGTGATCCAGCCGCACTCCACGGTCAGCAGGCAGGCGCCGCCGGCCAGCGCCGCGCACCGGAAGAACCACGGTGACCTGGGCAGGTCACGGCGGCGGAGCCAGCACCAGCCGTACCAGAGCGCGAGCAGGGCGAGCAGGCTTCCGATGGTCACCATGATGTCGAACGCCCAGTGCGCGATCGTGGCCTGAGTCGCCGTCGGACGGTCGCTCGCGGGGACCGAGGACAGGCCCGTCACCTTGGTGCTCGGGCTGAACCCGGCGAGGATCGAGTCCAGTTGGGGGATCCTGATCCCGCCGGAGATCGTCCCGTCGGAATGCAGACGCCCGAACATGTACTCCGGCACGTGGGTGTCGGTCTTCCAGACGATCTCGGTGGCCGCGAACTTCACCGGCTGCTTGTGGAACACGGAGCGGGCGATCGAGTCCCCGAGCATGAACTGCACGGGGGTCAGGATCGCGGCGACGGAGAACGGCACGGTGAAGCCGAGCCGGTGGTAGCGGTCCCGCCGGCCCCGCAGCCAGCCGACCGCGTACACCCCGGCGACGACATAGCCGGCGGTCAGCACCACTCCGACCACGAAGTGCCAGTACTCCGGGCCGAACATCGGTGTGAAGATCGCCCTGCGTACGTCGACGTCCACCGGGTTGCCGGATCCGTCGAGGGTGAAGCCGCGCGGGGTGTTCATCCAGGAGTTCGCGGCCACGATGCCGAACGCCCCCATCAGGGCGGCCAGCGGCAGGGGCAGGCCGAGCCAGAAGTGCGTCCACGGCTTGAGCCGGCGCCAGCCGTACAGGTAGATGGCGATGAGGATCGCCTCGAGGAAGAACGCCCAGGCCTCGACCCCGAAGCCGAGGCCGAAGACATCGCCCCACCGGCCCATCATCCCCGGCCACAGCAGGCCGAGTTCGAAGGAGAGGACGGTGCCGGTCACGATGCCGATGGCGAACTGGACGGCCATGACCGCCGACCAGCGCCGTGCGAGCAGCAGGGCGACGGCGTCGCCCTTGCGCAGTCCGCGGTAGTGCATCAGGAGGGTGATGGCGGGCAGGGCCACGCCGAAGGGCACGAGCAGGATGTGGGAGCCCAGGGTGAAGGCCATCAGCTCCCGGGCCGGCAGCAGCTGTGCGGGGCCGTCCGCCAGAAAGTGGTAGATCGCGCTGTTCACATGGTCCTCGGTGGCTCGTCCGGGATGGCTGAGGCGTGGCGGGTCTCAGCCACCCGTGGCGAATCCCGGGAACAGCGTCATTCCGCCGTCGACGTAGATCGTCGTCCCCACCACGTAGTCGAAGAGGTCGGAGGCCAGCACGGCCACCACGTTCGCGATGTCGTCCGGGTCGCCGACGCGGTGGTAGGGGACGAGCCGGAGAAGGTCGGCCTCGGCCTCGGGGGTGTCCCAGGCACTGCGGTTGATGGGCGTGCGGATCGCTCCCGGAGCGACGGCGTTCACCCGGATCCGGTGCGGGGCGAGCTCCTGGGCGAGGGTCGCCATGAGCATCTGCACCCCGCCCTTGGACGACGCGTAGTTCACATGGCCCGTCCAGGGGATGAGCTGGTGGACCGAACTCATGCAGATGATTTTCCCGGCGGACCGGGAGACCTCCGGGACGACTCCGCGCCGCATGAATTCCTTGGTCGCCTCGCGTGCGCACAGGAACTGTCCGGTGAGATTCACGCCCAGTACTTTGTGCCACTGGTCCATGGTCATGTCGGTGACGGGGGCGTCTCGCTGGAGTCCCGCATTGGCGACCATGACGTCGATGGTCCCGAACTCCTCGACCATGCGGGAGACCATCTCGACGACCTGGTCCTCCTGCGACACATCGGCCTCGTGCGCATAGGCGCGGACGCCGAATCCCTCGATCTCGCGCACGACTTCTTCCGCGGCTTCCCGTCCCGCCACATAGTTCACGACCACATCGGCGCCCACCCGTCCCAGGCCGATCGCCGTGGCCTTTCCGATGCCGGAATTCCCGCCCGTCACCAGTGCCTTCTGCCCTTTGAGGAGCAGCGGGGCAAGGGGCTGGCGACCGTCACTGCCGCTGGTTTCCACTCGTGTCTCCCTGTGCGTGCCGGCGCGGACATTCGGCGGATATTCAGACGAATCCGCCCGACAACGAAAACACGCGTGGACCGGTACGGCACGGTGGCACGTCTCCCGTCAGCCGCCCGGGGTGCCTGCCCGCGCGAACGGCCCAACGGGCACCACGGGCGCCGGCCGGGTCGCGCGCGACGCGCGGCCCGCTCGGACGGCCCGCTCGGACAGGCCGGCCGAACGGGCTGGTCGAACGGGCTGGTCGAACGGGCCGCGCGCGGGGGCTATTCGGTGCGGGCGTCCCGGCCCGTTCCGATGCACAGCGCCCAGATGACGAAGGCGTCCACGGCGATCAGCACGATGGCCCAGACGGGCTGGTACGGCAGCCACATGAAATTGGCGATCATCGACAGGCCGGCCACCGCGACGCCGACGACGCGTGCCCACACCGCGCCACGGAACAGAGCGACGCCCGCGAGCGCGACCAGAACACCGAGGACGAGATGGATCCATCCCCAACTCGTCAGGTTGAAGTTGTAGGCGTAATCGTTGGTGACGACAAAGACGTCATCCTTGGCGATGGCGGCAATTCCCTGGAATATCGCCATCAGCCCGCCGAAGATCATCATGACCCCGGCGAAGCCGGTCCAGCCGGACACCCACGCCCCGCCGCCGCTTGCCGATCCATGTCCGTGGTGCACCCCGGTCGCGGTCATCTCGGGCTCCTCCCACATACATCTCGCCACTGACAGGTGGCCGTTCGGTCGCCCACTCATCAGCTTGCCATGAGAAGCACAAAGCGGCAGAACACCGGTAGACACGCAGTTCAGCGCCCGGGCCGACGTGCGAGGGAAATCCGACGGTGGTCCAATGGGGGTGTCCGGTGCGCCGTCCGTCGCGCGTCGGCCGGGAAAGCCGTCCCTTTCGCAGGTCTCCGGCGAGAAAGGAAACCGCCGTGCCAGGTCTCCTCCGCGGGGTCGCCCGCACAGCCGTAGTGGCCGGTACCGCGACCGCCGTGTCGAACCGCGTGTCACGCCGCCAGCAAGGGCGCTGGGCCCAGCAGGACTCTCCGCAGGCCGCGCCGCAGCCGGCGCCGTCCGCCGCTCCCCCGCCCGCCCGGCCGGCCGACATGAGCAGCAAGATCGACCAGCTGAAGCAGCTCGGGGAGCTCAAGGCCCAGGGCGTGCTCACCGAGGCCGAGTTCGAGGAGCAGAAGCGCAGGATCCTCGAGTCCTGAAACCGTCCCCATGGGGCATGAAGCCGATCTCGGTGGGGATGTGGGCATCGGGCAGCAGTCGATGAGCGTGCCCGCCGCCGACGAGGACACCGTGACCATGGGCGCGGCCGCTGCCGCGCCGATCATCGCCCGGCACGGCACCGACCGGATCCGGACGGTCGTGTTCGCGACGGAGTCGTCGATCGACCAGGCGAAGTCGGCCGGTGTGTACGTCGAGAAGCGCTGGACGCATTGACCCGCAGTGTTGCGCACACGGGTGAGGGCCGGTTTCGGACATCTCCGAAACCGGCCCTCACCTGCGACTCTCACGAGTCGGGACGACAGGATTTGAACCTGCGACCCCTTGACCCCCAGTCAAGTGCGCTACCAAGCTGCGCCACGTCCCGAGGCGTTGCCGCTGCGGTGAGCTGCGGAAACGCGCAGGCAGAGCCTACCGTACGGGAGCAGGTGCGGCGGTCGGCGCCTGGTGGGCGGCCGGCTCCGGCAGACGGCTCGCGCGGCGTAGCGGGACCAGCAGGGCGCCCGGCCGTGCTCGGGGTCGGGACGAACCCGGGCAGGAAGGGCCGGATCGCGTACATGCCGGCGCCGAACAGCAGCGCGGGAAGGTTGTTGGTCCACACGGCCGGCCGTCGCATGATGCGCAGGTCGATCAGCGGCTGCGGGAGCGGGCCTCGGTGAACAGCCATAGCGCGAACAGCGCCACGGCCACGGCGAACAGGCCGACGGCCCGGGCCGAGCCCCGGCCCCGGCTGCCCGCCGGTGTCACCGCGACGCCCTTCGTGGACGACGCCCAGCGCGACCGCGTCCTGGCCATCGCGCTGGACGGGGTGCGCGCCGGGCGTTGACCGGGAGGGTCAGCCGGAGACGGGAGGGTCAGCCGGAGAGCGGGTGCTGCGGGGCGAGCAGGTCCGCGATCCGTTCGGTGATCGTCTGGGCGGTGTTGCCCGCGGGGGCGTCCGGGCCGACCGTCGTGGACACCGCGATGGACAGCCGCTGGTGCGGCTCGTACGCCATCACCGCCGCGTAACCGAAGAAGGACGGGTTCTGCACGACCCAGCCGTTCTTGACGACGACGCCGATGCCGAAGTGGAAGTCCTCGGTCATGGGCAGGCAGACCGTGGCGGGGCAGTTCGCGGTGGGATGCCCGAGGCCGACCGTGCCCGGATCCAGCTGGGTGCGGAAGGAGCGCTTCGAGAGCAGTTCACCCGAGCCGATGGCCTGCCCGGAGCGGGCCAGGTCACAGATGTCCTGGGTCAGGACGGCGCCGGGCGCGGTGGTCCAGGAGGGATTCCAGTAGGTGGACTCCTCGTAGGTCCCGCGTTCGTCGTCATAGGCGTGCAGCACGGGCGGCGGGATGAGCGCGGTGTCGTTGTTGCGGGTGTTGCGCAGCTTCAGGGGCTTCATGACGCGCTCGTGCAGGAGGCGGTCGAGCGGGGTGCCGGAGATCTCCTCCAGGGCGCGGCCGAGGAGGACGAAGTTGGCGTGTGAGTAGCTCCAGTTGGTGCCCGGCCGGTACCACAGGGGGTGGCTGAGGGAGATCCCGACGACCTCCTCGGGGGACCAGTGCTGCCAGGGGTCGGCGTAGAGCTTCTTCAGGAAGAGGGGGTCGGTGACGTAGTCGTGCAGGCCCGACGTCGAGTCGCCGAGCATCCGCAGGGTGATCTCGTCGCCGTGCGGCAGGTCGGGCAGCCAGCGGGAGACCGGGTCGTCGAGGCGCGCCTTGTGCTCCTGGACGAGCTGGAGCAGCACCGTGCCCATGAAGGCGATGCCGACCGAGCCGGTCCGGAAGTGCGCGGCGGGCGTGGCGGGCACATCCGTGAGGGACTCGCCGTCCGCGCCGGTGACGAGTTCACGCCCGCCTACCGTGACCTTGACCAGGGCGGCCTTGAGACCCAGTTCCTTGCGGGCCGCGCGGACGAGGTCGAGGACCTCGCGCGCCTGGCCCCTCGGTTTCTGGGTGGCGGCGCAGGCCCGGTCGTGGTGACCGGGGCCGGCGGTCGCGGCCGCGACGGCCGTCTGGAGGGTCGAGGCGAGGAGAGCGGCGGCGCACAGGAGCGCCGTACGGGTACGCGTCATACGGGCACTATGGGCTGATTGTCACATCGGTCACGGGGACAACACTCCGTACGCCGTCCCCCCGAACCCGTACGGCCCCCCGGCACGTCCGAGCGGACCCACTCGGTCGACCCGTTCGGTCGGCAGTCGCATCGGGCCGGCAGTCACATCGGGCCGGCAGTCACATCGGGCCGGCAGTCGCATTGGGCCGGCAGTCGGCAGTCGGCAGTCGGCAGTCGGCAGTCGAGGTCAGGGGTCAGGGGTCGGCCGATGTCTTCAGTTTTCACGCGGATACGGCTACATGCTGGAGTACCCGATCGCCCGGCTGTACGCGGACGCGCGCATCGACAGGGGGCGGGGACACCGAGGCGCTGCGACAGGGAGGACGGTGGGGCATGGAGGACTTCTCCGGTCGGCAGGGGGTCGCGGTCGTCGCGGGCGGCATCGGCGCGGCGGTCGTACGGACGCCGGCGGCCCGCGGCAGCACGGTGGTGTTCACCTGCCGAGCCCGGCGGGAGGCGGCCGAGACCCTCGCAGAGGGGACGAAAGGGCTCGTGCCGCTCCCCCAGGCCCTGACCGACGAGACGGCGACGGCCCGGGCGGTGACCGCGACCGCCGAGGCGTACGGCGGCATCCACACGCTCGTGTACGCGGCCGGTCCGCATGTGCCGACATCCCGCTGCGCCGGTTCGGAGAGGCGGCGGACATCGCGCAGGCGGTGTCCTTCCTCGCCTCGGACCGGGCCGGGTTCATCACGGGCCAGGGGCTGGGGGTGGACGGGGGCTACAGCGTGTGAGGCGCCCGGACTCCCCCGCCCGCCGGAGGGGCGGGTGACCGCGGAGTCGAGCCGGTCGACGACCTCCCGAGGACCGGCTCGACTCCGCGGTCATTCCAGTCTTCGCGGCAGGTCGGCCCGCGTCAAGGCCCGTCTCACGGGGCGACTCGGGCACCGTCGTCAGCACAAGCCTTTCCCGGTCACTCCAGGAACGACACACAGATTTTTCCCCGCCACCCGGCCGACGCCGGGAATGTGCGTGGCGATTCGGACAAGCGGTCCAGAGGAACCCATTTCCTGCGTTCGTTCATGTTTCTACGGTGTGAGTGGAGGGTGAACGAGGCCTGGCCCGACAGGAATTCATCCGATTTCCTACGCCCTGCCCCTCCGCCCCGACTGACCGAATCATTGCGGCTGGATACCGCCCGATCGTTCGAACGTTGACCAGTGAGTAATAAGCGCACTACCTTTCAACGCGTTTCGAGCACGCGCTTTAGAACGGCGTTCCGCGGTGGATCTCTGCCCGCGGGAATCCGGTGAGCCGCCATTGCTGTCCCGAACCCCCCACCGTGCAGTCTCACCCTTGATTCGGAGAATCATGACGTCTGCTGTGCGTTCCGAGGACATGATCATCGGCATCACTCCTTTCGGCGAACCCGATGCCGGGCTCGCCCTGGCGATCAACCGGGCCGGCGGGCTCGGCGTACTCGACCTGGGAGCCGGTGACCGAAGAACCCGCGAGGCCCTGTCCCGTCTGCGCCGCGCCTCCCCGGGCGGATTCGGGGTCCGGGTCGGCGCACACTGCCGGCTGACCCCCGCCGACCTGGAACCCGACGGCCCGCACACGGTCGTCCTCACCGCGGAGACGGCACAGGCCGCGAGGACCGCGGAGACCGCTGCGACCGCTGCGACCGCTGCGACCGCTGCGACCGACGAGGCGCCCTGGTCGGTCGCCGGCCTCTCGACGGGCTACCGCGTGCTGGTCGAGGTCACCGACCTGGCGGGCGCGCGGGACGCGTTACGCGCCGGGGCGCACGGCCTGATCGCCCGCGGCGCCGAGAGCGGTGGCCGGATCGGCGAACTGAGCACCTTCGTCCTGCTCCAGCAGCTCCTCGCCGCCCCCGAGGTGACCTCGCCGGTGTGGGCGTGCGGCGGAATCGGCCCGCGCACGGCCGCCGCCGCGGTGGCCGGCGGTGCGGCGGGCGTCGTCCTGGACAGCCAGCTCGCGCTGCTCGCCGAGTCGGCCCTGCCCGAACCCGCCGCCGCGGCGCTGCGCACCCTGGACGGCTCGGAGACCGTCGTCCTCGCCGGACACCGGGTCCTGCTGCGGCGCGGCCCGGACGCCCCGCAGCTCGCGAAGGGCGCGGAACCGCAGGCGGTGGCGGCGCTGCTGGGCGCGCAGGATCCCCACGGACAGCTGCTCCCGGTGGGCCAGGACGGCTTCCTCGCCGCACGGTTCGCCGAGCGCTGGGGTGACGTGCGACGGACGCTGCGGGCGCTGCGGGACGCGGTCCTGGACGCCGTACGCGACGACACGGCCGTACGGGCGCTGCGGGCCGGGTCACCGATGAGCCGGGCGCTCGGCACCCGGCTCCCCCTCGCCCAGGGGCCGATGACCAGGGTGAGCGACGGGGCCGCGTTCGCCGCCGCCGTGGCGGCCGACGGGGCGCTGCCCTTCCTCGCCCTGGCGCTGGCGGACGGCGCGCGGACACGGGCGATGCTCGCCGAGACCCGGGACGCGGTGGCCGGCCGGCCCTGGGGGGTGGGCGTGCTCGGCTTCGCGCCGGAGGACGTGCGCGCCGCACAGCTGGAGGCCGTACGGGAACTGCGGCCGACGCACGCGATCATCGCGGGCGGCCGGCCGTCCCAGGCGCAGGCGCTGGAGCGGGACGGCGTCCGGACCTTCCTGCACGTGCCGTCGCCGGGGCTGCTGCGCCAGTTCCTGGAGGCCGGGGCGCGCCGGTTCGTGTTCGAGGGCTCGGAGTGCGGCGGGCACGTCGGGCCGCGCGGCAGCTTCCCGCTCTGGGAGGCCCAACTGGCGGTCCTGGAGGACTGGTCGGAGGATCACGGGGCCGAGGACGTCGAGGTGTTCTTCGCGGGCGGGGTCCACGACGAACGGTCGGCGGCGATGGTCGCCGCGCTCGCCGCGCCGCTGACCGCGCGCGGAGCGGCCGTCGGCATGCTGATGGGCACCGCGTACCTGTTCACCGACGAGGCCGTGTCCCACGGCGCGATCCGGCCGCTCTTCCAGCGGCAGGTCATGGCCGCCGGGCGCACCACGCTCCTGGAATCGGCGCCGGGACACGCCACCCGCTGCGTGCCGAGCCCGTTCGCCGCCGGCTACCGCGACGAGGAGGCCCGGCTGCGGGCCGAGGGCGCCGGGGACCGGCGGATCTGGGAGGCCCTGGAGCGGCTCAACGTCGGCCGGCTGCGCATCGCGAGCAAGGGCGTGACCCGGGACACCGACGGCTCCCTCACCCCCGTCGACGAGCGACGCCAGCTCGCCGAGGGGATGTTCATGGCCGGGGAGGTGGCCGTGCTGCGCTCGGCGACGACCACGGTCGCGGCGCTGCACGCATCGGTGACGACCGGCGCGATCGAGCATCTCACCCTGCGCGCGGCCGAGTTGGGCCAGGAGGAGACGGTCCGGGAGCCGGCCGCCCCGGCCCCGCTCGACATCGCCGTCGTCGGCATGGCGTGCATGTTCCCGCAGGCACCCGACCTGCCCACCTTCTGGGCGAACGTGGTCGGGGGCGTGGACGCGGTCGGCGAGGTCCCGGCCGACCGCTGGGACCCGGCCGTCCACCACGGCGGGTCGACTCCGTCCAAGTGGGGCGGCTTCCTGCCCCGCATCCCCTTCGACCCCCTGCGGTACGGCATCCCGCCCACGTCGCTCGGCAGCGTCGAGCCGGTGCAGCTGCTGTCCCTGGAGGCGGCCCGGCGCGCCCTGGAGGACGCCGGATACGGTGAAGGGGAGCGGGAGTTCGACCGCTCCCGCACCTCGGTGGTGTTCGGCGCGGAGGCGGGCAGCGACCTGTCGAACGCGGCCACGCTGAGGGCGGTCCTGCCCTCCTACTACGGCAGTGTCCCGGCGGGCCTCGACGACCAGCTCCCGCAGCTCACCGAGGACTCCTTCCCCGGCATGCTCGCCAACGTCATCTCCGGGCGGATCGCCAACCGGCTCGACCTAGGGGGCGCCAACTACACCGTCGACGCCGCCTGCGCCTCCTCGCTCGCCGCGGTGGACGTCGCGTGCAAGGAACTCGTCGGGGGCACCTCCGACGTGGTGCTCTGCGGCGGCGCCGACCTGCACAACGGCATCAACGACTACGTCCTCTTCTCCTCCGTGCACGCCCTGTCCCCGACCGGCCGCTCCCGCGCCTTCGACGGTTCGGCGGACGGTATCGCACTGGGCGAGGGCGTGGCCTGCGTCGTCCTCAAGCGGCTCGCGGACGCCGAGCGCGACGGCGACCGGATCTACGGCGTGATCAAGGGCCTCGGCTCCTCCAGCGACGGCCGCGCGCTCGGCCTCACCGCGCCCAGGCCCGAGGGCCAGCGCTCGGCCCTGGAGCGCGCCTACCGCAACGCGGGCGTCTCCGCGGCCGACGTCGGGCTCGTCGAGGCGCACGGCACCGGGACGGTGGTCGGCGACCGCACCGAACTGCGCATCCTCAGCGAGGTGTTCGAGGAGGCCGGGGCGCGGCCGGGCGGCTGCGCGATCGGCTCGGTGAAGTCGCAGATCGGGCACACCAAATGCGCCGCCGGACTCGCCGGCCTGATCAAGACCCTGCTGGCCCTGCACACGGGCGTCAGGCCGCCCACGCTGCACGTCGAGGCCCCCAACGCGGCCTGGGACCCGCGGACCAGCCCCTTCGCCTTCCACGCGCGGGCCCGGCCCTGGGCGGCGCCCGCCGGGGAACGGGTCGCCGGGGTCAGCGCGTTCGGCTTCGGTGGCACCAACTTCCATGTGGTGCTGAGTGCCTACGCCGACGGCGTGCCACCGGTGCGGGGCGCGGACGCCTGGCCGGCCGAACTGTTCGTCTTCCGCGGACGGGACGCCGCCGCGGCCGGCCGTGCCGTGGACGAACTCCTCAAGGCCGCGGAGGCGGAGGGCCGGCCGTGGCGGTTGCGGGACCTGGCGCTCGGCGCCGCGCGGCGGTCGGACGCGAGCGGTGAACCGGCGCAGGTCGCGCTCGTGGCGACGGACGTGGACGACCTGGTCGGCAAGTTGCGACGGGTGTCGGCCTATCCGGCCGGGCACGACCCGGCGCGGGGAATCCACCGGGCCGGACCGGACTCCCCCCAGGACGGCCTCGCGGACTCCAAGGTCGCCTTCCTCTTCCCCGGCCAGGGCAGCCAGCGCACCGGCATGCTCGCCGACCTGTTCGTCACCTTCCCCGAGCTGCGGCCCTACCTGGAGCTCGGACGCGCCCACGCCGACACCCTGTACCCGCCGGCCGCCTTCGACGACGCCGAACGCGACCGTCAGCAGTCCGCGCTGACCGACACCCGGGTGGCGCAGCCCGCCCTCGGTGTCGCCGGGCTCGCCGCGCATGCCGTGCTCACCTCGGCCGGGGTACGGCCGGACATGGCCGCCGGGCACAGCTACGGCGAACTGGTCGCCCTCTGCGCGGCAGGCGCGCTGAGCCCCGAGACACTGCTGGACCTGAGCGCGGAACGGGCGACTGCGATCCTCGAAGCCGCCGGGGCGACCGGGGCGACCCGACCGGCCGGGGCGACCGGATCGGCCGGATCCGCCGGTGCCGATCCCGGGGCCATGGCCGCCGTCGCGGCCGGCGCCGACAAGGTGGCGCGGGCGCTGGAGGCGACGCGGGCGCCGGACTCCGTGGTCGTCGCCAACCGCAACTCGCCCGAGCAGACGGTGATCTCGGGCCCCTCGGACGCCGTCGCCGAGACCGTGCGGCTGCTGCGCGAGGCGGGTCTCGGCGCCAAGCGCATCCCCGTGGCCTGCGCCTTCCACAGCCCGCTGGTCGCGGGCGCCGCCGACCGGTTCGCCGAGGCGCTCGCGGCCCGTCCGGTGCACGCGCCCGAGTTCCCGGTGTGGTCCAACCGCACGGCCACGCCGTACCCCGCCGACGCGGACGGGGTGCGGGCCGGACTCGCCGCCCAGATCGGAGCCCCGGTCGCCTTCTCCGAGCAGATCGAGGCGATGTACGCGGCGGGCGCGCGGATCTTCGTCGAAGCCGGTCCCGGGTCGGTGCTGACCCGGCTGGTCGGGCAGATCCTCGGCGACCGTCCGCACCGCACGGTGGCCTGCGAGCCCCGCCCCGGCGGCGGTCTGCACGACTGGCTCGACGCCCTGGCCCGGCTCGCCGTCGCGGGCCAGCCGGTACGTGCCGGGTGGCTGCTGCGCGGCCGGGACGCGGTCGACGCGGTACGGACCCCCGTGCCGAAGCGGCCCGGCTGGACGGTCGACGGACAGCTGGTCCGCACCGCCGCCGGCGCCCTCCTTCCCGGTGCGCTCGCACCGGCCCGACGAGTCGTGGAACCCCCCGAGAGGACCGTGGCGACTGTGCCGACGAACCCCCCGCACGGCGTCCCGTCCGACCGGGACGCACTCGTCTCCGAATTCCTGCGCACCAGCCGGGAGATGATCGCCGCCCAACGGGACGTACTGCTCACCTACTTCGGCGCCAGCGCGGGCGCGCTGCCCGCACCGCCCGTGGCGGCGGCGCCGCAGGCGATCCAGGCGGCGCCCCAACTCCGCACGGCGGAACCGGCGGTGGCCGCCGAGACGGCGGAGCCGAGCCAGGATGCCGCTCCGCCCCGGGCCACCGGGCCCGTCGATGTCCAGCAGGTCGTGCTGGAGATCATCAGCGAGCGCACCGGCTACCCCGTCGACATGCTCGAGCCCGACCTCGACCTCGAGGCCGACCTCAGCATCGACTCCATCAAACGGGCGGAGATCGCGGGCGAGCTGGCCAAGCGCCTGGGCGCCGGGGCGGGTGCGGATCTCGCGTCGATGGACGACGACGAGCTGGAGGAGCTGGCGAAGGCGCGCACGGCCGCCGCGGTGACCGACTGGCTGACCGCCCGACTGGGCGGAGCGGCCGCCCCCGTGCCCGCCCCCGTGCCCACCGCCAAGCCCGACGCGCCGGTGCCGGCGCCGGTCACGGAGCACGGCATCTCCGTGGAGGCCGTGCGGGAGGTGACCGGCGAGCCGCCCAGACGGCACGTGCTGCGGCCGGTCCTGCTCGACGCGGGCACCGACGCCCCCGCCGTCCCCGCCACCGTGCTCTCCGGCACCCGCTGGACCCTCCTGGGGGAGGCCCCCGAGGTGGTGGCCCGCCTGGTGTCCCACGGCGCCGACGTCGCCGTACGGGCCCGGGACCACGTCCTGACCGAGGCGGACGGGCCGGTGGACGGCGTGCTGTACCTCGGCGCCCTCGACGGCGCCGACGACAGCCCGGTCCTGCCGGACGCCTTCCCCGTCCTGCAGGCGGCCCTGGCGCGCGGCCCGCGCTGGCTGCTGGCCGTACGGGCGGACGGCGCTGCACCCGACAGCCGGACCGCCGGGCTGCGTGGCCTGTTCCGGACGGTGGCGCGCGAGTACCCGGAGCTGGTCACCCGGGTCGTCGACCTCTGCGACACCTCGCCGTCCGCCGTCGCGGACGCCGTGGTCGCGGAGGCCCTCGCGCCGGACCGTACCCCGGTCGTATGGCGGACGGCGGCCGGCCGGCACGGTTTCGAGCTGGTCGAGGCGCCGCTCGGCGCGCTCGGCAGCACGGGCGCCGGACCGGCCGGGGACGGGGCCGCCGAGGCGGCCGCGCTCGGACTGGACCGGGACTCGGTGGTCCTGCTCGCGGGCGGGGCGCGGGGCATCACCGCGCAGTTCGCCGCCGCGCTGGCCCGTGCCGCCCGCTGCCGTCTGGAGCTGCTCGGCCGGACCCCCGCGCCGGACGGTCCCGAGGACGCGGACACCGCGGCCGCCCGCACGCCGGCCGAGCTGCGTGCCGCGCTCGCCGCGCGCGGCGGCACGAAACCGGCGCAGATCAACCGTGCCGCCGAACTCCTGCTGGCCCAGCGGGAGATCACCGCCACCCTCGCCGAACTCACGGCGCTCGGCGGCCGGGCCCGCTACCGCTCCGTCGACTTCCGCGAACCCGGGGCGGTGCTCCAGGCGGTGAAGGAGATCCACGCCGAGCACGGCCGGCTCGACGGCGTGGTGCACGCGGCCGGGGTGATCGAGGACCGGCTTGTCGCGGAGAAGACCGCCGAGTCCTTCCAGCGCGTATACGGCACCAAGGCGACCGGCGCGGACGCCCTGCTCACCGCGCTGGAGGAACTCCCCGCAGCGCCGGCGTTCACGGTGCTGTTCGGCTCGATCTCGGCCGTCCTGGGCAACCGGGGCCAGGTGGACTACGCGGCCGCCAACGACGCGCTGGAGACCCTCGGCGCGGCCTTCGCCTCCCGTACCGGGCACCGCGCGGTGACCGTGCACTGGGGGCCCTGGGCGCCCGCGGCCGGGCACGCCGGCATGGTGGGGGTGGAGCTGGCCCGGGAGTACGCCCGGCGCGGCATCCGGCTGATCGATCCCGAGGAGGGGACCGCGGCCCTGCTGCGGGAGCTGGCCTGGGGCGACGAGTCCGCCACCGCCGTCGTCCACACCGCCTCGGGCTGGTGAGGAGAGCCGTGGCCGCACGTCACGTGCCCGTCGCCATCGTCGGCATGGCGGTGCTGCTGCCGGGCGCCGCCGGCCTGGACGCGTACTGGCGGAACCTGCGGGACGGCGTGGACGCGATCGGCGAGGTGCCCGAGGGTCGCTGGGACGCCGAGTACTACCGCCCCGGCACGGCCTCCGATCCGGCCGTCGCGGACCGGGTGTACGCGCGGCGGGGCGGGTTCGTGGACGGGCTGGCGGAGGTGGAGGTCACCCGGTTCGGGATCATGCCCCACTCGGTGGCCGGGACCGAGCCGGACCAGCTGATCGCCCTGCAGGTGGCCTCGGCCGCCCTCGACGACGCCGGCGGCCCGGACCGGCTCCCCGACCGGGGGCGGGTCGGCGTGGTCCTCGGCCGGGGCGGTTATCTCACCCCCGGCCTGGTCCGGCTCGACCAGCGGGTCCGGACGGCCGGCCAACTCGTGCGCACGCTCGGCGAGTTGCTGCCCGACCTGACGTCCGACCAACTCGGCCGTGTGCGGGCCGCGTTCACCGAGCGGCTCGGTCCGGACAGTCCCGAGTCGGCGATCGGCCTGGTGCCCAATCTCGCCGCCTCCCGGATCGCCAACCGGCTGGACCTGCGCGGGCCCGCGTACACCGTGGACGCGGCCTGCGCGTCCTCGCTGGTCGCCGTGGACCAGGCGGTGGGCGAACTCGGCTCCGGGCGCTGCGACCTGATGCTCGCGGGAGGCGTCCACCACTGTCACGACATCACGCTGTGGAGCGTCTTCTCCCAGCTCCGCGCCCTGTCCCCCAGCCAGCGCAGCCGCCCCTTCCACCGGGACGCCGACGGCATCCTGATCGGCGAGGGGACGGGCGTCGTCGTCCTCAAGCGGCTGGCCGACGCCGAGCGCGACGGCGACCGGATCTACGCGGTGATCCGGGGCACCGGGGTGGCCAGTGACGGCCGGGCCGCCGGGCTGGTCAACCCCGATCCGGGCGGTCAGGCGCAGGCCGTCCGGCAGGCGTGGCGGGCCGCGGGACTCGACCCGGCCGAGCCCGGTTCGATCGGGCTGCTGGAGGCGCACGGCACCGCGACCCCGGCGGGCGACCAAGCCGAACTGGCCACGCTCGCCGAGGTGTTCGGACCCGGCGAGGGTGAAGCGGTGCTGGGGTCGGTCAAGTCGATGATCGGGCACACCATGCCCGCCGCCGGGGTCGCCGGCCTCGTCAAGGCCGCGCTCGCGGTCCACCACCGCACGCTGCTCCCGACGCTGCACTGCGACGACCCGCACCCCGCCCTGGCCCGCACCCGGTTCCGTACCCTGGAGAAGGCCGCCGACTGGGAGACCACCGAGCGGCAGCCCGTGCGCCGGGCCGCCGTCAACGCGTTCGGGTTCGGCGGGATCAACGCGCACGTGGTGCTGGAGGAGGCGCCGGGGGCCCGCGGGTCCCGCGCGACCGCGCCGCCCCGTCCGGTCCTGGCGGTCGCCGAACCCGAGCGGATCCTGCTGCTCGCCGCCGGCTCCCCCGCGCGCCTCGCCGCCCTCCTGGACGCCGACGACGACACCGTACGGGCCGCCGGACTCGCCCCCTCGCATCCGCACCCGGACGCGGGACCCGCCCGCCTCGGCATCGTCGACCCGACCGCGAAGCGGCTCGCTCTGGCCCGCCGCACGGTCGCCAAGCAGCGTGCCTGGCACGGCCGCAGCGACGTCTGGTTCCGGCCGAGCCCCCTGCTGGGCGCCGGCCGGGGCGGACCGGCGTTCCTGTTCCCCGGTCTGGAGGGCGACTTCACCCCGCAGGTCGACGACGTGGCCGCCCACTTCGGTCTGCCCGCCCTGTCCGTCGCCGGGGACCGGCCCGGTGACGTGGGCCGCCACGGTCTCGGTGTCGTCGCCGTCGGCCGGCTGCTCGACGCGGCACTGCGCCGCAGCGGGATCGTGCCGGACGCGGTCGCCGGGCACAGCGTGGGCGAGTGGACGGCGATGGCGACGGCCGGGCTGTACTCCGGGGACGAGGTCGACGCGTTCATGGCGGACTTCGACCCCGACGCGGTGACGGTCGCGGGGCTGGCCTTCGGCGCGATCGGCGCGTCCGCCGAGCGGGTACTGGCCGCCCTGCGGGACGGCGGCCGGGCCACGGCGGGACTGGTGCTCTCCCACGACAACGCGCCCGGCCAGTCGATGGTGTGCGGTCCGCAGGCGGCGGTGGAGGAGTTCGTGCGCGCTTTCCGCGCCCTGGGTGTCCTCGGCCAGGTGCTGCCGTTCCGGTCGGGTTTCCACACCCCGATGCTGGAACCGCATCTCGGCCCGATCAAGGAGGCCGCCGACCGGTTCCGGCTGTGTCCGCCGCACACCACGCTCTGGTCGGGGACGACCGCCGCCCCCTTCCCCGAGGACGAGGCCGCGATACGGTCCCTGTTCGTCCGCCATCTGCTGGAACCCGTCCGCTTCCGGCAGCTGACCGAGGCGCTGTACGCGGCCGGACACCGGGTGTACGTCCAGGTCGGCCCGGGTCAGCTCGGCTCCCTCGTCGGGGACACCCTGGGCGGCCGGGACCACCTGGTCGTCGCCGCCAACTCCCCCCACCGCACGGGCCTCGCCCAGCTCCGCCGGGTGGCCACCGCGCTGTGGACGGCGGGGGCCGCGGTGGCGCCCTCCCTGGTGTCCTCCTCTGCGTCCTCCCCGTCGCCGGTCGCCGCCGCGCGGGCGGCACGTCCGCCGGTACGGCTGGACCTGGGCGGCGCCCTGGTGTCCCTCGCGCCGCAGCGGCTCACCGCACTGCGCGCCGAACTGCGCACCCCGGCCCGCGCCCCGGTCCGCGCGGCCGGCCCCGCCGGTGCGTCGCCGCTGGACGCCCTCGTCGAGGGCTCACCGATGGCCGCCGAACTGTCCGCCCTGCTCCACGAGACGGCGGACACGGCGGCCGCCCTCATGACCGCGCGGGCCACGGCTCCCGCGGCCGCCCGGCGGACGGGCCCCTGGCACAGCAGCGTCCATGTCTCCCCCGACACCATGCCCTACCTGCTGGACCACTGCTTCTTCCCGCAGCGGCCCGGCTGGCCCGAGGTCGCCGACCGGTGGCCGGTCGTCCCGGCGACGACGATCGTGCGGCACATCGTGGACGCGGCGGTGGAGGCGGCCCGGGAGTCGGCTCCCGGCAGGGTGGCCGTCGCCGTGCACGGCGCGCGGTTCGAGGAGTGGCTCACCGCCACCCCCGCCGTCGACGTGCCGGTGACCGTGACACCCGAGGGCCCCGACCGGCTGGCCGTCTCCTTCGGCCCCCGGGCCCGGGCCACCGTCGAACTGGCCGCCGCCCACCTGCCGCCTCCCGCCGCGTGGCCCGCCGACCCCGGCGCCGAGCGCGCCCCGGAGCACACCGCCGCCCAGCTCTACGAGGAGCGCTGGATGTTCCACGGCCCGGCGTTCCAGGGCGTCACCGAACTCACCGCGATCGGCGACCGTCATGTACGCGGGGTGATCACCACCCCGTCCGCACCGGGCGCGCTGCTGGACAACGTCGGTCAGATCCTCGGCTACTGGATCATGGCGACCCGTACCGAGCGCACCGTCGTGTTCCCCGTCGGGATGCGGGAGATGCGCTTCCACGGACCGCATCCGGCGCCGGGGACCGAGGTGGGCTGCCTGGTGCGGATCACCTCGCTCACCGACGCCTTCCTGGAGGCCGACGTCCAGCTGACGGCCGGGGGCACGGTGTGGGCGGAGCTGTACGGCTGGCAGGACCGCCGGTTCGACAACGACCCGAAGACCCGGCCCGTCGAGCGCTTCCCGGAACACCACACCCTGTCCGAGACCCGTCCGGGCGGCTGGCAGCTGCTGCACGAGCGGTGGCCTGACCTCGCGTCCCGCGAGCTGATCATGCGCAACTCCCTCGGCGGAGCCGAGCGTTCGCAGTACGCGGAGCACGCGCCGCGCGGGCGCCGGCAGTGGCTGCTGGGCCGGATCGCGGTGAAGGACGCGGTACGGCGGTGGCTGTGGGACCAGGGCGAGGGCCCGGTCTTCCCGGCCGAGCTGCGGGTGCGCAACGACGAGGCCGGCCGGCCGTACGTCACCGGCGTGCACGGCCGCGTCCTGCCCGCGCTGGACGTCTCGCTGGCCCACTGCGCGGAGGCGGGCGTCGCCATCGTCCGGCCGCACACGCCGGGCCCCGGCCCCGGGATCGACATCGAGGAGGTCACCGACCGCACCCCGGAAACCCTCGCCGCCGCCCTCGGCGAGGGCGAACTACGGCTGCTGCGCGCCCTGTCGGCGGGCTCCGGCGGCTCAGAGGCTCTGTGGTTCACCCGTTTCTGGGCCGCGAAGGAGGCCGTCGCCAAGGCCGAGGGCACCGGATTCGACGGCAGGCCACGGGACTTCACGGTGCTCGACGCGACACCGGCCGGCGACCGGCTGACCGTCGCGGGCCGGCTGGAACGCGCCTACGCCGTGCACTGCGCACCGGCCGCCAACCCGCCCCGGCTGCCCGACCGTTCGTACGTGGTGGCCTGGACGACGGGACACCCGACCGCAGAGGAGTACGAGGCCCGATGACACCCCCCACCCCCCGCACCCCCGTCACCGCCGACGAGACGGCCGTCCTGGCCGACCTCACCGGCATGCTCACGCGGCTCCTCGAGGACGAGTACGGCCTCGACGACGTCGAGGTCGGCATGCGGACCACCTTCAACCGCGACCTGGAGCTGGAGAGCATCGACCTGGTCACCCTGGCCGGCCTGCTCCAGGAGCGGTACGGCGACCGGGTCAACTTCGCCGAGTTCCTGGCCGGCATGGAGTTCGACGAGATCATCGAACTGACCGTCGGACGGCTCGTCGAGTACGTCGTGACGAGTCTGAAGGCCGCGGAGGCGAGCTGAGTCATGGCGATGGTCGACACCGGCTCCGTCCGGTTGCACGTACAGCGGCTCGGCCCCCGGCAGGGCCGGCCGGCCACCGCCACCGTGGTGCTGGTGCACGGTCTGCTCACCGACAGCCTGGCCAGCTACTACTTCACCGTCGCCCCGGCGTTCGCGGCCGAGGGCCTCGACGTCGTGATGTACGACCTGCGGGGCCACGGCCGCAGCGAGCGCCCCGCCCGGGGCTACACGCTGGACGACAACGTCGACGACCTGGAGGCACTGCTCGACCGGCTGGCGGTGACCGGCCCGGTGCATCTGGTCGGCAACTCCTACGGCGGCACGATCGCGTTCGGCTACGCGGCCCGTCACCCCGAACGGGCGGCGAGCGTCACCCTCGTCGAGTCCGAACCGGCCACCGCCTCCTGGGCGGTGAAACTCGGCGGGATCCTGGACCGGGTCGTGACCCAGCTCGCCCACAACGAGTCCGACGCGATCGCCTGGATCACCGCCCACCGCGGCCACAACACCGCCCGCCTGGCCAAGGGCGCGGCCCGGCTCGCCCGGGAGACCACCCTGGGACGGGACATTCCGGCCAGCCGCGTACTGACGGACCATCAGATAGCCGCGGTTCGCTGCCCGGTGCTCGGTCTGTACGGCGGCGACTCCGATCTGGCCGAACTCGTGCCCTGGCTCCGGGCGGTGCTGCCGGACTGCCGGACGGTGGTGATCCCGGGGCATGAGCACTCGGTCCTCGTGGAGGCCTCCGGGACGGTCGGCGGGCACATCCTGACCCTCGTCGACGAGGCCGGGCGGGTCGCGGCGGAGGCGGCCGGATGAGCCGGTTCCTGTTCGTCGTCCCGCCGTTGGTGGGTCACCTCAACCCGGCGATCGGCGTCGCCGCCGAACTCACCGCACGGGGCCACCAGGTGGCGTGGGCCTGCGCCGATCCGGAGCTGGTCGGCCGGCTGGCGGGTCCCGGGGCAGGGGCGGTCTTCGCCTGCGGCGGGGCGCCGCGCGGCGAGCGGCCCGCCGACCTGCGCGGTCCCGAGGCGCTGAAGTTCCTGTGGGAGTGGTACCTGCTGCCGCTCGCCGAGGCGATGGCGCCGGGCGTGCGGGCGGCCGTCGAGGCGTTCGGGCCGGACGTCGTCGTCGCCGACCAGCAGGCCTTCGCCGGCGCGTTGGTCGCGGAGCGGCTGGGCCTGCCGTGGGCGACCTCGGCGACCACCTCGGCCGAGTTCACGGACCCCCTCGCCGGGCTGCCCAAGGTCAGGGAGTGGCTGGACCGGCGGCTGGCCGCGCTGCGGTCCGCGATCGGCGATCCGGCGGGCGGCGCGGACCCCCGCTTCTCTCCGCACCTCGTCCTGGCCTTCAGCACCCCTGAGTTGGCGGGCGACGCGCACGGGGGCGTCCGCTGGGTGGGCCCGTCGATCACGGCCCGGCCCTCGGCTGCCGCCTTCCCCTGGGAGTGGCTCGACGGCGGCCGTGCCACCGTGCTGGTCACGCTCGGCACCGCGAACACCGACGTCGGCGGACGGTTCCTCGAGGTCTGCCGGGACGTGCTGCGGGAGCGGGCCGACCGGGTGCAGGGCGTGATCGTCGATCCGGGCGGCACGCTGGAGCCACGGGGCGACGACAAGGACCTGCTGGTCCTGCCGTACGTGCCCCAACTCGCCCTGCTGGAGAGGCTGGAGAGGGGAGCCGGCGCGGTGGTGTGCCATGCCGGGCACAACAGCGTGTGCGAGGCCCTGTGGCACGGCGTTCCCCTGGTCGTGGCCCCGATCCGCGACGACCAGCCGGTCGTGGCCGGGCAGGTCACCGACGCGGGGGCCGGGGTGCGGGTGCGGTTCGGCCGGGTCACCCCGCGGCAGCTGGGCGCGGCGGTCGACTCCGTCCTGCACGAACCCGGACACCGCGCCGCCGCCGGCCGGATCCGTACGGCGTTCCGCGCCGCGGGCGGCTCCTCCGCCGCGGCGACCCATCTCGAGAACCTGGCCGGGGAGTTCGGATGAGCGAAGAGAGCAAGCCCGCCGAGCGGATCGCCGAGGCGCGGCCCGTCTACCAGGCCGACATCGCCGCCGGCCAGGACCGCTTCTTCGAGCCCCGCCGCACCACCTGCCCCTGGTGCGGCTCGGCGGCGCTGACCACCCGGCTGCGCACCACCGACCTGCTCCAGCACAAGCCGGGCCGCTTCGTCCTGGACCGCTGCGGGGGCTGCGGGCACATCTTCCAGAACCCGCGGCTGAGCGCCGAGGGCCTGGAGTTCTACTACCGGGACTTCTACGACGGGCTGGGCGAGAAGAAGCTCGGGGACACCTTCGGGGGCCGGACCAAGATGTACCGGGGACGGGCCGGGTCGATGCTGCCGCACGACCCCGCGCCGAAGAGCTGGCTGGACGTCGGCACCGGGCACGGCCACTTCTGCGCGGCCGCCCGGGAGGTGCTGCCCGGGACGACGTTCGACGGGCTGGACTTCACCGACGGCGTCGAACTCGCCGAGCGGGAGGGCCGGGTGGAACACGGCTACCGGGGCGCGTTCCCCGAGCTGGCGCCCGAACTCGCCGCCCGTTACGACGTGGTGAGCATGTTCCACTACCTGGAGCACAGCACCGACCCCGACCGCGAGCTGCGCGCCGCGCACGAGACGGTGCGCCCCGGCGGCCATCTCCTCATCGAGGTGCCGGACCCCGAGAGCCGCTACGCGCGGCTGCTGGGCCGCTGGTGGCTGCCCTGGCTCCAGCCGCAGCATCTGCACTTCGTGCCGGTGGCCAATCTGCGGGAACGGCTCACGCGGCTGGGCTTCACGGTGGTGGCGGAGCAGCACGCCGAGCCGCACGACCCGGTCGACCTGCTGGCCGCCGTATGGCTGGCGCTGGACCACGCGGCGCCGCGCGAGGACGCGCCGTGGCTGCCCGAGGCGCCGGGCGCGCTGCGCCGCACGCTGCGCGGGGCGCTGCTGGTCGCCGGGATTCCGGCGCTGATCGTGGGCACCCTGCTCGACCGGTTCGCGGTGCGCCCGCTCTCGCACCGGCCGGGGGTGTCCAACGCGTACCGGATCGTGGCCCGGCGCGACTGAAGGACCGGTGCGCGCGCGGTTCCCGCCGTGCTAGCTTCGCCCCGTTCTCTTCATCAGGAATCCTGACGATCGACGGTACGGCTCGACGAACGGAACCCGCATGTCCATCCTGGCCAGACCGGCGGTGGCCGCCTTCGCCGCCAAGACGATGCAGGGCCTCACCGGGCTCGCGAGCCGCCGCTCCGGTGGCCCCGGCTCCACCGCCGACGGGCAGGCCCGTTTCCCGGAGTACCCCCGCGCGGTGCGTGAGCTGACGGTGCCGACCTCCGTCGCCCCGGCACAGGTCACGGCGTACGCGCCCCCGGCCGGGACGGCGACGCCCGCGCCCGTCCACGTCAACTTCCACGGTGGCGGCTACGTCGTGTCGATGCCGGAACTCGACGACGGGCTCTGCCGGTGGCTGGCCGCCGAGGCGGGGGTGGTCGTGGTCAACGTGAAGTACGTCGTCGCCCCGCAGCACCCGTTCCCGGCCCCGCCGACGCAGGCCTTCGAGGTGGTGCGCTGGGTCGCCGAGCACGGCGCGGAGCAGGGCTGGGACGGCGGGCGGCTCACCGTGGGCGGACAGAGCGCGGGCGGCGGACTCGCGGCGGCCGTGGCCCGCCAGGCCCTGGAACAGGGCGGACCCGCGATCGCCCTCCAGGTGCTGCACTACCCGCCGTTGGATCTCGCGACCAGCGCGAAGGACAAGAAGGCGGCTGTCGCCAAGCCCATGCTGCGGCCCTGGATGGCCGAGATCTTCGACACCTCGTACGTGCCGGATCCGCGCGAGCGCGCCCACCGGTTCGTCTCGCCCGCCCATGCCTCCGACACCGCCGACCTGACGGGCATCGCCCCGGCGCTGGTCATCACGGCCGAGTACGACCTGCTCAGGAACGAGGCGGTGCGGTACGCGGAGCGGCTGGGCGCGGCCGGTGCTCTCGTCGAGCACCATGACCTCGCCGGGGCCGACCACGGCTACGACACCAAGGACGACGAAAGAGCCCGGACCACCTACGCGCTGATCGCCCGTCATCTTCGACGGGCGACCGACGCCGGTACGTCGCAGGCCTCTTGAGGCGAGGCGGGGGCGGGAGGGCGGAGGGCGGGAGGGCGCGTCCGCCGCACCGGACGCCCCCGGGTGGCCCGCAGGCGTAGTCCGCCGCACCGGCGTGCCCGGCCACCCGCCCCCGCCCCGGTCGTCGTCCCGGACAGCCACTGTCCCCTATCCAGCGGCTGCCGGCAGGGCGACGCCCAGCTTCTCGGCCCGCTCGGTCAGGTCGCGCCACACCTTGGGCGCCACCGGGATGCCCTTCTCCCCTCGGCCGGCGGCCACGGCGGCACTGCGCTCGCCGGGGTAGAACACGCCCTGCGCGTCGTCCGCGGCCGGCAGGCCCTTGAGCGTGCCCAGTGTGGCGTCCACGGACTCGGTGAAGGCGTCCGCGTCTCCGAAGGCGGCCGGGTCGACGGCGATGAGCAGGGCGTTCTGGCGGTGCTTGCGGCCGGCCGGGTCGTCCGAGTGGAACGCCGCGAAGATCGGCGCCCCCACCAGCACGCTGGTCAGCAGCTCGAAGGCGAGGGACATGCCGGAGCCCTTGGCCCCGCCGAGCGGCAGCGGCATGACCGCCTTCCCGGGGTCGGTGGTCGGGGTGCCGTCCTCGGTGGCGGCCGCGCCCTCGGGCAGCGGGGTGCCGCTCGCCTTCGCCTGCCGGATCTTGCCGAGGGCGATGGTGGCGGTGGCCATGTCGAGCAGCAGCGGCGCGTGCGCCGACGAAGTGCCGGTCGGGACGGCGATGGCGAGGGGGCTGGTGGCGACGGCCGCTCCCCTGACTCCGGTGTAGCCCATGTTCGGCATCCCGGCGACGAACCCGATGCCGACCAGGCCCTGCTCGGCGATCTTCGACACGTAGTAGCCGATCGCGCCGGTGTGCACCGTGCGGCGTACGCCCACCGCGGCGATGCCGGTCGTCCTCGCCCTGGTCACGGCCTCGTCTGCCGCCGCGCTGAGGGCCACCGGGCCGGGGGCGCGATCGGCGTCCAGGACGGCGGCGGCCGGGGCGCCGGCCTCGAGCGTGATCCGGGCGTCGGCGTTGGCGACGCCCTTCTCCAGCAGGTCCAGATAGGCGGGGACCCGGGCGATGCCGTGCGAGTCGACGCCGCGCAGCGCGGCCCAGACGAACACGTCGGCGGTGGTGCGGGCGTGTTCGGCGCTCAGGCCGCCCTTCTCGAGGAGGGCCGCGGAGAAGGTGCGCAGGTCCTCTGCGGGCACCAGGATCTTCGTAGCTGGGGTGGACATGGTGGCGGTGCCTCCTGGTTCAGCGGGTGACGAGGACGTCGACGACGGCGGTGGTGCCCTCCGCCACGGCCTTGAGGGCTCGCTCGAGGGCGGGCCCGAGCGCCTGTGAGGTGTCGACGGTCTCGGTGTGCATGCCGAACGGCTCGGCGAACTGGGCCAGTCGGGGCAGACGGTGCAGGTCGGTGCCGAGCCATTCGCCGGTCTCGGCGGCCGCTCCGTCGGGATAGAACCTGCGGTGGTTGAGGTTCATCGACTTGTAGACGCGGTTGTTGAACACCACGATGAGCAGTGGGAGTTCGTACGCCTTGCTGGCGTCGTACGAGGGGACGACCGGGTTGTAGGTGAACGCTCCGTCGCCGATGGTGAGGACCACCGGCCTTTCCCTGGCGGCGAGTTTGACGCCGAGCGCGACCGCGATGCCCTGGCCGAGGCCGCCCTGCACATAGAAGTACGAGTCGGGGTCGGCCGTGCGCAGGTGCCGCTTGACGACGCGGCTGTGGGTGATGGTCTCGTCGACGACGATGCCGTCCGAGCCGTCGAGCAGCTCGCGCAGCGTGGCGGCGACCAGCACCGGGTCGACGCCCTCGGCCTGCCGCTGTGCCCCGGCCCTGTTCTCGGCGTCGGCGACGGCGGCCTGCTCGGCGGCGTGCCGCTCGTCCTGCGCGGTGCGCCGTACGGCGACGGCGGCCTCGTCGAGATCCTTCGCCCGCTTGGCGAGCTGGCGCAGCGTGTTGGCGACGTTGCCCTCCAGGTACGCGTCGGCGAACAGGACTTGGTAGACGACGTGCGGACGCTGCGGCACCTCGTCGATGACGACGACCTGCGCCTTGGAGGGGCGGCGCGACGGAGGGTAGAACGGGGCGCGGCAGTTGACGAGGAGGATGAGGTCCGCCTCGTCCATCCACGGGCCGATGTCGCTGCCCGCGTGCAGCGGGTGGGTGCGCGGGAAGTTGCCGCACACCGCCGAGTCCGGCTCGACGACCGGGATGTTCCAGGCCTCGGCGAAGGCGACGAGGGCCTCGAAGCCGCCCGCCTCACGGCCGGCGGTCTCGGTCACGATGACCGGGTTCCTCGCCTCGCGGATCAGCCGGGCGACCGGGTCGACCTCCTCGGGCGAGCTGTGCGTGGAGCCCGGCGGCACGAGGGGCTTGGCCTCGCGGCCGTCCCATTCCTCCAGCAGGATCTCCAGCGGGACGTTCAGGTACGCCGGACCCGCCGGGGCCCGCCAGGCCAGCTCGGCCGCCCGCGTGACCATGGTGGGCAGCGTGTGGACGCTGGCGGCCTCGGTGGACCACTTGGTGAACGGGGTCGCGACACCGTGCGGGCCGCCCACGATGGACAGGTTCCGGTACCACTGGCCGCCCGGGTCCTGTCCGGGGCCGTCGCCGTAGGTGGTCGACTCCGAGGAGCTGACCACCATCGGGACGCCGGCGAGCAGCGCCCCGTGGACGGCCATCGAGCCCTGGAGCAGGCCGGGGGCCGCGTGCAGCAGCACGCCCTGCGGCCGGCGGCTGACCAGGCCGTAGCCGGTGGCCATGCCCACGGCGACGGTCTCGTGGGTCAAGTCCAGGTACCGCGGGCAGGGCAGCCCGTCCCGGTGGCGCCGGGCGAGGGACTCCCACACCGGGGCCCACTCGGACCCGGACGAGCAGAACAGGTAGTCGGCGCCGACGGCGTTGAAGGCGGTGACGAGAGCGTCTCCGCCGTCGGCGCCCGGTGAGGTGGTGGTGTCGGTCATCTCTCGTGTTTCCTCAGCCCTCGATCGGCCAGTTCAGGACCTCGGAGATACCGCGGCCCATGATCCACTCC
The DNA here is from genome assembly GCF_042737245.1 of Streptomyces sp. NPDC060002. Classification (NCBI taxonomy): domain Bacteria; kingdom Bacillati; phylum Actinomycetota; class Actinomycetes; order Kitasatosporales; family Streptomycetaceae; genus Streptomyces; species Streptomyces sp. NPDC060002. The sequence continues at coordinate 451,292 of NZ_JBHWUW010000001.1, forward strand.
AGCTCCTCGGGCGTGAAGTCCCAGTGCTTGGTGAACTGCTCGATGGTGTCGGTGTAGGTGATGCCGTGGCCCAGCAGGCGGGTGATGTCGGTGCCGTAGAAGCAGCGCTGCGGGCCCATCTTGTCGACCATCTCGCGCACGTACTTCTGGATGTTGTTGTTCGGGAACGGCTGCGTCGAGTAGCCGGGCAGCGCGGACACCTTGACGTAGATGTTCGGGTGGGCCGCGAGGTCCGCGGTCTCCGCGACCCAGTATCCGATCGCGTCGTCGACGCAGCGGGCCATGATGCCCATGTGGTCGATGATGATCTTCAGCTCGGGGTGCCTGGCGGCGATCTCGCCGAGCTCACGCTTCCAGATCGGGGCGTGGACCATGGTGGGGATGCCGAGCTCCGCGGCGACGGGCCAGTACCAGTCGTTGGTGCCGTCGATCATCCAGTTGCGGTCCTGCGGGCGGTGGAAGGTCAGTCGCGTGCCCTTGATGTGCGGGTTCTGCGCGAAGTCCGCCAGCAGGGCCTTGCCCTCCTCGGGCTTGTTCTGCGGGATGCGGGCCATGATGCCGAAGCGGTCCGGGTGCGCCTCACAGGCTTCGAGGGCGTAGTCGATGCGGTCGCCCTCCCAGGACGGCGGCAGGATCAGCGCGCGGTTCACGCCGGCCTCGTCCATCAGCTCGAGGGCCTCCTCGTAGGAGAAGGGGTCCTCGCGGTGGCCGTTGAGGCGGATCCGCTCCCGGGCGCCCGGGACCCAGGGGCGGTCCGGGGTCTCTTCCAGCCAGATGTGGATCTGCGTGTCGACGACGAACATGTCCCGTACTTCTTTCTCTCGGTAGGGCACGTGGTGAGGCGTTGCGGAGGGAACGCTAGGCGGCCGGAAAGGCCTTGCGGAGCCCCTGGGAGCGCAAGCTGTTGTTGCGTGAAAGCGCCCTGTTCGCAGGGCACTTTCAGGTTGCGCGAGCGGTCGCCGAAAGCGGTTTCCGGACCTGTTGCGCCACCGGTTGCGCAGCAGGCTTCTCGCCCTGTTGCGCAACCGGTTTCTCGGCCTGCTTCGGTGGCCTGTTGCGCAACCGCTTCCCGGCCTGCATCGGCCGCCCTGTTGCGCAACCGGTTCCCGGCCCGCTTCCCGGCCTGCATCGGCCGCCCTGTTGCGCAACCGGTTCCCGGCCCGCTTCTCGGCCTGCTTCGGCCGTTCTGTCTCTCGGCCGGTTTCCCGGCCTGTTCCTCAGTCGCTGCCGGAAGCGCGGTCGAAAACGGCTTCGACGATGTGCTCGGCGATCGCCATGGAGGCCGTGGCGGCCGGCGAGGGCGCGTTGCGGACGGCCGTGACCCGGCCCACCCGGTGGATCCGGAAGTCGTCCACGAGGGTGCCGTCCCGGTCCAGGGCCTGGGCGCGCACGCCCGCCCCGCCGCGCACGACGTCCTGGACGCCGACCGCGGGGACGTACAGCCTGGCGTCCTTCATGAAGGCCTTCGCCGAGAACGACCCGCGGTACTCCTTGATGCCCGTACGCCAGTGCTGGGCCGCCATCCTCCAGACGCCCGGGTAGGCGGCGAGGCCGAGCAGGTCCCTCGGGGAGACCCGGGCGCGGGTGTACCCCTCCCTGGCCAGCGCCAGGACCGCGTTGGGGCCGACCTCCACCGAGCCGTCGACGCGGGGCGTGAAGTGGACGCCGAGGAACGGGTAACGGGGATCCGGCACCGGGTAGATCAGGCCCCGTACCAGGTCGGTCCTGTCCGGCCTGAGCAGCATGTACTCGCCCCGGAACGGGACGATCCGCGGGTCCCGCCGGTCCCGCGCGAGCCCCGCCACGGAGTCGGAGTGCAGACCCGCGCACAGGATCAGCCGGTCCACGCGCACCCGTTCCGCTCCGGAGGCCACCTCGATGCCATGGGGTACCTCGGTGAGGGAGGTGACCGGGAAGCCCGTCCGCACCTCTCCCCCGGAGCCGACGACGTCGTCGGCGAAGGCCCGGGCGATCGCCGGATAGTCGGTGATCGCGGTGCGCGGGGAGTAGAGGGCCGCGACACCGCCGGCGTTCGGCTCGATCTCCCGGATCTCCTCGCGGGAGACCTTCCGCAGATCGGGCACATGGTTGTTCCTGGCCCGGTCGTAGAGGGCGTTCATCCGGCCGAGCTCCTCCTCGCGGACCGCCACGACCAGCTTGCCGATCTCGCGGTACGGCAGCTCACGGTCCTGGCAGTACGCGCGCAGCAGTGCCACGCCCCGTACCGTCAGCTCGGCCTTGAGACTGCCGGGCGTGTAGTAGATGCCGGCGTGCACGACGCCCGAGTTGTGGCCGGTCTGGTGGAGCGAGACCTCCCGCTCCTTCTCGAAGACCACGACCCGGGTGCCGGGCCTGCTCAGGGCGATCTCGCGGGCCGTCGCCAGACCCACGATGCCGGCCCCGACGATGCCGATCGTCTCGTCAGCCATCGAACGCCTCCTTGTCTCTTGTCCGCATCTCCCGATCGTCAGCCGCCGAAGTGCACAGCGACAGTCTTGACGCGCGTGGAGAAACGCAGGACTTCCTCGCCCTGCTCCTTGTAGGCCGTGCCGGAGTCGTGGAACCCGCCGAAGGGCAGATGGACGTCCCAGCCGGTGGTGGTGGAATTGACCGCGACCTGACCGCACTCGGCCTCGTCGGCGAAGCGGTGGGCGTGGGCGAGGTCGCGGGTGAAGACGGCGGCGGCGAGGCCGAAGCCGGAGTCGTTGACCGCCGCGACGGCCGCGTCGAAGCCGTCGACCGCGCGCAGGACGAGGACCGGCCCGAAGACCTCGTCCCGCCAGATCGCCGCCTGCGGGGTGACGTCCCCGAGCACGGTCGGCTGCACATAGCAGCCGTGGGCGCGCTCGCCCCCGGTGTCCGCGTGGCCGCCGGTGAGGACCGTGGCGCCCTGCTCGACCGCCCCGGCCAGATCGGCGAGGACGCTGTCGCGCTGCTTGGCACTGGACAGCGGGCACAGCGTGGTCGCCGGGTCGCTGCCCGGGCCGACCTTCAGCCGCTCGACCTCGGCGACCAGCAGCCGGGTGAACTCCTCGTACACCGGGCGCTCGACGACGACCCGGCTGGTGGCGGTGCAGCGCTGGCCCGCCTGCCCGAACGAAGCCGCCACGACGGCTTTCGCGGCGGCCGGCAGATCGGCGTCCTTCAGTACCACCGAGGCGTTCTTGCCACCCAACTCGCCCTGGAAACGGACGTTGCGGTCGGCGAGGCGGCGGCGGATACGGTTGCCGACGGCGTTGGAGCCGGTGAAGGTGACGCCGACGATCCGCGGGTCGTCGAGGAGTGCCTCCTCGATCTCCGCGGTCCGGCCGGTCACGACGTTCAGCACGCCCGCGGGCAGTCCGGCGTCATGCAGGGCGCGGGCGAAGTGCAGGCCGGAGACCGGGGTCTCGGTGGCCGGCTTGAACACGGCCGCGTTGCCGGTCGCGAGCAACGGGGCGAGCTTGCGGGCCGGCGTGATCAGCGGGTCGTTCCACGGGCTGATCACCAGGATCACGCCGATCGGCTCGCGCTGGGTGTGGGTGCGGTGGTGGGGCCGTACGTCGTGCAGGAGGGTGCCGTAGCCCTGGCGGGCGAGACCGGCGTAGTACTCCAGGAAGTCGGCGGCCTTGAGGGTCTCGCCGGTCGCCTCGGTGAGGGTCTTGCCGTTCTCCGCCGTCACGTCGGCGGAGATCTCCTCGACCCGTTCGCGGATCAGCCGGGCCGCGTCGGTGAAGATCCGGGCCCGCTCGAAGGGGCTGGTGCGCTTCCAGACGGCGAACCCGCGCTCGGCGTGGTCGAAGGCACGGGTGACGTCCTTGGCCGTGAGGGCCGGAACGCGGGCGACGGGGGTACGGACGTCGGCGGGGTCGAGGACGTCGATCCAGTCGGCGCTCGCCACCCACTCCCCGCCCACGAGGGTCTCCAGGGTACGCATGTCGGGTCACTTCCTTTGTCGGCCAGGGTGCGGACTGTGACAACACACCACGTCAGGGCGGTGCCGCCAGCTCTGTGGCAGCAGGCATTGGTTGCGCCGCGCGCAGGTGGGCGCGGGCCTGATCCGTGCTGGAATCGGCAGGCCGGAGGCCTGACAGCGGTCTCCGCAGAGCCGCCGAGGAGAACCGGACATGTCCTACGCCGTCGTCGCCCACTACCGCTGCGCCCCCGCCGACGAGACGAGCGTGCGCACCGCGCTGCTCGAGGTGCGCGAGCACACCCGTGCCGAGCCGGCGAACGAGGGGTACGAGGTGCACGCGGTCGAGGGGCAGCCCGGCGGCTTCCTGCTGTACGAGCGGTACGCCGACCGGGCCGGGTTCGAGGCGCACAAGGCGGCCGAGCACTTCCAGAAGCTGATCGTGGCGACCGTGTGGCCGCTGCTGACGGACCGGACGGTCACCTTCGCCGAGGCGCTGTAGGGCCAGGTGCTCCAGGCTCAGGTGCTGAAGCGCGTGGTGCTGTGGTGCTGCAGTGCCGTGGTGCTGTGGTGCTGCAGTGCTGTGGTGCTGTGGTGCTGCAGGGCGGGGTGCTGCAGGGCGGGGTGCTGAAGGAGGCGGCGCGGCAGGGCGGGGTGCCGCAGGACAAGGCGCCGCAGGACAAGGTGCGGTGTGGCGTGGGCCGGGCAACTCCCTTGAGTTGCCCGGCCCTTGTCCCGCTGTCAGAACTCGTTGCCCCACACGTAGCGGGCGACCGTCTCCACCAGCACGATCTTCCTGCGCTGCTCCTGCGTGGTCAGCAGCGGCCGGTTCGCCACGTCGGCGAACCCCCGGGACGGCGACACCGCCGCGTCCTCGAGGTCCTTGAACGCGCCGACGGCGTCGATGCGGGCCATCACCGTGTCGATGTCCTCGAGTCCGGGCACGGTCGCGTCGACCACGCCCAGACAGACGTCCCGGTCCTGCGGCAGCGCCCGGACGAGGTCCAGCTCGGCGTCGGTGCCCTGGTCGAAGGGCAGGATCCAGCGGTCGGCCGGTACCGCGCCGTACAGCCGCTCGGCGCGCGCCCGGTCCACGGCCCCGGGGGCGGCGAAACCGGGGGCGACCCCGATCCGTACGCCCTCGCCACGCTCGTCGAGGCGTACCGCGAGGGCCTCGACGGCGAGGGCGTCCTCGAAGGACAGCGCACCCGGGTCGGCCGGGTCGCTCGCCAACTGACCAAGCAGCAGCGGGTTGTTGAGCTGGATCAGGCGTACGCCCTTCGACACCAGCAGCTCGATCTCCGCGTGGATGATCTCCGCGAGGGCCTCGCCCAGTTCGCGTGCGCAGGACACCCCGAGGCCGGGCCGGTAGGTGGTCGCGGCGAGATACGCCGGGGAGGGCAGCGAGGCCTTCGGCGCGATCACCGTCAGCGCGGTGAGCCGGTCGGCCCAGTCGGCGAGCAGTGGGCCGGTCGCCTTGGGCAGGGACTCGGCGACCCAGCCGGCCAGTCCGTCCGCACCGACCTCGCCGGTACGGCGGAAGCCGGTCACCGCGTCGAGGACGGCGCCCCGGAAGTCCTCGCGGGGGAAGTCGCCGTCGGTGACGACGGTCGAGCGGAGCCTGCGCTGGAAGACGACCGCTTCCTCGACCGCCGTCCGTTCGGCGGCCGCCCGTGCCTCCGGGTCGCCGGCCGCGCGGGCGGCGACCAGCTCGGCGGGACGGACCAGGCTGCCGTGGTGGTCGATGCGGTAGTTGAACGTGTCCGCCATGACTCACGCGTCCTTTCCGGGCCCGGCCGGGCCGCCGTCCCCCACCCTCGGCTCCGCTCGGCCGGGGGGACCCCCACCGCCCCAGGCGGCGAACTCCAGCTCGTAGCCGAGGGCGGCGAGCACCTCGTCGGCGATGGTCTGGTCCTCGTCCGCGGTGCCGCCGGCGATGCCGAGGCCGCCGATGATCTCGCCGTCCTTCTTGATGGTGACGCTGCCCTCGGTGGCCATGATCGGCATGGCCGCGCCCGGGAGCTGGGAGAGCTGGGCGAAGAAGACGGGCTGGCTCTCCTGCCACTTCTTCAGCATCTTGCCGGGCCGCTGCATGACGGCCGCGGTGTACGCCTTGGCGCGGGCGATGTCCGGGGTGAGAGGGCGGGCGCCGTCCGGGCGGCGGATGGCGATGGGGAAGCCGCCGGCGTCCACGACGGCGACGCTCACCGCCTTGCCCACGGCCCGGGCCCGCTCGGTGGCGGCCTCGATGATCTCCTCGGCGGCGGCCAGGGTAAGGCTGCTCATGCTGCTTCCTTCGGTGCGGTGAGGGTGCGGCGCAGACGGGCGACGGCCTCGTTGTAGGCCTGGGGCGTCTCCCAGTACATGGAGTGCGGGGCGCCCGGGACGATCTCCAGGTGCGATCCGGCGAGCAGTTCGTGCGCGCGGGTCACCGTCCTGACGCTCAGTACGGCGTCCTTCTCGCCCGCGAGGAAGGCGACCTCGACGCCCGACGCCTCGATCTCCTCCAGGGAGGGGCCGTCGGTGTCGAGGTTGCGCAGGTCCTGCATCCTGGCGACGTTGAAGGTGCCCATCTGCTGGAACAGGAACGTGAGGTCGGCGCGCTCCCGCTGGAAGGACTTGGTCAACAGCCGGTCGATCACGGGGAGTTCGACGGCCTCGGCGCGGTCGGCGGCGGCCAGCTCCTTCAGCTCCGGGTGGCTGATGCCGCCCAGCGAGTGGCCGAGGACCACGCGGGAGACGCGCTCGGGGCGCAGCAGCCCGGCGCGCAGGGCGGCGACGGAGCCGATGGACTGGCCCACCAGCATGACGTCGGTCAGGTCCTCCTGGTCGAGGACCGCGACGACGTCACCGGGGAAGTCCTGGCCGTCGAACTCGGGCATGGACGAGTCGGAGTTGCCGAAGCCGCGCAGGTCGACGGTGACCACGGTGAACTCGTCGCGCAGCGCGGCGACCTGCTGCCACCAGGCGGCGTGGTGGCCGCCGCTGCCGTGCACGAACAGGATCGCCGGACCGCTGCCATGGCGCTCGTAGTAGAGGGAGGTGCCGTCGGAGTCGGCGAGAGGCATAGGAGGGAACTCCTGAGCGTGAGAGGTCAGTTGGGGCGCTTGGCGTGGTACACGAGCTCGATCATGGTGTGGTCGGGGTCGTGGATGTAGCAGAACTTCGACTGGTTCTCGGGGCGTTGGACGGGCCGGGTGTGCCGGATGCCCAGCTCACCGAGGTGCGCCAGGAAGTCGTCCCAGTCGTCGACCTCGACGGCGAAGTGGTAGGGCGCCATGCGCTCCATCTCCTCGACCGGGGTGAAGTGCAGGTCGAAGTTGCCGCGGGTCATCAGCACGACCCGGGTGTTGGACTTGGGCATGATCCGCTTCATGCCGAAGACCTTCGTGTACCACTCGGCGGTGCGGTCGGGGTCGGTGGTGGGGAAGTTGACGTGGTGGATGTAGCGGGGTTCCGCACTCATGACTGGTGGTTCCCTTCGAGGTGAACGGGGTTGGACAGCACACCGATGCCGCTGATCTCGATCTCCACGGTGTCCCCGGGCCCGATCCCGCAGGTCGACTCGGCGCCCATCCACAGCACGTCCCCGGGCCGCATGGTGATGTGTCTGGTGATCTCGACGATGAAGTCGAAGGGATCGAAGACCATGTCGCCGGTGGGGAACGAGGCCCGCTCCTCGCCGTTGACCCGCAGGGTGGTCGTCTGCGCCAGGGCGTCGACGTCCGTCTCGATCCACGGCCCCATCGGCTTGAAGGTGTCGCTGTTCTTGCTGCGCCAGAAGGTGCGGTCCCGGTGCTGCCAGGTGCGGGCGCTGACGTCGTTGCCGATGGTCCAGCCGAAGACCGACTTACGGGCCTCCTCGTACGAGGCGTGCCGGATCGTCCGGCCGATGACGGCGACGAGTTCGGGCTCGGCCTCGAACCGCCCCTCGACCTCCGCCGGTTTCACGATCGGTGAACGGTGGCCGGTGAGCGCGTTGTTGGCGCGGTAGCCGACCTCGGGGCGGTCCGGCAGGACGGCGGCCGGGTTGCCGAGCCGGGCCGCGTGCTCGATGTGCCGGGGGTAGTTCAGGCCGACCGCGTAGAACACGGGCGGGACGACGGGCGGCAGCCAGTGGGCCGTGTCGCGCCGGACCGTCCCGACGACCTCGGGATCGCCTTCCAGGGGGGAGCCGGACAGCAGCTCGACGTCCGTCTCCCCCACCCGGCCCCACCGCGCCCGTCCGTCGGCCGAGAGCCGTGCGTACCTCATGGCGCCAGCTGGTGGGAGACGCGCTTGGTGACCAGGTAGGCGTCCAGCGCCTCGGGCCCGCCCTCCCGGCCGTAACCGCTGTCCTTGACGCCGCCGGAGGGCGCCTCGTGGACGGAGCCGCCGCAGTGGTTGAGGGAGAGGATCCCCGCCTCCAGCTCGGCGGACAGCTTCTCGGCGGTCGCGGCGGAGTCGGTGAAGCCGTAGGCGGCGAGGCCGTACGGCAGCGCGTTCGCGGCGTCGAGGGCCTCGTCGAGGTCGCTGAACGGCACGATAGGCGCGATCGGCCCGAACGGCTCCTCGTGCAGCAGCTCCGCGTCCTCGGGTACGTCGGTCAGGACCGTCGGCGCGAAGAAGTAACCGGGCCGGTCCGGCCGTTCGCCGCCGGTGAGGACCTTGGCGCCGCGCGCGACGGCGTCGGCGACGAGCCGCTCCAGGGACTCCAGCCGGCGTTCGTTGGCCAGCGGGCCCATGGTGGTGCCCGGCTCGCGACCGTCACCGACGACCACCGCCTCGGCGGCCTTCACGAACTCGGCGGTGAACTCCGCCACGAGACTCTCGTGGACGAGGAAGCGGCTCGGCGAGGTGCAGACCTGGCCGGCGTTGACGAACTTCGCCCGGGCGGCCTTGCGGGCGGCGCGCACCGGGTCGGCGTCCGCGCAGACGATCACCGGGGCATGGCCGCCGAGTTCCATCAGCGACGGCTTCATGACCTGGCCCGCCTGCGCGGCCAGCAGCTTTCCGACCGGCACCGAGCCGGTGAAGGCCACCAGACGGACCACCGGGGAGGCGATCAGGTGGGCGGAGACCTCGGCGGGCTCGCCGAAGACGAGGTTCAGCACTCCGGCCGGGAGCCCCGCGTCGGTGAAGCAGCGCACCAGTTCCATGGCGGTCGCCGGGGTCTCCTCGGAGGCCTTGACGACGATGGAGCAGCCGGCGGCGAGCGCGGCGGAGATCTTGCGCATCGGGCCGCCCGCCGGGAAGTTCCACGGGACGAAGGCGGCGACCGGACCGATCGGCTCACGGCGGACGGTCAGGACCGTGCCCGGCTCGGCCGGGATGATCCGGCCGTAGGCGCGACGGGCGTCGTCGGCGTGCCAGCGCAGGGTGCCGGCCACCCGGCGGGCCTCGCCGGTCGCCTCCGCGAGCGGCTTGCCCTGCTCCAGGGTCATGATCCGCCCGACCTCGGCGGCGCGCTCGGTCAGCAGGCCGGCGGCGGCGTGCAGGATGTCGGTGCGCTCGGCCACGGGCGTCGCGCGCCACACCTTGAAGCCCGCCGCGGCGGCTTCGAGCGCGCGGTCCAGGTCGGCGGGGGCGGCCAGGGGCACTTCCCCGATCACCTCCTCGGTGGCCGGGTTCACGATCGGGGCGGTACGTCCGGTGCCGCCCTGGCACCACTCGCCCGCGATGTGGAGGCGGACGGCGGGGTAGCCGTGGTCGGTGGTCATGGGTGGGTGCCCTCTCAGGCTGGAGAGTCGGTGGGGCCGCAACGGCTCAGGAAGCGGTTGCGGCGTCCTGGTCGCGGTTCGTGCGCAGCGCCCAGATGTGGTGCGGCGGGGTGCTCTCGTGGACCCGCGTCTCGTAGGTGTCGTCGACGCGGTCCATGTCGGCGGCGTACTCGACGCGGCCCCCGCACGGGGCGTGCAGGAAGCGGAAGACGTTCGAGCCGACGGTGTGGCGGCCGAGCCGGCGGGCCTCCCGCCAGCCCTTCTCGATCATGTGGTTGCCGCCCTCGATGACGTCGTCGAAGCCGGGCACCTCGTAGGCGACGTGGTTGACGCCCACCCGGTCCGGGCGGTGGCACAGCAGCATGGTGTGCTGGTCGTCGTCGCCCGGGGCCTGCATGAAGACGCCCATCGGCTCCACGATGTCGGTCGGCCGGAAGCCGAGGACGTCGGTGTAGAAGGCGACCGTCTCGTCCTTGCCGGCCTTGGCGATGTTCAGCGCCACATGGCACATGCGCAGCGGGTACGCGCGCGTGAGCGGCTCCAGGGCGGTGTTCCACCGGCTGACGCTGCCCGTCGCGTTGGCGGGACGGGAGTCGACGGCGACCGGCTTCGGCCGGGCGAGGGTGAGGCCCACGCCGAAGCCGCTGAGGTCGACGGTGTGGAAGACGCCCTCGGCGCTCTCGCGCACCGCTCGCCGCCGGCCGGCGGCCTCGGCCAGGCGGGTCAGCTCCTCCCGGGTGTCGACGCCCCAGACGACCTCGCGCAGGGTCGGTCCGTCCTCCACCGGCGGGGGCAGCAGCGGGTTCGGGGCGGTGTCGAGGTGGAGGGTCTGCCCGGTGAGGGTCTCGAACACGGCGTGTTCTCCGGTCCGCTCCACCAGGAACAGACCGAAGTCCTCGAAGAACCGGACGCATTCGTCCAGGTCGTCGATGCCGTAGGTGACCGATTCGATTCTCTGGATTCCCATGGATTCCTCGTTTCCGGGTCGCCTGGTGAGCGTAGGTTTGGGGTGGCCGGGGCCTCAATGGCCCTGGCTCTACCAAATGCGCAACTCTTGGTTGCGCCTGCCGTCGGGGCTACCGGATCGCGGGAATCGGATTCTGCGAGAACCATCCGGAGAGAAAGTCCAGAAACACGCTGATCTTGCGCGGGGTGTCCTGTCCGGGGCCGTAGATGGCGTACAGCGGGCGGTCGGGTACGGCGAGTTCCGGCAGCAGCACCTTCAGGGCGCCGGAGACGAGGTCGTCGTAGGCCGGTCGCTGCGGAAGCAGGGCGATGCCCCGGCCGTGCACGGCCGCCTTCTGGAGGGCCAGGTAGGAGTTGGAGGAGAAGGCGATGTTGCGGATCTTGTGCAGGGTGCTGGCGTGGCCGTGGCCGATGCGCCAGACCGGGTCGTTGACGTGCACGAGACAGTCGTGGCCCGCGATGTCGTTGGGATGCGCGAGGCCGCCCTGCCGTTCGATGTAGTCCGCCGAGCCGCACAGCACGAACGGCAGGGAGGAGATCTTCTTCAGGCGGACGCTGGAATCGCGGAGGTCGCGCGTGTGGAAAGCCACGTCGAATCCGCTGTCCAGGAAATCGTAGGTCCGGTCGGACATGCCGCCGAGTTCGAATCGCACCTGAATCTTCGGGTGGGCCGCGGAAAAGGCGGCGATCGCGTCACCCAGGTCCAGGCTGCCTATCCATTTCGGACAGATGATGCTGAGGGTGCCCTCGGCCCGGTCGTGCGAGTCGGCGAGCGCCGCGTCCTGCGCGTCGATCTCGTCGAGGATGCGGGCGGCGAATTCCGCGTACCTCAGCCCCGGCTCGGTGAGGCTCACCGAGCGGGCGGTGCGGTTGACCAGGCGGACCCCCACCTGCCGTTCCAGCTCGGCCACGTGCCGTGACACCAGTGACCCGGAGGAGCCGAGTCTCTTGGCGGCTCCGTTGAAGCTTCCGGCCTGAGCGACAGTGACGAAACTGTGCATCAGCAGCAAGCGGTCCATGTTTCCTCCGATTGCGGCTCCCGCCCGCGGCGTCGAGAACGGGAGCATTCCTGCGGCTCGGAACAACCGGGGCGCCGGCAGGCACCGCTTCCCGGTGGGGCCCTCACTTCGGGCAGTACTGGGGTGCCTCGCTCAGGTTGTCCTCGGTCACCAACAGAAGAGGAATGTTGGCAATCTTGTCAACCTTTTGCTTGCCGAGGAGCCCGACGGCGTTCTGCACGGCCGTCTCGCCGATCGTCTTCGCCGAGTTCGCGACGGTGGCCGAGAACTCGCCGTTCCTGACGGCGGCCAGGCCCTCGTCGGTCCCGTTCACCGTGACGATCTTGACGTCCTTCGCGCCGGCGGCGTCGAACGCCTTGCGCACCGCGAAGGCCATCTCCTCGTTGGCGACGAACGCGTAGTCCAGGTCGGGATGGGCCTGGATCATGTTCTCCGCCACGTCCTGGGCCTTCGCGGGATTGAACATGCCCGGCTGGTTGGCGACGACCTCGGCCGTGGCCGGGAGAGCGCCCTTGAAGCCGCCCACCAGCAGGTCCGAGGCCGCGCCCGGAGCCCCGGCCACGATGCCGACCTGCACCGGCTTCGTGCCCGCGTCCTGGGCGATCCAGCCCGCGTCGAGGCTGCCGACCTTCTTGAGGTCGACGACGGCCGCGCCGAGGATGTCGGCGGCGTCGCCGGTGGACACGGAGGTCAGATAGATCGGTATGCCCGAGGCCTTCGCCTTGGCGATGTCGCCCTTGAGCGCGTCGACGTTGACCGTCTGCACGATCAGCGCGCTCACGTCGCGGGAGATCATGTCCTCGATGTTGGACAGCTCGGTCCCGGCGTTCTGGTGGGAGTTGGCCGTGTAGACCTTCGCTCCCGCGGTCTTCGCCTGACCCTCGACGGCTTTCTGGAGACAGCTGTGGAAGCTGGTGTCGCCACCGTTGACGAAGCCGAGGGAGACGCTGTCGGCACTGCCGCTGTCGCCGTTGCCGCAGCCGGTCAGCACCAGGGTGGAGCCGGTGAGGGTGGCGAACAGTGCCCTGCGTGAACGGGCGGAGAGTCTCATGGGGAAGGGCCTTTCGGGACGAGGCATGGACGAGAGGGAGGTTCAGTGGCGCGCCGAGCCCGAGCGGGCCTTGTGCATCTCGTTGGCGATCGCCGCCACGAGCAGCACGGCGCCGACGGAGACCGGCTGGTAGTTGCTGGAGAAGTCCAGGAGGTTCAGCGCGTTGGCCACCACACCGAGCAGCACCAGGCCGAGGGCGGTGCCGATGACGGTGCCGTGCCCGCCGGCCAGCGAGGTGCCGCCGATGACCACCGCGGCGACCACGGCCAGTTGGAGCGAGAGGCCGGCGGTGCCGCCGGGGCTGGAGGAGCCGAGACGGGACAGCAGCATGAGACCGGCGAGTCCGGAGAGGGTGCCGGTGAGGCCGTACAGGGTGAGCTTGCGGGCGGTGACGTTGATGCCGCTGAGGCGGGCCACGTGCTCGTTGCCGCCGATGGCGAAGGCGTCCCGGCCGAACACCGTGAACCGCATGACGAGCGCCGTCACGATCAGCACCAGGACCGCGACGATCAGCAGATACGGCACGCCGAGCACCTTGTCGTTGCCGAGGGCGGACATCCGGGTGCCGATGGAGATGGTGGAGCCGTCGTGGACCAGCAGCGCCACGCCGTCGAGCAGGGTGGCCGAGGCCAGCGTCACGACGAACGGCGCCACGTCGGTGAAGGTCACCACCAGCCCGTTGACGAGGCCGATGGCGGTGCCGAGCAGCAGCGCGACGACCACGGCGTAGCCGGTGGGCTGGCCCTCGGCGAGCAGTTTCGCCGAGACCGCGGCCGTGACGGCGACGTTGCCGCCCATGGAGAAGTCCATGCCGCCCGCGGTCATCAACAGGGTGAGTCCGGCGGCGAGTACGGCGTTGACGCTCACCTGGCTGAGGATGTTGACGATGTTGCGGTCGGTGGCGAACGTCTCGCTCTGCACGGCGGTGAACACCACGACGAGGACGAGCACGGCGATCAGGCCGGCGTGCGGCAGATCGCGCACCTTGCCCGGGGAGAGACGGGACTTGGGCGCCTCGGGCGGGCCGGACACGCCGGGGGCATCGGAAAGTGTCTTGACGCTCACTGCGGTTGACCTCCGAGGGCCGTGGCGACGAGTTCGTCGCGGGTGATGGCGGTGATGTCGTGCTCGGCGACCATGCGGCCGGCGCTCACGACGACGACCCGGTCGGCCAGCCGCATGACCTCCTCGGCGGAGGAGGAGGCGAGCAGTACGGCCACTCCCCGGGAGGCGAGATCGTCGAGGAGGGTGTGGATGTCGGCCATGGCCGCGATGTCCACGCCGTTGGTGGGGTCCTCCAGGAAGCACGCCGCCGGTGAGGTCTCCAGCCACTTCCCGAGCAGCACCTTCTGCTGGTTGCCGCCCGACAGCGCGCTCACCGGCGGGTTCCCGGCCAGTGCCCTGACTCCGTAGCTGTGGCGCAACGGAGCGGCCCGGCGGGCCAGTTGACCGCGGCGGTGCAGACGACGGCGCGCGAACCGGTCGTCGGCGAGCATCAGGTTCTCGTCCAGCGACATGCCCGGGACCAGGCCCAGGGAGCGGCGGTCGCCGGTGACACAGCGCAGCCCGCTGGCGAGCGAGGCCGGGACCCGGCCGAAGGGCACGGCCCTGCCTTCGACGTGCAGGTCGCCGGTCTCCGGGCGCTGCCGTCCGGACAGCAGGTCGAACAGCCGGGACTGGGCGTCCCCGGCCGGCCCGAGGACGGCGACGATCTCGCCCCTGCGCACCTCGACGGTGAAGTCCCGGATGGCCCGGCCCTGGCTCAATCCCCGTACCGAGAGGCCGACTTCGTCCTTCGGCGCGGGCCGTTCGGGGCGGGTGGAGACGACGTCCCGGCCGACCATGGCACGCACCAGTCCCGCGTCGTCCAGCTCGGCGGCGGGCGCGCTCGTCACCACGGCCCCGTCCCGCAGGACGGTGAGCCGGTCGGCGACGGCCATGACCTCGTCGATGTAGTGCGAGATGTAGACGACGGCGACGCCCTCGTCGCGCAGGGTGCGCACCAGGGCCCGGATCCGGTGGGCGTCCCCGGCGCTCAGACAGGCGGTCGGCTCGTCCAGGATCAGCACGCGGCCGCCGCGCCTGACCTCGCGGGCCACCTCCACCATGGTCTGCTCGGCGACGGTGAGCGAACCGGCGGCGCGCTCCACGTCGATGTCGATGCCCAGGGCGGCGAGGGCCGTGCGGGCCTCCTCCCCGACCGCCTTCCACCGCACGGCGCGCCCCCGGGTGGGCAGGTCGCCGAGCAGGATGTTCTCGGCGACGCTCAGCCCCATCGCCAGTTCGCGGCGCTGCGGCACCGAGGAGATGCCCAGCCTGCGCGCCCTGCGCACACTCAGCCCGTGCTGCTCCCGCCCGTCGACCTCGATCGTGCCGGCGTCGGCCTGGTGGACGCCGGACAGCACCTGCACGAGGGTCGACTTCCCGGCGCCGTTCATGCCCATCAGGGCGTGCACCTCGCCGGGGTACAGATCGAGGTCGACGCCTTTCAGCGCGGCCGCCCCGCCGAAGCTCTTGGTGACGCCCCGGGCGCGCAGTACGGCGGTCATGGCCGGTCGCCCTCGGGGGCCACACGTCCGTAGCCGCGGATGTCGGGGAACGGGGGCTCCTTGTCGGCCTGGAGGTCCACCTGGAAGGTGTTCAGGCACATGCCGAGCATGGTGAAGTTGCCGAGCGCGCCGATGGTGTCCACCAGTCCCTTGGAGCCGAAGTGCTCCAGTGCCGCCGCGAAGGTGGCGTCGGTGACGAAGTGGTCGTCGAGGATCTCCCGGCAGAACCGGTAGAAGACCTGGTCGGCCTCGTTGTCGAAGACCGCCTCGCGCTTCTCGGCGATCGCCTGCACGGCGGCCTCCGGGATGCCGGCCTCCACGGCCTGGTGCACATGGGCGTTCCAGGAGTACTGCGCGTCCCAGTTGCGGGCGGCCATCAGCAGGGTCAGCTCGCGCAGGTGCCTGGGCAGCGAGCAGTCGAAGCGGGCGAACGCGCCGAGCGACTCGGCCCGCTCGCACATCTCCGGGCTGTGCAGCCACACCCGGAAGGGACCGCGCACCGCGCCACGGCGGCCGGCGATCCGCGCGGCCAGCTCCTGCTGCCGCGCATCCATTTCCTCTTCGTCGAGAACGGGGAGCCTCATCCGGCCGATACCTGCCTTTTCTTTCCGGCGCATTACGGGCACGGGTCGTGAATCCGTGCGGTGCCAGGTGAAGGTACAGCCGTGTCCGAGAAGCTCACCCACCTCGGAACGCAACGTAAAACTGCACGCCGGAGGCCCCCCATTCGCCGGGCGGCGACCTAACGTCGTCCGACATGACCACCATCATCAAGGCCGCTTCCGTCCCGCTGCTCGACCGCGGCGGCGCGGTCGCCTCGACACCGCTCGTCACCACCGCGTCGGCGAACGGGGAGAACCGGATCACCAGCGGGATGAGCGTCTACCCCGTCGGCTCCGGGGCCCCGCTGCACTCGCACAACTGCGACGAGCACGTGACGGTCCTCGAGGGCGAGGCGGAGGTGTGGGTGGACGGCGAGGTGACGAGGCTGGAGCAGTTCGACACCACGTACGTGCCGTCCCCGGTCCCCCACCTGTTCCGCAACATCGGCGACCGTCCGCTGCGGATCCTGTGGGTGTACTCCTCGGGCCATGTGACGCGCACGTTCACCGAGACCGGCCGGACGGTTGAACACCTCTCGGCGGAGGACCAGATGGGCTCCGACGACTGAGGGCGGGCCCGGGAGGGGGACGGCCGTCAGCGCACCGACGCCGTGGCCGCCTCCGCGATGACCTCGGCGACCGCGGCCGGCTGCTCGACGAGGAGGAGGTGCCCCGCGTCGGGCACGGTGACCATGCGCACCCGCGGGCAGGCCTCCAGGCCCAGCCGCTCCTCGGCCGTCAGGCCGATCCCGTCGCGGTCGCCGCGCACCACCCAGGCGGGCACCCCGGACCCGCACAGCCTCGGTACCAGCGACGGATACCGGTCCAGGTACGCGTAGTAGCCCCGGACGATCCGACGGCAGGACGCCGGATCGTTGCCGGCCATGACCGCCGCCAGCGCTTCGGCGCGGTGCGGCGGCATTTCGCGTTTCATGGACCGCGGCAGCAGCGCGAGCATGGCCGTCCAGGCCGCGGCACCGAGCCCGGGCACGCGGCCCAGGGCGTTCAGCACCGTCAGGAACCTCGCCTCGTCGCCCCGCGAGAAGGTCGGCGACAGCAGCACCAGCGGGCCCTGGAACAGACCCTGCGCCGCCATCTCCAGCGCAACGTTCGCGCCGAGGCTGTGCCCGACGACCGCGTCGCAGCCGGCGTCGGCGGCGAAGTCGGCCATCAGCCGGGCGTAGTGGTCCATGGACACGTCCTCGGGCGCCTCGGTACGCCCGAAGCCCGGCTGGGTCACCGCGACCATGCCCAGCCCGGCCACCGCCGGCTCGGCCATGACGTCCGCGTAGAACTCGGTCGTGCACAGCCCGCCCGGAATCATCAGCACCCGGTGCGGGGCGTTCGTCGCGCCCGCCCGGCGGACCTCCCACCGCTCACCCATACCTCGAGCGTGCGACCGGACGCCGGCCCCCGCACCTCGTGCGGTGACCGGCGTCCGTCCTGCGCCCCCGGTGTCAGCCGTGCGTCGTGCGCTCGCTCAGTGGGCGCCCACCAGCTCCTGGTCGGCGCCGCGCGGAGTCTGCTTCGAGCTGCGCAGTGCGGCGATGCCGATGAAGACCATGGACGACAGGCCGGCGATCGCGAACGCGGTGAAGCCCCAGTCGCCCTGGTTCGAGGCGAGCAGCTGGCCGCCCAGCCACGGGCCGAACACGGCGCCGAAGCGGCCCATGCCGGAGGTCCAGCCGACGGCGGTGGCCCGGTCGTCCGCGTGGGAGCGGATGGAGACCGTGGCGTAGATCATCGTCTGGGCGCTGTTGAGGAAGACGCCGGTGAAGAAGACGACGATCATCGTCACGCTCATCGGCATGTGGACGCTGAGCAGGAACACGCCGGCGGCGGTCAGCGCGAACCAGATCGCGGAGATGCGCGGGGCGCCGAACCGGTCGGCGGCACGCCCGGCGACCAGCATGCCCACGATGCCGCCGAGGTTGAAGACGACCACGAAGGACAGGGCCGAGCCCAGCTCGTAGCCTTCGGCGCGCATCAGGGTGGGCAGCCAGGTGGCGACGCCGTAGACGAGGAGGAGACCGCCGAAGGAGGCCAGCCAGTACAGCAGGGTCTGGGTCCACTCGCCGCCGCGGAAGAGGTTCTGGAGCGCGTTCCAGCGGTCGGCCGCGCCCTGCTTGCCGGACTTCGCGGCGGGCAGCTCGACGTCGTAGCGGGTGGCCAGTTCGCGGGCCTCCGCATCGCGGCCCTTGGCCACGAGGAAGCTCAGCGACTCGGGCAGCAGCTTGGCGAGCACCGGGGCGAAGAGCAGCGGAAGCACGCAGACCCAGAAGGCGGCGCGCCAGCCGACCGGGTCGATGAGCCACTTGGCGACGTAGGCGGAGAGGATGCCGCCGGCGTGGTGGGCGGTCATCAGCAGGCCGATGATGATGGCGCCGCGGCCGCGCGGGGCGTAGTCGGAGACCATGCTGATCGCGGTGGGCAGCAGGCCGCCGAGGCCGACGCCCGCCAGCGTCCGGCCGAGGCCGAAGACCTCGACGCTGCCCGCCATCGCGCACACGCCGGAGGCCAGCGAGAACAGGATCACGCAGCCGACCATCAGCTTCTTGCGCCCGATCCGGTCGGCGACGGTGCCCGCCGTGAGGGCGCCGATCAGCATGCCGAAGGTGGCGTAGCTGCCGAGGTCGCCGGCCGTGGCCGGGGTGAGGCCGAAGGTCTTCGTCTCCAGCAGGTGCGGCAGCACCGAGCCGTAGATGAACATGTCGAGGCCGTCGAAGAGCACGGCCAGCCAGCACAGACCGACGACCAGGAGGGCCAGTCTGCTGCCGCGGGCGGACAGAGCGGGGGAGGAGGACATCGTTGTTTTCCTCTCGTCCAGGA
The DNA here is from genome assembly GCF_042737245.1 of Streptomyces sp. NPDC060002. Taxonomy (NCBI): domain Bacteria; kingdom Bacillati; phylum Actinomycetota; class Actinomycetes; order Kitasatosporales; family Streptomycetaceae; genus Streptomyces; species Streptomyces sp. NPDC060002. The sequence goes on from NZ_JBHWUW010000001.1 coordinate 469,899, forward strand.
GACGAACCCTGGAGGGGACGAGTGAAGAGGGCCGGCGCGGCTCGTGCGGCTGACCCGGTGTGCGCAAGACGCTAAGGATCAGCCCCGAGAGAGTCAACACTTTTGTCAACAATCTCATCGACAATCCACTGGTCCGCTGGCCGACGCCCTGCGCACCCGAGGGAACAGGCTCAGCTCACGGGCGGTGTGCCGTGCGTGTGGAACGACTCGATGGTCCGCAGACCCCAGGCCTGCCCCTTCTTGCGCTCTTCCTCGGTCCAGGTGACCAGCGGCCAGTCGGGGGCCAGGACGAGGCGGGTGAGCGGGTTGCACAGCTCGATGCGGTTGCCGCCGGGCTCGTAGACGTACAGGAAGAACGTCTGCTGGATGGCGTGCTTGTGCGGGCCCGTCTCGATGAACACGCCCGAGTCGATCGCGAGATCGGCGGCGCGCAGGATGTCCTCACGGGTGTCGGTCGCGAACGCGATGTGGTGCAGCCGCCCGGAACTGCCGGTCCAGTCCGAGGTGTACACGACGTCGTACGACTTGTTCGTGTACGTCAGCCAGCGCGCCGCGATCCTCCCCGTGTCTAGACGGATCTGCTCGGTGGGACGGGCGCCCAGCAGGTTCTGCTGGAACTCGGAGTTGGCGAGCACGTCGGCGGCGAGGAAGTTGATGTGGTCCAGGCGCCGTACGCCCACGCCCCGGTTGGGCTTGGCCTGCGGCTGGTTCTTCAGGGCCGGCTTCAGCCCGTCGGGGGCCCGGTAGTGCTCGCTCTCCCAGTACAGGGCGTGCTCGTGGCCGTCCGGGTCGGTGGTGACGTACAGCTTGCCGAGGCCGGGCTCGTCCTCGGCCCAGTGGCCGGTGCCGCCCGCCGCCTCGACCGCCTCGACCCGGCGCCGGAGGGCCTCCTCGCTGGAGGTGCGCAGGGCCAGCCGGCCGAGGCCGGGCTGCTCGCGGGCGGTGAGCACCAGGCTGTGGTGCTCGTAGTCGTCGAAGGTCCGCAGATAGACCGTGTCGCCGTCCTGCCCGTTGACGGTGAGCCCCAGGTAGTCCGTGAAGAAGCCGACACTGGCGTCCAGGTCCGGGGTGAAGAGCTGGGCGTGGCCGATGTGGGCGATGTCGCCGAGCGGCGGAGTCATCGTTGACCTCCAAGGGAGCGTGCGGGCAGGGGGGCCGTCTCGGCGGACCTGGGGAAGACGGTGCCGTCGAAGATCTTTCGGGCCGTGCGCACCACGGCGGTGCGGCGGGCGGAGGGCAGACCGTCGGGGGTTGCCCCGAGGCTACTTTCGATATCCAGGAATCCAGAGGGATGTTCTATGCGAATTCGGTCACTTCCGGCGTCGATCCTCGCCAGATCAGCCCCCACGCTGCCTTCGATCCGCAGGCCGGCCGCGACGCTGGCCGCGCCAAGTACCCCGATCGAGGGGTGGCAGCGCACCGGAATGAAGGTGCGGGTGGTGACCGCGCCGCCGTCGCGGGGCGCGGCGAGCAGCGTGAGCTTGGGCACGGTGGTGTCCGAGACGTCGCCGAGGCCCATCAGCCGGCCCGCCGCCAGGCGGATCGTCCGGAGCCGGTCGGCGAGCGCGACGTCCTCCTCCAGGTCCCTCGGTAGCTCGTAGCCGGTGACCTTGAGGGAGGTGGCCGCGATGAGCACCGTGGGCATCCCGTTGTCCACGCAGGTCACCGCCACACCGTCGATCTCGTCCCGGACGTTGCCCGTGGGCAGCAGCGCGCCGGTGCCCGGCGGGAACTCGATCACCACGGGCGCGGCCGACCCCGGCACCCCGGAGATCTCGGCGGCGCCGGTGTAGTCCACGCGACCGCCCGGCGTCGGGAAGGTCGCCGTCGCGTAGTCGTCGGAGTTGACCATGCGGATACGGACGGCGGTCTCCGCCTCCCCCGCGGCGACGAGTCCGCGCTCCACGGCGAACGGGCCGACGCCGGCCAGGATGTTGCCGCAGTTCTGACGGTCACTCACCTCCGGCCGGTCCACACCGACTTGAAGGAAGAGGTAGTCGACGTCGGCGTGCGGGTCGGCCGACGGCGACACCACGGCCACCTTGCTGGTGAGCGGGTGGGCGCCACCCAGCCCGTCGATCTGGCGTGCGTCCGGACTGCCCATGACGCGCAGCAACAGCTCGTCGCGCAGGGCCGGTTCGGCGGGGAGATCGTCCGCGAGGAAGTACGCGCCCTTGGAGGTGCCGCCCCGCATCAGCAGGCAGGGCAGCTCCTCGGGCACGGAGGTCACGACGACTCCCCCGCGTAGGTGTCGTACGTCTTGTACTCGACGCCGAGCCGCTTCAGGGTCTCCCTCAACCCGTAGCGGTCCAGGCCGAGTTCGCCGTCGAGGAAGGCGGCACGGGAGCGGGCCTCCTTGGCCTCGCGGGCCTCGGACGCCTCCGCGATGGCGCGGGCACGCACGCGTGGGACGACCACGACACCGTCGTCGTCGGCGAGGATCACGTCGCCCGGACGGATCACCTGGCCGTCGATCGCGATCGGCACGTTGACCGAGCCGCCGGTGGCCTTCACGGTCCCCTGCGAGGAGACGGCCCGCGACCAGGCCGCGAAGCCCATGTCCCGCAGCTCCTGGGTGTCGCGGATGCCCGCGTTGGTGATCACGCCGCGCACCCCGCGCCGCTGCAGCGCGGTCGCGAAAAGCTCGCCGAACATGCCGTCGGTGGACGGGGAGGTGGTGGTGACGACCAGGATGTCGCCCTCACCGCACTGCTCGACGGCCGCGTGGATCATGAGGTTGTCGCCGGGCCAGCTGAGCACGGTCACGGCGGTTCCGGCGACCCGTACGCCCTGCTGGATCGGGCGGATCTCCGGGCTCAGCAGTCCGGTCCGGCCCATCGCCTCGCCGACCGTGGCCACGCCGAAGCCGGCCAGCGCGTCGACGTCCTTCAGCTCCGCCTTCGGCGGATTCGTGACGATCACGCCGCTCACGCCAGCTCCTTCGCGATCTGCGGGTAGGGGCGCATGAACGCCTCGGCCATGGTCCTGTGCGCCAGGCCCAGGTTCGGACCGGCGTTGCGCTTGAGCTGGACGCCCCGGCGCACGGCGAGGTCGGTGTAGTAGTCCCACAGGTGCTGCTGGGCGCCGAGGCACTCCATGGCCTCGCGCTTGGTCTCCCACACCTCGGTGATGTCGAGCAGCACCTCGGGCCTGAAGCCGCTCATCTCCGGCTGGTGCGGCTCGAAGTAGAAGACCGGCGGCGCGCCGATGATCTCGCCCTCACCCGGGTAGCCGATGGCCTGGGCGAGGACCCTGGCCTCCAGCGCCATGCGGTTGGCGGCCGGGTGGTCGCCGTTGTACGGGTCCTCGGTGGGGTGGGTCAGCACCACGTCCGGCTGGGTGTCCCGGTAGACGGCGACGAGCCGGTCGGTCAGCTCGGCGGTGGCCACGAGCGGGTAGTCGCCGGCGTCGAAGAAGCGGACCTCGGCGCCCAGGGTGGCGGCGGCGCGCTCGGCCTCGTCCCGGCGTATCGCCTTGATCTCGTCGAGCTTCCTGCCCTCGCGCCACGCCTTGGCGGACTCACCGCGCTCGCCGAAGGTCAGGCACGCGATGGTCACCTTCTCCCCGCGGGAGGCGGCCAGGGCGATGGCGCCGCCCGCCCGCCACACGAAGTCGCCGGCGTGCGCGGTGACGACGAGGGTCGATCGTGGTGGGCTGGCGGGCGCGTTGGCCTGGGTCATTCTCAGATCTCCTTGGTAACAGGTGGGCGCCCGCCCCGCGCAGCCGTGATCAGTCGCGCAGCGCCTCGATCACGCTGGTGAGGTGGGCGCGGACGGCCGTCTCGGCCGCCTGGGGGTCCCTGGCCCGGATCGCTTCGATCATGGTCAGGTGCTCGTTCAGGGATTGCTGCGGCCTCCCCGGCCTCAGCGCCAACTGGAAGCGATGGCGCACCAGTTGGGCGTTGAGCCGCTCCAGCAGCTGCTGCGCGGTCCGCTGGTCGGAGAACTCCCGGATGCGGACGTGCAGTTCGTGGTTCAGGTCGGAGTAGGTGACCGGCTCGCCGTCGGCGACGGCCTTGGTCATGGCCGTGCCGAGGTCGGTGAGCTCGCTCAGCTGGTCGTCGCTGGCCGCGACGGCCGCCTTCGCCGCGCACAGCCCTTCGAGGACCATGCGGCACTCGGTGATGGCGACCGCTTCGTCCACGGTCACCACCCGCACCCGCGAACCGCGGTTGCGGATCCGTTCGACGAGTCCCTGGGACTCCAGATCGATGAGCGCCGCGCGGATGCTGGCCCGCGTCACACCGAACTGCTCGGCGAGCTCGTTCTCCACCAGCCGCTGGGCCGGTGCCATCTCGCCGTGCAGGATCGCCTGCCGCAGCTGCGCGAGCGCATGCTGCTTGGCCTGCTCCCCGGTGCTCGGACGGGCTTCTTTCGGCATGGTTGCCCTCCCTGAGTGAGTGCCTGTCGAACCTAAATCTAGCGAAACAAGATTGTCAACAATTTTGTCCGCCGTATTGCGGGCGTGCTGCCGCCGCGCCATGTTCCCACCGGACGGGTACGGCGAAGGACGGTACGGGTTACTTGATCAACGCGTTCGCCACGACCACGATCACGCCGAGCAGCGCGTCCACCGCCCCGATCAGCACCGCGACGGCCCACGGGCGGCGCGACCAGCGGGCCGTGACCAGGCCGAGGACGAACAACAGGGCGATGTTCAGGACGAACGCGGCGTACTCCACCCCGCTCGCCGGCCACCAGCCCCAGCCGGCGCCCGCGAGGATCAGGACGGTGGGCAGCACGGCCACGACGAGGGGCCACTCCTCGGCGAGGGTGCGCAGCACGTCCCCCCGGCGGTGCGCGCCCCGCTCGGCGATGTAGTGGGCGTAGCCGTGCGCGAGCGCCGAGGCGAACGCGGTCACCAGCAGCCAGGCGGCGTCGTAGCGGCGGCTGCTCTGGGAGGTGTGCCCGTGCTGGCTGAGCGCGGCGACCATCGAGCTCGCGAGGACCGCGCCGTAGACACCGCCGAAGAGAAGAGCCGCACGCGTGTCGTGCCGGTGCGGCTCGCGCGCGGCCGCGGTGTCGTCCGCCATGGGCTCCACGATCACCCCGTCCCGCACGGGCCGCCAGTCGTGACGAAGTGTCCTCCCACCTGGGCCGACAGCCCACACAGTGTCCACGCCCGGCGGACGTACGGCCTCGCTAGGGTCGCCCCATGAGCACCGACAGCAGCACCGCCGGCAGCCCCGGCGGCCCCCCGCCCCACAGCTTCGTCGTCCACATCCCCGACGCCGACCTCGAGCCGGAGCCGCTCGATCCGCGGCAGATCGTCGCCGGGACCCCCGAGGTGACCGGCAAGGTGGTGTGGGAGTCGGCCGACGGCCGTCAGGTCAGGGGGATCTGGCAGATCACCCCGGGCGTCGTCACCGACACCGAGGCGGACGAGCTGTTCGTGGTGATCAGCGGGTCGGCGACCGTCGAGGTCGAGGGCGGTCCCACGCTGACGGTCGGCCCCGGCGACATGGCGGTACTGCGCGAGGGCGACCGGACGACCTGGACCGTCCACGAGACGCTGCGGAAGGCCTACGCGATCACGCTGTGACCGCGGGCGGGGGCGCCGTCGTGCCGCGGACCTCCAGGACCGGCGGGGCCAGCTGCAGCCGTCCCTCTCCGCCCGGGCGTTCGAGACGGTCCAGCAGACAGCGGGCGGCACGGCGGCCGACCTCGTGGCCGGCGCCGTCGACGGTCGTGAGCCACACATGGCGCAGCCGGGAGATGCCGGTGTTGTCGTAGCCGACCACGGACAGGTCGCGCGGCACCCGCAGGCCCAGTTCCTCGGCCGCCGAGAGCGCCCCCACCGCCGTCATGTCGTTGACGGCGAACACGGCCGTGGGCCGGTCGGGGCGGGCGAGCAGCCGCACCAGGGCCCGGTAGCCGCCCTCCTCGGTCATGTCCCCCGCCTCGACCAGGGCCACCTGGGCCGGTCCCGCCGCCCGCATGGTCGCCTCGAAGCCGCGCCGGCGCAGGTCGGCGACGGCGCCGTAGCCCGCCAGATGGGCGATGCGGCGGTGGCCGAGCCCGACGAGGTGCTCGGTGACCAGGCGGGCGCCGCGCTCGTCGTCGTTCGCCACCAGGTCCACCCCGGCTGGCACCGGCTCACGGGCCGCCGCGACCACGACCGGCATCCGGGCGGCGACGGTCTCCAGCGCCGCCGGGTCGGGCAGCGTGCCGACCACGACCAGCCCGTGGGCTCCCAGGTCCAGGAAGGGCCCGGCCGGGTCCTGGCCGACGCGCCGGTGCAGCCGGGCGTCGGCCAGGAGCATGTGCAGGCCGCTCGCGTGCAGCAGGGAGTTGAGGCCGTCCAGGAGGTCCACGTACCAGGGGTTGCGCAGGTCGTGCAGCAGGACGCCGACCATGGGGGTCCCCCCGCCCGAGTGCGGCCGGGAGTCGGGCAGGCCGCGCTGCTCGCTGAGGCTGCGCGCGGCCGCGTTGGGCCGGTAGCCCAGCTCGCGCACGGCCCGCAGGACGGCCTCCCGCTTCTCGGCACGCACCTGGCCGGAGCCGCGCAGCACCAGGGAGACCAGCGACTTGGACACCCCGGCCCGGTCGGCGACGTCACGAATGGTCGGTGCTCTCATGATTGGACCGTTCCATGTGTGGCACCGGTTGTCAAAGGGTCCGGAAACCCTTGACACCCTGGGGAAACGGCCCGCAGGGTGGCTTGGTCAGCTAATGGAGCGGTCCAAGGAAGGGCTGTGGTGACTGCCATGGTGGATGCGCTGGGAGTGGCCGTCGTGGGGTTCGGCTGGATGGGCCGGGTGCACACCCAGGCGTACGCCCGCGTCCGGCACCACTACCCGCGGCTGGCCCTGCGGCCGGAGCTGGTCGCCGTCGCCGAGGAGGTGCCCGGCCGGGCCGACGAGGCCGCGGAGCAGTTCGGCTTCGCGTCCGCCACCCGGGACTGGCGCGAGGTGGCCGCCGACCCGCGGGTGCGGGCCGTGAGCATCACCGCGCCGAACTTCCTGCACCGCGAGATCGGTGTCGCGATGGCCGAGGCGGGCAAACACATCTGGATCGAGAAGCCGGTGGGCCTCACTCCCCCGGACGCCCGGGCGGTGGCGGAGGCGGTGGCCGAGGCGGGCGTGCAGGGCGCGGTCGGCTTCAACTACCGCAACGCGCCCGCCGTGGAGAGCGCCCGCGACCTGATCGCCGCCGGTGAGCTCGGCACGGTCACCCACGTCCGCGTCCGTCTCTTCAGCGACTACGCGGCCCACCCCGACGGCGCTCTGACCTGGCGCTACGAGCGGGAGCGGGGCGGCAGCGGAGTGCTGGGCGACCTGGCCTCGCACGGCGTCGACCTGGCCCGTTTCCTGCTCGGCGACATCACGTCCCTGACGGCCGACACAGCGGTCTTCGTCCCCGAGCGGGCCCGCCCGACGGGAGCGACGGCGGGCCACAGCCTCGCTGTCGGCGGCGAACTCGGCCCGGTCGAGAACGAGGACTACGTCAACTGCCTGCTGCGTTTCGCCTCCGGCGCCCGGGGCGTGCTGGAGGCCTGCCGGGTCTCGGTCGGCGAGCAGAACAACTACGGCTTCGAGGTGCACGGCACCAAGGGCGCCGTGTTCTGGGACTTCCGGCGGATGAACGAGCTCGGCGTCAGCCGCGGCGCCACCTACCAGGACCAGCCCGTCAGCACGGTGTACGTCGGCCCGGGCGACGGTGAGTTCGGCGCCTTCCAGCCGGGCGCGGCGAACGCCATGGGATACGACGACCTGAAGGTGGTGGAGGCCTACCGCTTCCTGCGCTCGGTCGCCGAGGGCACCCCCTACGGGGCGACACTCGCGGACGCGGTGCGCAGCGCGACCGTGCTGGAGGCGATGACACGCTCCGCGGAGAGCGGCTCCTGGGTGGACGTGCACCCGTAGGGGTGGCGGTAGGGCCACCCCTACGGTCCGGCTCTCAGGCCCAGGGACCGCGCGCCCCGGGAACGCCAGGATTCAGGGGGGGCGGCGTGCTCGACCCGCGTTCTTCTACGCGGCGAACGGCTGGGGCACGACCGCCCTGACGGGGGCCGTCCTCAGCTACTGGCTGCCGGCCCTGGGCGTCTGCACGTACCACAGCGCCGCGTGCCTCGCCCCGGCGGCAGGAACACCGGCCCTGCGGCACTGAGCGGCCCCCGCATCCCACGCCCCGGCGGATCCCGCACCCCGGCCGGCCACCGGTTTCAGCCGGCTGCCGGCCGGGGCGGCAGGTTGTACGGGGTGACCACCTGGATCGCCGACGGCAGCGTGGGACCGGCCGGCGGCAGCGCGCCGTGCGCCCGCATCACGGTGTGGCAGGCCTCGCGCACATCGTGGCGCAGGTCGTGGTGGAGGACGGCGGACAGCCGGTGTCCGCGCAGCAGCCGGGTGTTGTCGTGGTCGAGGTCGTGCGCGACGAACACGGCGCACTCACGGCCGAGGTCGGCGAAGGCACGCAGGGTGGCGTCGTTGCCTCCGCCGATGGAGTAGACGGCGCGGATGTCCGGGTCGCGTTCCAGCGCGGCCCGCACGAGCTCGTACTGCGTGGCGTCCAGCCCCTGCCCCTCGGCGATCTCGACCAGCGTGCGCTCCGGATGCCGGGCCCGCATCACGCTGCGGAAACCCATCTCGCGCTCCTCCTCGTTGCGGAAGAAGCCGCTGCTCAGGCTGGTTAGCACATTGCCGGGGCGGTCACCGAGCCACTGGCCCATGAGATAGGCGGCGGTGGCGCCGGCGGCCCGGTCGTCGATACCGACGTAGGCGAGGCGGGCGCTGGCCGGCAGATCCGTGACCAGGGTGACGACCGGGATCCCTGCGGCGACCAGCCGGCCGACGGCGGCGTTGATCTCGGGTACGTCCGGCGCCTTGAGAACGACCCCCTGGGAGCCGCGCCGGGCTATCCGGTCGAGGGTGGCGACCTGCTCCTGGACCGGTCCGGTCTCACGGAAATGGAAGCGCGAGCGCAGCACGGCCGGGTGCAGGGACGGCAGCTCGGCCTCCAGGGCGGCCCGCACGGCGGTGCTGAACCGTTCCGGCGCCTGCATGACGATGTCGACCATGAAGGTGCGCCCGACGAGCCTGACCTGGGTCCGCTGCCGGTCCAGGTCGGCGATGGCGCGCTGGACCTCCTGCACGGTGGACTCCCGCACCCCTCCCCTGCCGTTGAGCACCCGGTCGACGGTCGCCTCGCTCAGACCCGCCTGACGTGCGATCTCTCGGATGGGGAAGGGGTGGCCCACGAAATGCTCCCAGGGGATCTGCTTGAGGGGTTTTTGATGGCCGCCTGCCGGTTGTTCGACGGGTTTGTCATGACAAGAATGGCAGCGCTGAGCCGCCATTGTCATCGAAGGGACGACGATGTCCTTCATCTCCGTGCGGGGCCACGCCTGGCCGACCGGGCAGGACTGCGATCTCGACACCTTCCGCACGCTCGTCGAGCGCACCACCGACCGCCCCGAGTTCCCGCATGCCTCGGCGGTGCAGGGGAACGTCATCGCCCACGACAGTGAGCGCCTGCGCGCCCCCGTCACGGGCCGCGCGGTCCGCGCCGAACCGGTGCGGGCCCTGAGCGACGGTCCCGGAGTCGGTCTCGCGGGACGCCTTCCCCGATCCGGCGGTCGTCGACCGGGCCACCGCCGTGTTCGACGCGCTCGGCGCACGAGCTGAAAGGACCGCCCGTCCATGGGGCACGTCGTCGAAAGACCGGCCTGGTCGGGCGTGGTCACCGGTTCGGTGATCGACTGGGACCGGAACGAACCGGGCGGCCCGGACCGATCAAGCCCGTCCGGCCGTCGAGGACGAGCCCGAAGGGCGACCGGGGTCCGGGGGCGGAGCCCCGGCAACGCACAGCAACCACACACAAGGAGCAGCGAAGCACATGCGCATCGGAATCCTCGGCCTCGGCCGCATCGGCGCCTTCCACGCCGAGACCCTCTCCGGACTCGACGCCGTCGGGTCGCTCGTCGTGGCCGACCCGTTCGCTGAGGCCGCCAAAAGGGCCGCCGAGCGGTTCGGCGCCGAGGTCGCGGACTCCCCCGAGGCCGTGCTGGCCGCCGGGGTGGACGGTGTCGTGATCGCGGCGGCGACGGACGCCCACCCCGGTCTGATCCTGGCCGCCGTCCAGGCGGGCATCCCCGTCTTCTGCGAGAAGCCCGTCGCCAGGACCATGAGCGAGGGCGTCGAGGTCCTCAAGGCCGTCCAGGACAGTGCCGTCCCCATCCAGATCGGCTACAACCGCCGCTTCGACGCGGGCTTCGTCGCCGCGCGGGCGGCCGTGACGGCCGGCGAGCTGGGCAAGCTGCACACGGTCCGCTCGACCACGCTCGACCCGGCGCCGCCGCCGGCCGCGTACGTCGCCGCCTCCGGGGGCATCTTCCGGGACTGTTCCGTGCACGACTTCGACATCATCCGCTGGGTCACCGGCCGCGAGGTGACGGAGGTGTACGCGGTCGGCGGCAACCGGGGCGCCGACTACATCAAGGAGGCGGGCGACGCCGACACCACAGGCGCGATCCTCACCCTCGACGACGGCACGATCGCGGTGGTCTCCAACTCCCGTCACAACGCCCGGGGTTACGACGTCCGGATGGAGATCCACGGCTTCACGGACTCGATCGCGGTCGGCCTGGAGGACAAGCTGCCGCTGCGTTCGGTGGAGCCCGGGGTGACCTTCCCGGCCGGTACCCCGCACGACTTCTTCATGGACCGCTTCACCGCCGCCTACCGCGCCGAACTCACCGCGTTCACGGAGGTCGTGGCCGGTACCCGTACCTCGCCCTGCACGATCGAGGACGCCCTGGAGGCGGGCTGGATCGCGGAGGCGTGCACGCTGTCCCTGCACGAGCACCGGCCGGTGACGATCGCGGAGGTCCGCGCCTCCTGAGCCTGTGGGTCCGCGGGCCTGTGGGTCCGCGGGTCCGCGGGTCTGCGGGTTCGCGGGTCTGCGGGTCCGCGGGTCTGCGGGTCCGCGGGTCCGTGGGGCCCTGGGGCCGTGGGTCTGCGGGTCCGTGGGGCATCCGCGCCCTGTCCGCGGGTCCGTGGGGCATCCGCGCCCGAGGGCGGCCGGGGAGAGATGTTCCCCGGCCGCCCTCACCGGCTCACAGGCCGTAGCGGACCGCGAACTCGTCCGGGTCGTAGGCGTCCCGGTCCGGGTCCCTGGGGGTGGCAGGCCGCTCCTCGACCATGTCCTGCGGGCGCACTCGCTCGGGCAGCGCGCCGAACCGGGCCCGGCGCCGGACCTCCGCGGTGCCGGCCTGCTCTTCCTCCTGCATCTCACCCTCCCCGTCCCCGACTTCACACACCTGGTGTCTGTCTGAACGTCCTCACCTCGCCGCTGGTTCCGCCGGCAGGTTGAAGATGTGGTCCGGGGAGATGATCGTGGTGATCGCGTCGCCGAACAGGGTGCTGGGCTCCTCGTTCTTGTAGTTGATGTCGGTGTTGAGCACGACGACGAGGGTCGCTCGTGCCGACGGCAGGTAGATGGTCAGGGACTCGTAGCCGGGCAGCGAGCCGTTGTGGCCGATCCAGCCCTGCACGTCGAAGATGCCGAGACCGTATCCGGCGCCCGGAATGGGGGTCGGCGGTGTGATCAGGCGCTGCTTCTGGGTGGCGGGGCTGATCATCCGCTCGCCGTCGGGCAGCACACCCGTGGCGACGGTACGCGCCCAGACCCGCAGGTCCTCCAACTGGGAGATCATCGCGCCGGCCGCCCAGCCCCAGGACGGGTTCCAGTCGGCGCTGTCCTCGATCTTCCCGGTCGCGGTCTGGTTCGTGTAGCCCTGGGAGTGCGGGGTCGGGAACTCGTTGCCGGTCGGGAACAGGGTGTGTTCCAGGCCGGCCGGGTCCAGGATGTGGTCCTGGATGTAGTCGTTGAGATGCTGGCCGCTCATCTGCTCGACGACCAGGCCGAGCAGGATCAGGTTGGTGTTGCAGTAGTAGAACTTCTCACCCGGCGGGAACAGCACGGGATGCTTGAACGAGTAGTCGAGCAGCTGCTGCGGGGTGAACGGCCGCTGCGGGTCGGAGGTCAGCGCCTTGAAGAAGTCCTCGTCCGCCGAGTAGTTGAACAGCCCGCTGCGCATGCCGGCCAGCTGCCGCAGGGTGATCTTGTCGCCGTTCGGTACGCCGTCGATGTACTCGCCGATGGTGTCGTCGAGGCCGATCTTCCCCTCGTCGACCAGCTGGAGGACCGCGGTGACGGTGAACGTCTTGGTCTCGCTGCCGATACGCATGTAGAGGCCGGGGTCCATCTTCTTGCCGGTGCTCTTGTCGGCGACGCCGAAGGATTTCACGTACTCGCCTTTGCCCGGCGTCCAGATGCCGACGGACACGCCGGGGATGCTCGCCTGCTTCATCACCCGCTGCACGGCGTCGTCGACCTGCTTCTGTACGGCCGGGGTGAGTTCGACGACGCCGTCCCCGGAGGAGGACGGCGAGGGTGGTTCGGTGCCGGCGGCCACCGTGGGGGCCGAGGACGGCAGCGCCATCGCCGGACCGCCCGCGGCCGGCACCACCAGCGCCCCCACCGCGGCGGCGACGACGATCCCCCTGCTCAGTCGGATACACGGGTGTGTCATGGGCTCGCTCCCGTATGAGGAGGTTCCGCCGCAGGCCACAGCCGCACCAGGGGCACGGGCCGCATGCGGCCCATCACCCCCACCATACGAGCGCGGGCGCGCCGCCGCCTGTCGGCGACGGCGCGACGCGCCTGGCCACCCGGCCCCCGGGTCAGGCCCCGCAGGAGCGCGGGAACTTCCGGGTGCGCGCCGCGATGGGCAGCGGCCGGTCCGGCTCGCACGGGTACACGTCCTGCTCCACGATCGCGAACAGCTCGACGCCGAGCCGCTGGGCCGCGATCAGAACCGGCTCCAACTCCGGTACACCGGACGGTGGTTCGCCCATCACCCCGCGCTGTCGGGAACCGGGGACCGAGCCGGCCCGGATGCGGTCGAGGGCGTTCGCCGTGTCAGGGCGTCCTCTCCCCAGGAGTCGCCATGGGGGCGGTGAGGTCCTTCTCCTCCGGGAGCTCCTCGACGTCGACGCCACGGACCTGGGCCAACTCGTGCTTGAGAGCCGCGAGTTCGGTGCCGCCGGCCATGTGGTTGGTGAGTTCTTCGAGGCCGACCTGGTCGCGGGAGGCGGAGAGTTCCATGGTGCCCAGACGCAGGACGCTGAAGTGGTCGCCGACCATGTAGGCGTGGTGGGGGTTGTGGGTGATGAAGATGACGCCGAGGCCGCGGTCGCGGGCGGCGGCGATGTACTTCAGCACCACACCGGACTGCTTGACGCCGAGGGCGGCGGTCGGTTCGTCGAGGATGAGGACGCGGGCGCCGAAGTGGACGGCGCGGGCGATGGCGACGCACTGGCGCTGACCGCCCGAGAGCGTCCCGATGGGCTGCTCCAGATCGTCCAGGACGATGCCCATGTTGCGCAGTTCCTCGTCGGCGGTCTTCTTCATCTTCTCGATGTCGAGACGGCGCACCGGCCAGGGGCCCTTGGTGAGTTCGGAGCCGAGGAAGAAGTTCCGCCACACCGGCATCAGCGGGACCGTCGCCAGGTCCTGGTAGACGGTGGCGATGCCCTTGTCGAGAGCCTCGCGCGGGGTGGCGAAGCGCACGGGGTGGCCGTCGACGAGGAACTCGCCCTCGGTGTGCTGGTGCAGCCCCGAGACGATCTTGATGAGGGTGGACTTGCCGGCGCCGTTGTCACCGAGGACACAGGTCACCTGGCCGGGACGGACGGCGAGATCGACCCCGTGCAGGGCACGGATGTTGCCGTAGGACTTGCCCGCGTTGCGCAGTTCGACGAGTGGACTGTCACCGCCCTCGGGAGCGGTGTCCGCGAGGATGGCGCCGTGCGTGCCGGTTCCGTTGGTGGTCATTCGGGTCACCTCCGGGTGGCCGTGCGCTGGACCCACAGATTGATGAGGACGGCGCCGAGGAGCATGACGCCGAGGAAGGCCTTGAACCAGTCGGGGTTCCAGCCGGCGTAGACGATGCCCTGCTGCACCATGCCGAACATGAACGCGCCGAAGACCGGGCCGATCGCCGAGCCGGCGCCGCCGGTCAGCAGACAGCCGCCGATGACGGCCGCGGAGATGTAGATCAGCTCCTGGCCGACGCCCTCGCCGGACTGCACGGTGTTGAAGGTGAACAGCTGGTGCATCCCGACGAACCAGGCGCCGAAGCCGACCAGCATGAACAGCGAGATCTTGGTGAACGTCACGGGCACGCCGACCGCCCGGGCGCTCTCCTTGTTGCCGCCCACCGCGAAGACCCAGTTGCCGTAGCGGGTCCGCAGCAGGATCCAGGTGGCGATGGCCGCGAAGACCAGCCAGTACACGATGGTGATCTTGACCTGGACACCGCCGACGTCGAAGGACGAGGCGAAGACCTTCTTGGCCTGGCCGAAGCCGTCCATGTCGCTGATGTCGTCGGTGGCCACGTTGGTGGTGACCAGCTTGGTCACCGCCAGGTTCACACCCTGGAGGATGAGAAAGGTGCCCAGGGTGATCAGGAAGCTCGGCAGCCCGGTCTTCACGACCATCCAGCCGTTGAGGAAGCCGATCCCGAGGGACACCAGAAGGGCGACGACGACACCGACCCACACGTTCATGGTGAGTTGGTAGCTGAGCATGGACGCGGTGAGCGCCGAGGTGATGACGGCGACACCTGCGGAGAGGTCGAACTCGCCGCCGATCATCAGCAGCGCGACCGGCAGCGCCATGATCCCGATCGTCGACGACTGGTACAGGATGTTGGCCATCGAACTGCCGTCACGCACCGGCGGCGCCGTGATCAGGAAGAACACGTACACCGCGACCGCGCCGAGGAACACACCCACCTCGGGGCGGGCCAACAGCCGCAGGGCCAGGGGGCGCTGTTCGGTCCGGCCGTCGCTCTCCTTGCGGCCGGGGGCCGGCGGTGTGGTCACCGCCGGCTCGGCATGATGGGTCATGCTCATCACCGGGTGCCCTTCGCGGCGAACGAGGCGACCGCGTCGACGTTGGTCTTGTCCACGAAGGCCGGACCGGTCAGCACCGGCTGCTCGCCGCCGCCCATGTAGTTGCCGTTGTTCTTGTAGAGCCACAGCGAGTCGACCGCCAGGTAGCCCTGGAGGTAGGGCTGCTGGTCGACGGCGAACGCGATCGTGCCCTTGTCGATGGCGCTCGTCAGGTCCTTGTTCAGGTCGAAGGTCGCGATCTTGGCCTTGCTGCCCGCGTCGGACTTCGACTGCACCGCCGTCAGCGCGAACGGGGCGCCGAGGGTGACGACGTAGTCGATGGCCTTGTCCTGGCTCAGCTTGGCGGTGATCGTCGACTTCACGGACGGCATGTCGGTGCCGTTGACGTACAGGGTCTCCGTCGTGCCCGAGAACGTCTTCTTGACACCGGCACAGCGCTGGGTGAGGCCGATGTTGCCCTGCTCCTGGATGACACAGACGGCCTTCTTGGCGCCCTCGGAGTTGAGCCTGTTGCCGAGCGCCTCGCCGGCCACCGTCTCGTCCTGGCCGAAGAACTCCATCAGGCCGAGGTTCTTCCACTCGCTGACACCGGAGTTGAGGCCGACCACGGGTATCTTCGCGGTCTTCGCCTTGGCTATGACGTCCTTCAGCGCGTCCGGCTTGGCGAGGGTGACCGCGATGCCGTCGACCTTCTGGTCGATCGCGTTCTGGATCAGGGTGGCCTGGTTCCCGGCGTTCGGGTCGGCCGAGTAGACCAGCTTGACGTTGTCCTTCGCGGCGGCCGCCTCGGCGCCCTTGCGGACGATGTCCCAGAAGGTGTCGCCGGGCGACTGGTGGGTCACCAGGGCGACCGTCATCTGCGGAGTGCTCGCCTTGCCCGCGGAAGCGCCGTCCGCGCTCTCCTCGGACTTCTTGCCGCCGGAACCGCTGGAGCAGCCTGCAAGGGTCAGGGCCACCGCCGCGGCCATGGCCACGACCGGGGCGATTCTGCTCGAGCGGAAGGGAGAAGAGCTGTCCATCTTTCCTGCACCTCACTGTGCGACGGAGAAAACGACGGGAAAAGGGGAGGCGATCGCGAGGATCCGGGGCCCGTTTCTACTCAGATTGGGGCCATGGGGCCGGGTCCGCGACTGTTCAGGTGTCTCGGACCCGGCGTGCGCTGCTTGATGCCGGATCCAATCCCTTGACGGGCTCACTGTCAATGCTTTGTTAAGACATCATTTCACAAGCAGGTCCGAATGTAAGTACAAACTCTTGACAGTGCGGGTCCCGGGGACCTACACCTGGGAGACGCCAGGCCCCCGATCACCATGAGGAGCGTCGCACATGGCCGAGTCGGCCCAGCCACCGGGCGTGATCACGAGGGGTCGTACCGGGATCGATCTCCACCCCTGGTGACCAGGCGCACCCCTCATGCGGACGGAGACGTTCGAAAGGACCGTATCGCCCTCGCCCGGCGGGAGTTGACCGTGATGCACGAGGCCGAGAGCGGGACCTGCACCGGACCCGCGGGACACCTCGCATCCGGCTGATCCGGTCCGTAACCCTCCCCCGCTTCTCCAGCCGCTCTCGCCCCCCGACCCCACCGACCCGAGGAGGTGCCCCGATGGCGAGGACCGGCGACCGATCCCGTGCCGTGCCCGGCTCCGCGCTCGACCTGCTGCATTTCGCCCTGGACCGCACCAGCCCCGTGCCGCTCTACTACCAGCTCGCCCAGCAGTTGGAGGGGGCGATCGAACAGGGAGCGCTCGCCCCGGGCAACCTCCTCGGCAACGAGATCGACCTGTCGACCCGCCTGGGCCTGTCCCGTCCGACGGTCCGCCAGGCCATCCAGTCCCTGGTCGACAAGGGGCTCCTGGTGCGACGGCGAGGAGTCGGCACCCAGGTCGTGCACAGCCAGGTGAAACGGCCGCTGGAACTGAGCAGCCTCTACGACGACCTGGAGGCGGCCGGTCAGGGACCCACCACCCATGTCGTACGCAACGAACAGGTGCCGGCGACCGCCGGCGTGGCCGCCGCGCTCGGTGTCCCGCAGGGCAGCGAGGTCACCCTCCTGGAGCGGCTGCGCGCCACGCACGGACAGCCGGTGGCGTTCCTGTGCAACTACCTGCCCCCGGCCCTCCTGGACCTCGACACGGAACGCCTGGAGTCGACCGGCCTGTACCGGCTGCTGCGCTCGGCGGGCATCACCCTGCACAGTGCCCGCCAGACCATCGGCGCCCGCTCCGCCACCGCCGAGGAGGCCGCCCTCCTCGCCGAGAAGGAGGGGGCGGCCCTGCTGACCATGCAGCGCACGGCTTACGACGACACCGGCCGGCCGGTCGAGTACGGGACGCACATCTACCGCGCGTCCCGGTACGCGTTCGACTTCCAGCTGCTGGTCAGGTCCTGAAGCCTCCAGAGACCCCACTGACCCCCAGGGGCCTGCCCAGGGCCTACCTGGGGGCCATCCGCAGCGCGCCGTCCATGCGGATGGTCTCGCCGTTGAGGTAGTCGTGGTCGACGATCGCCAGGGCCAGCCGGGCGTACTCCTCGGGCCGGGCCAGGCGGCGCGGGAAGGGCACGCCCTCGGCGAGGGAGGCGCGGAACTCGTCCGACACCGTCGCCAGCATCGGCGTCTCCACGATGCCCGGGGCGATGGTGCACACCCGGATCCCGTACTGCGCGAGGTCGCGGGCGGCGGGCAGGGTCAGGCCGACGACCCCGCCCTTCGACGACGCGTAGGCGGCCTGGCCGATCTGCCCGTCGTACGCGGCGATGGAGGCGGTGTTGACGATGACGCCCCGCTGGCCGTTCTCGTCGGCCTCGGTCGCGGCGATGGCCTCCGAGGCGAGTGCGAGCACGTTGAAGGTGCCGATCAGGTTGATCTGGATCACCTTGGCGTACAGACCGAGGTCGTGGACGCCCCTCTTGCCGAGGATCCGCGCGGACGGGCCGATACCGGCGCAGTTGACGACCGTGCGCAGCGGGACACCGGAGCCCGCCGCGGTGGCGACGGCGGCGCCGACCTGCTCGGGGTCGGTGACGTCGGCGGGCACATAGGTCACGCCCGGCACCTCGGGCGCCTGGTCGATGCCGTCCTTGAGGTCGAGGGCGAAGACGTGGGCGCCGCCCTCGGCGAGGGCCTTCGCGGTGGCCGCGCCGAGGCCGGACGCACCGCCGGTGACAAGGGCGGCGGTGTTCTCGAGCTGCATCATCACTCCTTGCCGAGGACGGTGAGCACACCGCCCTCGTCACGGTCCAGCGCACGAGAGATGATCATGCGCTGGATCTGGTTGGTTCCTTCGAAGATCTGCATGACCTTGGCTTCGCGCATATAGCGCTCCACGGGGAAGTCACGGGTGTATCCGTACCCCCCGAGCACCTGCACGGCGTCCGTGGTCACCTTCATGGCGTTGTCCGTGGCCACGAGTTTGGCGATCGACGCCTCCCGTGTGAAGGGCAGGCCGAGATCCTTCAACCGGGCGGCGGACAGCGCGGTGGCCCGCGCCGACTCGATCGCGGCGCCCATGTCGGCGAGCACGAACGCCAGCCCCTGGTGCTCGATGATCGGCTTGCCGAAGGTCTCCCGCTCCCGCGCGTAGCGCACCGCGTGGTCGAGGGCGCCCTGGGCGAGGCCGGTGGCGACGGCCGAGATGCCCAGCCGGCCGCAGTCGAGGGAAGCGAGCGCGATCTTCAGCCCCTGCCCCTCCTGCCCGATCCGGCGCTCGACGGGCACCCGGACGTCCTCCAGCCGCATGGTCGCGGTCGCCGAGCCCGTCAGGCCCATCTTCCGCTCCGGCGGATCGGCGCTGAGCCCCGGGGTGCCGGCCGGGACCAGGAAGCAGGAGATGCCGTGCGCGCGGTCGTCGGAGGTGCGGGCCATGACCGTGTAGAAGTCGGCGTAACCGCCGTGCGTGGTCCAGGCCTTGGTGCCGTTGAGCACGTAGCAGTCGCCGTCGCGGACCGCGCGGGTGAGCATGGCCGCCGGGTCGGAGCCGGCGTGCGGTTCGGACAGGCAGTACGCGCCGAGCAGTTCGCCGCCCAGCATGTCCGGCAGCCACCTGCGCCGCTGCTCCTCGGTGCCGAAGCGGGCCAGCGGGAAACAGGACAGGGCGTGCACGGAGATGCCCACGGCGACGCTCGACCAGACCGCGGCGACCTCCTCCAGCACCTGGAGGTAGACCTCGTACGGCTGGTCCGCCCCGCCGTCCTCCTCCGCGAAGGGCAGCCCGAGCAGACCGCTGCGCCCGAGGGTGCGGAAGACGTCCCGGGGGAACGCCCCGTCCGCCTCGGCGTCGGCGACCCGGGGCGCGAGTTCCTTGGCGGCGAGGGTGCGCGTGAGCTGGATGAGCTCGACGGCTTCCTCGGTCGGCAGGGCACGAGTGGCAGGCATGGTGACCTCCACGTAGGAGTACCGGAAAGTACTGGAAGTGATACTGAAGTGCGTACGAACGTATCATTCACAGTACGGCACCGGGGCGGTACGGGGCATCCGACCGCGACGGGAGAGTGTCCGCTTCAGGAGGAGACGGCGTGCACGATGAGCGACGCGAGCTGTTCGTACGCCTCCGCGTCGGTCAGCCCGGTGCGGGTCTTGAGCTCGCCCTGCTGGATCTGGCGCATGGTCGCGGCGGCGACCTCTCCGACGAACGCGGTGTGCACCTCGCGGAAGGCGCCGTCCGAGACGCCCTCGGCGATCAGCCGGCGCACCCGCTCGGCGGCCATCCGCGTGTTGGCCTCGTACACCTCGCGGGCGGGCGGGAAGTCCGCCACGTCGTCGAGGAACCGGCGCGAGAGCGGGCGCAGCTGTTCGGCCACGGCGGTCAGGTACGCGCGGACCCGGTCCGAGGGGTCGACGGTCTGCGCCACCCGCTTCTCGACCGCCTCGGTGGCCCCGCGGAAGTAGTGCTTGACCGCCTCCACGACCAGCCCCTGCTTGCTGCGGGCCAGCTGGTACAGAGTCGTCTTGGAACAGCGCAGCCGCTCGGCGAGGTCGTCCAGGGTGAGGTCCGAGAACCCCTCCGCCGTCAGTAGCGCGACGAGGCGTTCCAGCAGGTCGGCCTGCCTGGCGGTACGGCGGGTGGACGGCATGATCCCAGCGTAGCCTCCCGGTTGCTCCCGGGGTGCCCCGCTGACTGCGCCCGGACGGGCCCGGTCGTCAGCGCGCGGCGTCCAGCCGGGCGCGCAGCTCCGCGGTCAGCTCCAGGTAGACGGCGGCCGGGTTCTCCCCCAGTTGCGCCACCGACGACGCCCCGGCCGGCGGGACGATCGGCAGTTCCCCGCCCGACTGCCAGGCCAGCACGACCTGGTTGACGCTCGCGCCGCCCTCGCGGGCGACCTCGCGCGGCACGGCCAGCCGGGCCGGGGTGCCCGGGTGGTCGCAGTCCGGCGGCAGGGGCTTGTCCTGCCGTACGTGGGCGCCGGCGAGCAGCGGCGAGCAGGCGACCAGGGTGAGGCCGGGCTCGGCCCGCACATAGCCGAGGAGTTCGGCGCCCCGCGTGACCGAGGCTGCCGTCCGGGAAGAGGTCGCTGGGGACGTCGAAGCGCGGGCGCAGATGACTGTGCTGGTACTGGAGCACCTCGTAGCCGGGCAGTCCCGCCGCGGCGGCGAGGGCGCGGGCCCGCTCCACCCGCCCCATGGCATGGGCTTGAAGTGCGCTTCAGGGCAAGGGCTTTTACCGGGCATGGATGCGGATCGCGCCCCGTGTGGTGCGTCGTCAGTCCGCCCTCACCGGATGCGTCAGGTTCGCTCCGGTCGCCGGGTCGAACACGTGAGCCTTGGCCATGTCGACCTGCAGCTCTACGGGTTCGCCCTCGCGGGCACGCGTGGCGGCGTTCAGGCGGGCCACGATGTGATGGGTGTCGGCGCCGGTGTCGCGCAGGCCCGAGTCCTTGGCGAGCTCCTCCAGTTCGGTGGTCGTCGCGGGCCCGCCCTCCGCGGTGAAGTAGACAAAGGCATCGGAGCCCAGTGACTCCAGTACCTCCACGGTGGCGGTGAAGACCGGGCCCGTCCGGTCCCGGTCGCGTGACAGGGCCACGTCCTCGAATGCCTCAGGTCGTAGCCCGACGATGACCTCGCGGGGCGCGTTCTGCCTTTCCAGCGCCTGTCTCGTACGGTCGTCGAGAGTCAGCTCGCCCAGGGGCGAGCGCAGGGCGCTGCCCTCCAGGCTGGCGTTCAGGAAGTTCATCGCCGGGGAGCCGATGAAGCCCGCGACGAAGATGTTGCGCGGCAGGTCGTACAGTTCGGCAGGGGTGCCGATCTGCTGGACCAGGCCCTGTCTCATGACCACGACGCGGTCGCCGAGCGTCATCGCCTCGGTCTGGTCGTGGGTGACGTACACGGTGGTCGTGCCGAGGCTCCGCTGCAGCCGGGAGATCTGAGTGCGCATCTGTACCCGGAGTTTGGCGTCCAGGTTGGACAGCGGCTCGTCCATCAGGAACGCCTTGGGATCACGGACGATCGCCCGCCCCATGGCCACCCGCTGACGCTGACCGCCCGAGAGGTTGGCGGGCTTGCGGTCCAGGTGATCGGTGAGGTCGAGGATCCGGGCGGCTTCCGTCACCTTGGCGTTGATGGTGTCCTTGTCCACCTTGGCCAGACGCAGCGGGAAGCCCATGTTCTCCCGGACGTTCATGTGCGGGTACAGGGCATAGCTCTGGAACACCATGGCGACGTCGCGTTCCTTGGGAGCCAGGTCGTTGACGACTCGGCCTCCGATGCGCAGGGTGCCCTCGGTGATGTCCTCGAGTCCGGCGATCATGTTCAGGGTGGTGGACTTGCCGCATCCCGACGGACCGACCAGGATCACGAACTCGCCGTCGGCGATCTCGAGGTCCACGTCCTTCACGGCGAGGGACCCGTCGGGAAAGCGCTTGGTGACTCCCTCGAGGATGATCTCGGCCATGGATGGTGCCTCCTTGCCTTCATGCCTTCCGGGTCCGAGCACTGCGGTCGGTGTCCCGGGCCGGTGACCTGTCTGCCGCGGTCGGCCCGTTCACCCCTTGACTGCCCCGGAGGTCAGTCCGGCGACGATCCGCCGCTGGAAGAACAGGACGAAAACGATGATCGGGATGGTGATGACCACAGCGGCGGCGGCGATCGACCCTGTGGGCTGCTGGAACTGGGAGCTCCCGGTGAAGAACGCGATCGCGGCCGGCACTGTGCGCGCGGACTCGGTGGAAGTCAGCGAGATCGCGAACAGGAAGTCGTTCCAGCAGAAGATGAACACGAGAATGGCCGTGGTGAACACGCCCGGCGCGGCCAGCGGCACGATCACCATCCGGAAGGCCTGCGCGGGGGTCGCCCCGTCGACCTTGGCGGCCTTCTCCAGATCCCAGGGGATCTCCCGGAAGAAGGCCGACAGCGTGTAGATCGCGAGCGGCAGGGAGAAGGTCATGTACGGGATGATCAGCCCGACCCAGGTGTCGAAGATCCCGATGATCCGCTCGATGTTGAACAGCGGTGACACCAGGGAGATCGGCGGGAACATGGCGATCAGCAGTGACATGCCGATGAGCACCCGCTTGCCGGGGAAGCGCAGCCTGGCCACCGCGTAGGCGGCCATGGTGCCCAGCACCACCGCGATCACCGTGGCGATCAGGGCGATACCGATCGAGTTGATCAGCGCGCGGGTGAACTCGGCGGTCTCGAAGATGCCCTGGTAGTTCTCCCAGGTCCAGTCCGTGGGGATGTAGTTGCCGTCCGTCAGGGTGGTGGGGTCCTTGAACGACAGCGCGGCGATCCACCACACCGGGAACAGGGCGTACAGCACCACCACCACGTTGATGACACCCCACCGGGCGGCGTGCGTCTTACCTACCTCGGCCATCAGCGCTTCACCTCCGCGCCGGGTGCGGCGGTGCCGAACAGTTTGACGAAGGTGAAGGCGATGATCCCGACGCAGATGAAGATCAGGACCGAGATCGCCGACCCGATGCCCAGGTTCAGCGCGGTGAACAGGTTGTCGTACCCGAGGATCGACAGAGAGCCGGTCCCCTGGGCGCCCGCGGTCAGGATGTAGATGTTGTCGAAGATCCGGAACGCGTCCAGTGTGCGGAAGAGCAGTGCCACCAGGACGGCCGGTTTCATCAGCGGCAGCATGATCTTGGTGAAGCGCTGCCAGGCGGTGGCACCGTCCACCATGGCCGCCTTCAGGGTCTCCTCGGGGACCAGTGCGAGGCCCGCGAGCAGCAGCAGGGCCATGAACGGCGTCGTCTTCCACACCTCGGCGAGGATGATCAGCCAGAGGGCGGGCCACTGCTCGGTCAGCGGGGCCTCTCCGCTGGGCAGCAACGCGGCGAGGTATCCGAGCTCAGGGGTCCAGGCGTACTGCCAGGAGAAGGCGGCGACCACGGTGACGATCCCGTACGGGATGAGGACCGAGGTGCGGACGACGCCGCGCCAGAAGATCGTGCGGTGCATCACCAGGGCGAGCCCCATTCCGAGGACCAGCTCGATCGCCACCGACACGGCGGTGATGAACAGGGTGACCCAGAAGGCGTCCCACCAGAACGGGGAGGACAGCACCGCCCCGTAGTTGCTCAGGCCCACGAACTCCGCCCGTCCGGGAAAGCGCAGGTCGTACCGCTGAAGGGACAGGTAGACGGCGTACCCGATGGGGTAGGCGGTCACGGCGATCATGACGACGACCGCGGGCGCACAGAGCAGCCAGCCGAGCCGCCGCTCCTGCCTGGCGCCCGCCGAGCGTGCCGCCCGGTCCGGCCCCGCCTGCTCCGTCTTCGCCCCGGGGGGCGGCGGGGTTCCGGCCGGTTGCGCCCGCGTGCTCATCTCGGGCCGCCCGAGGACGAGGCCCGCGCGCTGCGGCGCCGGGCGACGAAGTGGTGCGGGAGGTGGTGGTTCACGGGATCACACCCTCGGATCGCAGGGCATCGTCGATCTGCTCCCCGATGGTGTCGACCGAGCTCTCCGGTTTGATCCCGGACGGCGGAGACAGCGTGTGGGAGACCGCGATCGACACGTTCTGGTAGACCGGAGTCACCGGTCGCACACTCGCCGACTCCAGAGCGGCCAGCACTTCCCCGGAGAAGGGGTACTCCTTCGTGAACGCGGGCTCGTCGTACAGGGCGCGCAGGGTGGGCGGCAGACCGCCCTCGAGCGCGGCGGTGAGCTGGTTCTCCCGGTTGCGCAGGCACAGCGCCGCCTCGAAGGCCAGGTCGGGATGGCGCGAGTAGGCGCTCACCGCCAGATCGATGCCGCCGATGGTGGGCCGTGCCGGACGATTCGCGTCGACCCGAGGGTACGGCGCCCAGCGGAAGTTCTTGAACAGCTCGGGGTTGTTCGCCTTCATCGACGGATAGACGAACGGGTAGTTGAGTTCGAACGCCGCCGTCCCCGACTCCATGGCGAGCCGGTTCTGGTCCTCCATCTGGTTGGGCAGGGAGGGGTCCGCGGCCGGGGACCTCGCCAGATCACGCATGATCCCCGCGGCCCGCACGGCAGGAGGACCGAGGGAGGGCTCGGTCGCGCTCGCGTTGAGGATGGAACCGCCCGCACTGTTGATCAGCGTGTTGAACCAGACGGTCAGGCCCTCGTACTGGGCGCCCTGGATCTCCACGAAGTGCGGTTTGCCCTGCCGGGCGAGGGCGCCGGCCATGCCCAGCATCTCGGCCCAGGTTTTGGGTGGGGTGGGCACCAGGTCCTTGCGGTACCACAGGAGCTGGGTGTTGGTGTTGTACGGGACGGCGTACAGCTTGCCTTTCCAGGTCGAGGTCCGCAGCGGTACGCGCAGGGTGCCCTCTACGGCCTGCCGCCTCGCCGTCCCCGTCCATTCCCGGATCCAGCGTGCCTCGGCGAACTCCGCGGCCCAGGTGACGTCCAGGCCCAGGATGTCGAGCGAGTCGTCCTCAGCGGCGAGTCTGCGGACAAGCTGCTGGCGCTGGCCGTCCGCGGCACGCGGGAGCTTGTTGTAGCTGATCCTGTAGCGGCCGCCCGACGCGTGGCTGCACCGGTCGGCCGCCTTCTGGAGCGCACCGGAGTCGTCGGGGAAGTTGTACCAGTTGACGGTGGGCCTACCGGAGCCCTCGTCACTGCCGCAGGCGGCGAGCACCGACGCCAGCAACGGCAGTACGGCGAACGCCCGCAGCCATCGCGTCCCCCTGGGGCGTCCCTTCTGACCCGCAACGGGCCGGCAGCCGCACCTCGCGTGCACGCGCTCCACACCTCGCTTCCGGACGGTGGCACGGGACTCGGACCTCGCAGCGTTTCTCTCCCGGCGAAGACTAAAGACCACATAAGGCATGATCAAGCACATATCGCATCAAATCACCCAGACCGGCCCAGCGGGACCTGTCCGGTCGATCAGGTGCGGAGCCGGATGACGAGGGCTCGAGCGACTGGGGACACCAGGCCGCCGTCTTCGACGCCGGCATCGGGTCGGTCGCCATCGCCGAGGCGACGCCGGCCGTCAGCCTCGACGACAACCCCGTCCGGTACGGCAAGCCGTGACTCGCCTCGTCGCCGGGCGCGCCCGACCGGCTCGTCACCGCGGACAGCCAGGGCGCGCCGGGCATGCGCGGGTACGGCGCAGGCTCCGGCACGCTGCAGGAGACCGCCTACAGCGACGCCGTCGCCGATGTCGAGGACATGACAGTGACGCCGGACGGCAGCAGGGTGATCACCGCGAACGGCTCCCACTACCACCACCAGCGGTGGCGCCTGTCGGACCTGACGGAGGAGGCCCAGTACGGCACCGGCCCCTACCCCAGCTCCGTCGCCGGCGACTCACACGGCACGGTCGCCGCGGGGATCGTGGCGGGAGGGGTGTGGGACGTCTACGTCCACCGCCCGGGAGAGACCGCCGCGTACCGCACGGTCGCGTTGTCGCCGCCACCCTGGGCGGAGGAGCGGGTGCCCGGCCGCCGGTACGACACACCGCACCGGTTGTCGGCCGGCGGCTCCCAGGACTCCGGCCGGAGCGAACCCGCCGCGCGAGCGGCCCAGGCCCTCGCCTCCAGCACCACCAAGGTGCGCTACAGAACCGCCCCATAGCACTTGGTCCCCATCTGGTCCCCAAGTAATGACGAAGAGGCCACTTCCGGCCAACCGGAAATGACCTCCGACCTGCTACTCGCAAGTCGGGACGACAGGATTTGAACCTGCGACCCCTTGACCCCCAGTCAAGTGCGCTACCAAGCTGCGCCACGTCCCGGTGCGCTTCGCACGGCGTTCGCCGTGCGATCACGCGAACAGCACTTTACCCCACGCCGGGCGGTGCGCCGTAGAGGGCCCGGACGCGGGACAATCGCCGTATGGACCGTTTGGACAGCGCAGGAGGTACGAGCGGCGGCCGGCCCACCGGTCCCCGGGACCGGGACGGCGAGGGGCGGGCGCGCAACGCCCGGCCGCGGGACGGACTCGGCCGGCCCCTGCCGTACGGCACGCCCGGTGTGGAGCGGCAGCCCGAAGGGGTCGTCCGCACCCCGGAGGCGACCGTCGCCGAGGCGCAGACCCTGCTGGACGCCGGGAAGCCGTTCCACGCGCACGAGGTCTTCGAGGACGCCTGGAAGTCGGGCCCCGACTCGGAGCGCGCCCTGTGGCGCGGGCTCGCGCAGCTCTCGGTGGGCCTGACGCACGCCGCCCGGGGCAACCTCACGGGCGGGGCTCGGCTGCTGCGGCGCGGTGCCGGGGCGCTGCGGGAGTGGGCGGCCGGCGCGGGGCAGGACCGGCCGCACGGAATGGATCTCGCCGGTCTGGCCCGCTGGGCGCGGGAGTTGGCGGACACCGTGGAGCGGACCGGCGCCGCCGTGGACGCGAGGAGCCGGGCGCCCCGGCTGCGCTGACCCGGCCCGGTCACTGTCGGTGGCGTACGGCAGACTCGTGGCGTGCGAAAGATTCATGTCATCGGTATCGGCGCGGGCGACCCCGAGCAGCTGACCCTCCAGGCGGTCCGGGCGCTGCGGAGCACGGACGTGTTCTTCGTCCTGGACAAGGGCGAGGTGAAGAGCGACCTGACGCGGTTGCGCCACGACATGCTCGACGCGCACCTGCCGCACGGTGCGTACCGGGTGGTCGAGGCCCGGGACCCGGAGCGGGACCGCGGGGCCGGGGGCGCGTCCTACTCCCCCGCCGTCGGCGACTGGCGCAGTGCCCGTGCCGAGATCTACGAGCGGCTGATCACCGAGGAACTCGGCGAGGACCAGAGCGGCGCGTTCCTGGTCTGGGGCGACCCGGCGCTCTACGACAGCACGCTGGGCATCCTCCAGGAGGTTCTGGCCCGGGGCGCGGTGGCCTTCGAGTACGACGTCGTCCCCGGGATCAGCAGCGTCTCGGCGCTCGTCGCCCGGCACCGCACCGGCCTGAACCGGGTGGCGCGTCCGGTGCAGATCACGACGGGCCGGCGGCTCGCCGAGGGCTTCCCGGAGGGGGTGGACGACGTGGTGGTGATGCTGGACGCCCACCAGACCTTCCGGCAGTACGCCGAGGAGGACGTCGACATCTACTGGGGCGCCTACATAGGGACCCCGGACGAGATCCTCGTCTCCGGCCCGATCGCGGAGGCCGGCCCCCGCATCGAGCGGCTGCGCGCCGAGGCGCGCGAACGCAAGGGCTGGATCATGGACACCTATCTGCTGCGCCGCAACCCGGGGCACCGGTAGCCTCCCCCGGGCGGTCACGTCCCCGCGTGCGCGCGGGGGGTGACAGCGCCCTGAGGACCGGCTGCCCGGGCAGTACAGCTAGCGCAGCAGCAGTTGGAGGCCGCCCACCACGGTCGCCGCGATCACGAGTCGCTCGAAGAGCCGCTGGTTGATGCGGGGCACGGCCCACTTGCCGAGCAGCGCGCCGGGGACGACGAACGCGACGAGCGCCGCGTCCAGGAGAAGTGATTCGCCGTCGATGAGTCCGAGGCTCGCGCTGAACGGCACCTTCGAGACGTTGACGATCAGGAAGAAGAACGCGGAGGTGCCGAGGAAGCCGAGTTTGCGGAAGCCGGCCGAGAGCAGGTACAGCGACATCACCGGACCGCCGGCGTTGGCGACCATGGTGGTGAAGCCGCCGAGGACGCCGTAGGAGCGGGCCTTGACGCGGCCGGCCCGGGTGACCACGGCGTCGGGTTCGCCGCCCGCGTCGGCCGTGCGGCGCCGCCACATCGTGACGCCCGCCATCAGCAGCAGGATCGCGCCGATCGAGGTGCGCACCATCCCGTCGTCGGCCCACACCAGGAACACCGTCCCGAAGACCACGCCGGCCGCGACCGCCGGGAACAGCCGCCACAGCGTGGGCCAGTGGGCGTGCCGCCGGTAGGTGAGGACGGCGAGGACGTCGCCGGCGATCAGGATCGGCAGCAGGACGCCCGTGGAGGCTCGGGCGGGCAGGATCGCCGCGAAGATCGCGAGACTGACCGTGTTGGCCCCGCTGACGGCCGTCTTGGAGAAGCCGACGAGCAGGGCCGCGAGGGCCAGCGCCACGAACTCCCAGCCGGTGATGTGCCACAGGTTCATCGTGTTCATGCGGAGACCGATGCTACGCACACCTACCGGACGGCCAGAAGGCCGTCTCGCCTGGTGGCCGTTCCCGCCCGGTGACCTCTCACCCGGTGGCCCAGGCCGACGCCGTC
Organism: Streptomyces sp. NPDC060002; assembly: GCF_042737245.1. Lineage (NCBI taxonomy): Bacteria > Bacillati > Actinomycetota > Actinomycetes > Kitasatosporales > Streptomycetaceae > Streptomyces > Streptomyces sp. NPDC060002. The sequence continues at coordinate 498,375 of NZ_JBHWUW010000001.1, forward strand.
AGAGCGTCTCAGTGCCTCTCCACCAGTACCGCGCTCCCCTGTCCGACGCCCACGCACATCGTGGCCAGCCCGCGCTCCGCCCCCGTGCGGCGCATGCGGTGCAGGAGGGTGGTGAGGATGCGGGCGCCCGAGCAGCCGAGCGGGTGGCCGAGGGCGATCGCCCCGCCGCTGGTGTTGACCAGGCCGGGGTCGATGCCGAGCTGGTCGACGCAGGCGAGTACCTGGGCGGCGAACGCCTCGTTGAACTCGGCCGCCTGGACGTCGTCGACGCTCCAGTCGGCCCGGGCCAGCGCCTTGCGGGTGGCGGGGACCGGTCCGATGCCCATCACGTCGGGGTGGACCCCGGCGGAGGCGCCGGCGACATAGCGGCCCAGGGACTCCAGGCCCAGCTCGTTGAGCGCCTCCTCGCTGACGAGGAGGAGTCCGGCGGCGCCGTCGTTCATGGGTGAGGCGTTGCCCGCGGTGACCGTGCCGCCCTCGCGGAACACGGGCTTCAGCTTCGCGAGCTTCTCCGGCGAGGTGTCCTCGCGGATGCCCTCGTCGGCGTCGACGACCACGCCGTCCGGGCGCCGTACGGGCAGGAGTTCGTCGTCGAAGTGGCCGTCCTCGCGGGCCAGCGCCGCCAGCCGGTGGCTGCGCAGGGCGAACTCGTCCTGGCGTTCGCGCGTGATGCCGTACCGCGCGGCGACCTCCTCGGCGGTCTCTCCCATGGCGAGCAGGCCGTGCAGGTCCTTCATGGCGGGGTTGACCAGGCGCCAGCCGAGCCGGGTGTCGACGGTCTCGACCCGGTGCGGGAGTGCCTCGTCGGGGCGGGCCAGGACGAAGGGGGCGCGGCTCATCGACTCGGAGCCGCCGGCCAGCACGATGTCGGCCTCGCCCGCGGCGATCGTGCGGGCCGCGGTCGTGACGGCCTCGAGCCCGGAGGCGCACAGCCGGTTCACCGTGGCGCCGGGCACGGTCTCGGGGAGGCCGGCGAGCAGGGCGGCCATCCGGGCGACGTTGCGGTTGTCCTCGCCCGCCTGGTTGGCGGCGCCCCAGTAGACGTCGTCGATACGGGCCGGGTCGAGCGCGGGCACCTCGGCGACCAGGCCGCGGATGACGGTCGCGGCGAGATCGTCGGGCCGGACGCAGGACAGGGCTCCGCGCAGTCTGCCGACGGGGGTGCGGCGGGCGGCCGCGAAGTGGACGGGGCGCACGTCAGGACTCCTTTATTAGCACTGCTAGTTTTTTGACTGTAGACCCCGCTCCGACCCCCTGGGAAGATCCCCGGAAGCCTCACCGGCCTTCACCGACGCAGTTGGAGGAGCGATGACCGGACACGTCCTCACCGGGACCCGCGGCACGATCGCCGTGCGCGAGTGGTCCCCTCCGCGGCCCCGCCGGCTCGCCCTCGTGGTGCACGGCTACGGCGAGCACGCCGGCCGCTACGGGGAACTCGCCGGCGTGCTGACCGGGCACGGCGCGGCCGTCTTCGCCCCGGATCACATGGGTCACGGAAGGTCGGCGGGCGAGCGCGTGGTGATCGAGGACTTCGAGGACGTCGTCACCGATGTGCACGCCGTGGCGCGGCTCGCCCGGACCGCCCACCCGGACCTCCCCCTGATCGTGATCGGGCACTCCATGGGCGGCCTGATCGCGGCCCGGTACGCCCAGCGGTACGGCGACACGCTCGCCGCGCTCGTGCTGTCCGGCCCGGTGATCGGCGACTGGGAGCTGCCCGGGCGGCTGCTGGCGCACGAGGAGATCCCCGACCTCCCCGTCTCGCCCGCCGCCCTCTCCCGCGACCCCGCGGTGGGCGCGGCCTACGCGGCGGACGAGCTGGTATGGCACGGGCCGATGAAGCGGCCGACGCTGGAGGCGTTCGCACGGACCCTGCGGACCGTGGCCGAGGACGGCGACGTCGGCCCGCTGCCCCTGCTGTGGCTGCACGGGGACGAGGACCGGCTGGTCCCACTGCCCGGCAGCCGGACCGGCGTCGAGCGGCTGAGCGGCGGTGCGCCGACCGAGCGGATCTACCCGGGAGCCCGTCACGAGGTCTTCAACGAGACGAACCGCGCCGAGGTGTTCGCGGACGTGACGCGTTTCCTGGACGGTGTGCCCGCTCGCTGAGACGGAACGGAGATGCGGCTGTTTGCGGTGGTGTGACCGGGGCACCCGCGCCTTCATGGAGTGGTTGCGCAGTGCCGCCTGTGTGGGCGAGGACCCCGAGTTGTTCTTCCCCGTGGGCACGAGCGGACCCGCCCTGCGCGACGTCGCGGCGGCCAAGCGCGTCTGCGCCCGCTGCACGGTGTGCGCCGAGTGTCTGTCCTACGCGTTCGCGATCGGACGGACGTCGGGCGTGTGGGGCGGGACCGGCGAGGAGGAACGCGCGGAACTGCTCCGTACCGCCAGAAACGACGCGACGACGAGGAGCACCGCATGACTGTCGTGAAGAGCCCGCTGCCCGAACCGGCCCGCCAGGTCACCTTCGACGCGTTGCAGACCACCCTCGTGGATCTCCTGGGCCTCTCCCTGATCGGGAAGCAGGCGCACTGGAACATCGTCGGGCCCCGGTTCCGCTCGATCCACCTCCAGCTCGACGAGGTGGTCTCGACGGCCCGTTCGTACTCCGACACGGTCGCCGAGCGGGCGGCTGCCCTGGGCCTGCCGCCCGACGGCCGCCCGGAGACGATCGCCTCGGCGTTCACCCTGCCGTCCCCGAAGGACGGCTGGCTGCGCGACGAGGACGTCGTCCAGCTGATCGCGGACACCCTGGGGGCGGCCATCGGACGGCTGCGGGAGCGGATCACGGCGACCGAGGAAGCGGATCCGGTCACCCAGGACCTGCTGATCGGCATCACCGCCGAGCTGGAGAAGCAGCGGTGGATGTTCGAGGCGGAGAACTGGCCGCGCGAGCACTGACCACGAAAGGAGCGAGGGGCACGTCATGACCGACGCACTCGAACTCGACGCGCTGTGGGAGGACTTCCACCGCGTCGTGAACATGACCTCGCAGGAACTGGCCGCCTGGCTGCGGGTGCGCGACGCCGACGAGAACGCCGAGCCCCTGCCCGAGGAGGCGGGGACCCCCACCGGGCAGCATGTGCTGGCGATCCTCCAGAAGCGGCGCACGGACCTGACCGACGACGACGTCCGCGTGATGTACCGGGTCGTGGACACGGTCACCGCGCAGGCGGACCTGGAGAACGAACCCCGGGCCGAGGACACCCGCGGACGCCATCGCCTGATGACGATCGGCCACGATCCGCTCAAGCCCTGAGGCCCCGCGCGGGCCGCCCGAGCCTCAGCCGCCTCAGCCGGTGAGCCGGGAGAGCGCCGCCGACACCAGCGTGCGCACTCCCGGCACCAGCACGGACAGGTCCGGCGCGAACAACGGGCTGTGGTTTCCCGGCACTCCCTCGAATTTCTCCCGCAACTCCTCCCCCGGCGCCGCCTCCCACACGGGCGCCGGGGTCGAGGTCACGTACCAGTAGTCGTACGGCACGCCCGCCGGGGCGAGCAGGGAGAAGTCCTCGCTGCCCAGCGCCTGCCCGAAGTCGAACACCGTGTGCTCGCCGAAGAGTTCACGGTGTACGGCGGCGATCTCCCCGTCCAGCGCGGCGTCGTTGACGGTGTTCGGGCAGCCGGGGCGGACCGTGACCTCGGGCGGGACCGGGCAGCCCGCGGCGGCGCACTCCCCCTCGACGACCCGCCGGATCGCGGCGAGGACCCGCTCCCGCACCCGGACGTCCTGGGTGCGCACGTTCAGCGCGAGCCGGGCCTCGGCGGGGATGATGTTGGCAGTCGTACCGGTGTGGAAACTGCCCACCGTCAGCACCACCGACTCGCTCGCCGCGATTTCGCGCGCGACCACGGTCTGGAGCCTGGTCACGATGTACGCGGACGTCACGACCGGGTCGACCGTCGACTCGGGCCGTGAACCGTGCCCGCCCACACCGTGCACGACGACGTCGACGTCGTCCGAGGCCGACAGCGTCAGGCCGGGCGTGTGCGGGTAGAACCCGGCGAGCCCGGGCGCCGCATGCTGGCCGAACAGCGCGTCCGGGCGCGGGAAGCGGGCGTGGATCCCGTCGGCGACCATCGCCGCCGCGCCGCCCCCGGCCTCCTCCGCGGGCTGCCCGACCACGACGAGCGTCCCGGACCAGGCCTCACGGGCGTCGGCGAGCGCCTCGGCGGCCGCGGCCAGCCAGGTGACGTGCAGATCGTGACCGCAGGCATGCATCAGCCCGTCGACGGTCGAGGCGTACGGCAGCCCGGTCGCCTCCCGCACGGGCAGCGCGTCCATGTCACCGCGCAGCCACACCACCGGCCCGTCGCCGTTCGCGAGCACCCCGACGACGCCGGTGCGGGCCACCCCCTCCGTCACCTCGTACCCGGCCGCGCGCAGCCGCAGGGCCAGCTTCGCGGCGGTGCGGTGTTCCTGGAAGGACAGCTCGGGGTGGCGGTGCAGGTCCTGGTAGAAGCCCGCCAGCCGGCCGGGTTCGAGTCCCGAGGTGATCTCGCGGGTCAGGCGGGCGACAACGGCCGGTTCGGTCATACAGCGCAGCCTAGGAGAGGCGTCCCGCCGGCCGCAGCCGACGAGCGCGATCGGCCGGACTTCACCGTCCGGAGCGCCGGGGCGGCGGAGGCAGAGGTCCGTCAGAGGTCCAGCAGACGCGCGACGGTGCGCAGGACCCCGTTGTCGTTGTTGGAGGGCGCGAGGTGGCGGGCCCGGCGGACGACCTCCGGGTGGGCGTTGGCCATGGCGAACGACCAGTCGGCGGCGTCCAGCATCTCCAGGTCGTTGAGATAGTCGCCGAACACCATGGTCTGCGCGGGCGTGATGCCCAGCTCCCGCTGGAGGGCGCGCAGCGCCGCGCCCTTGTTGGCGGTGCGGTTCATCACGTCGACCCAGTGCTCACCGGAGACGACGACCTGGTGGGTCCGCGCGAAGGGCGCGAGCGCCGGGGCGGTGGTCCGCTCGGCGGACCCGAAGTCGAAGAGGGCGACCTTGATGATGTCGTCGTCGACGGCGGTGACGTCCTCGACGACCCGGTGCCGCAGGTAGTACCGGCCCACCTCGGCCAGGAACGCCTCGTCGGCCCGCTCGACGTAGGCGGACCGCTTCCCGCAGACGACGGCGCCCACGTCGACGCCGTCGGACGTGAGCCCCCGCACGGCCTCCATCACCCGCGCGACCACGCCCGGCGCCAGCGGATCGGAGCTCAGCTCCTCCCCGTCGCGCACCACATAGGTGCCGTTCTCCGCTATGAACACCATGCCGTCGGCGACCTCGGCGAACTCCGCGGCCAGGGTGGCGTACTGGCGCCCGCTGGCCGGGGTGAACAGCACCCCGCGCTCCCGCAGCCGCGCCAGCGTCTCCCACAGGCCCTCGGGCACCTTCTTGTCGTCGTCGAGCAGTGTGCCGTCCATGTCGGTGACGACCAGCCGGATGTCGACGGGACCCGCCGGGGACGCGGACGCGGCAGGGCGGGGGGCGTGCGAGTAGGGCATGGCCTGCTTCCTGTACGGGATCACCGGATTTTCACCCTACCGGGGACAACGGTGATCATCCGGCGGCACAATGGCGGGCAAAGGCCCGTGACGCGGGCCGGACGTGAGCGAGAGGGCGGTCAGGTGAGCGGGTCGGCACGGCTGAACACCGGCGTGGCGCACAACGCGCGGGTGTGGAACTACTGGATCGGCGGCAAGGACAACTACGAGGTCGACCAGCGGGTCGGCGAGCATGTCGCCGGGATGTTCCCGCTCATCCGGGAGATCGCGCGCGCGGACCGCTGGTTCCTGGGGCAGGCCGTGCGGTTCCTCACCGAGGAGCGCGGGGTGCGGCAGTTCCTCGACATCGGCACCGGACTGCCGACGGCCGACAACACCCACGAGATCGCGCAGCGCATCGCGCCCGAGTCGCGGATCGTGTACGTCGACAACGACCCCATCGTGCTGGCGCACGCCCGTACGCTGCTGACCGGCACCGCCGCCGGCGTCACCGACTACATCGACGCCGACGTGCACGACCCGGCCCAGATCCTCGAACGCGCGGCGGGCACCCTGGACTTCACCCGCCCGGTCGCGGTGATGATGCTGGGCATCCTGAACTTCGTCCTGGACTTCGAGGCGGCCCGGGACATCGTCCGCAAGGTCATGGCCGACGTCCCCTCCGGCAGCTTCCTGGTCCTGACGCACCCCACCCACGACAGCGAGGTGGGCGGCGAGGGCCAGATCCCGGCGATGAGGTTCTGGAACGAGAACGCCACCCCGCCGATCACTTCACGCGGCGGCGCGGAGATCGCCGCGTTCTTCGAGGGCCTGGAACTGCTGGAGCCGGGCCTGGTGTCCTGCTCGCGCTGGCGCGGCGAGGCCGACTCCCTCGCGGTGGTGCCGCAGTACGGCGCGGTGGCCGTGAAACCCTGACGGACGTACGGCACGCAACGGACGTACCGACCGTGGAGGACGTATGACGACCCTTGCCGATCCCGTCCCCGGTGGGCGTCCCGGAGAGGTCGAGCGGGCCGACGCGCTCGGCGGCGAGCTGTCGGCGAGAGGCGTGCACGGGATCGTCCTGGCCTACGTCGACACGGCGGGCATCGGCCGGGTGAAGACGATCCCCACGGCCGGGCTGGCCTCGGCGGCGGCCTGGGGCGTCGGGATGTCACCGGTGTTCGACACGTTCCTGGCGAACGACCACATCGTCGCGACCGACGTTCTGGGCTCCCCGGACGGCGACCTGCGCCTCTACCCGGACCTCGACCGGCTCGTGGCCCTGGCCGGACAGCCCGGCTGGGCCTGGGCGCCGGTCGACCGCGTCACCCAGGACGGCGAACGGCACCCCGGCTGCTCCCGCACCTTTCTGCGCCGTATCGTCGCGGACGCGGCCCACCAGCACGGTGTCGCGTTCAAGGCGGCCATCGAGATCGAGTGGTCGGTCGGCCTGGACTCGGCGCCCGAGGGGGAGTTCGTCCCGGCGGCCACGGGACCGGCGTACGGCGCGACCCGGCAGGTCGAACTGAGCGAGTACACCGCCGACCTGCTGGCCGCGTGCGCCGCGCAGGGCGTGGACGTCGACCAGGTCCATCCCGAGTACGCGCCCGGCCAGTTCGAGATCTCCGTGGGCGCGCTCGACCCGGTGGCGGCGGCCGACCGCAGCGTCCTCGTCCGCCAGACGATCCGCGCGCTGGCCCGGCGCCACGGCCTGCGGGTGTCCTTCTCCCCCGCCGTCGTGGCGGAAGGAGTCGGCAACGGCGGGCACGTCCATCTCTCCGCCTGGCGGGACGGCACGAACCTGCACACGGGCGGAGTACGGCGGCACGGCATGACGGCCGACGCCGAGGCGTTCGCGGCCGGAGTGCTGGCCCGGCTCCCGGCCCTCACGGCGGTGACCGCGCCCAGCCCGGCGAGCCGGCTGCGCCTCAAGCCGTCGCAGTGGGCCGGGGTGTTCACCGCCTGGGGCCTGGAGACCCGCGAGTGCGCGCTGCGCCTGGTGCGCGGTACGGCGGGCCGGCGCGCGGAGCAGGCGAATCTGGAGGTCAAGCCGGTCGACCTGGCCGCCAACCCTTACCTCGCCCTCGGCTGCCTGATCGCCGCCGGGCTGGCCGGGCTCGCCTCGGGCGCCGTCCTGCCCGAGGAGACGACCGGGGACCCGGCCCGGCTCGGCGCCGGGGAGGCCGCGGCCCGGGGCGTGCGCCGGCTGCCGACCTCGCTCGCCGGGGCCCTCGCCGAGTTCCGCGTGGACGAGGTGCTGCGGACCGCGCTCGGCCCGGTCCTCGCCGACGCGGTGAGCGCCGTACGGCAGGGCGAGATCGACGCCGTCGACGGGCTCGACGACGAGCGGGTGGCCGCGGCCTACCGCTGGAAGTACTGACATGACCGGCGGACCGGTCCATGAGGCGCTCGACGAGCTGGAGCTGGTGGACCACCACTGTCACGGGGTCGTCGTCGACCCGCTGGACCGGCCGGGCTTCGAGGCGCTGCTCACCGAGGGCGACCGGTGGCCCGGCGTCTCGGCCTTCGACACGCCCGCCGGGGTGGCCGTACGCCGCCACTGCGCGCCGCTGCTCGACCTGGAGCGGCACGCCCCGGCCGACGTCTACCTGGCCCGGCGCGCCGAACTCGGCCCGCGGGAGGTGAACCGGCGGTTCCTCACCGCCGCCCGGACCGGCGTCTTCTGCGTCGACACCGGGTTCGCCCCGCACCGCGTCACCACGCCCGCCGAGCTGGCCGGGGCGGCCGGAGCCGGCGGACCGGCCCTCGCCCGCGAGGTCGTCCGGCTGGAGTCCGTCGCGGAGGCCGTGGCCGGACGGGGTGTCGAGGCCGACGGGTACGCCGACGCGTTCCGGGCGGCCGCCCTGGACGCGGTACGGCGGCCGGGCGTGGTGGCGGTCAAGTCGGTGGCCGCCTACCGGACCGGCTTCGACCTCGACCCGGCCCGGCCCCCGGACGCCGACGTCACCCGGGCCGCGCGGCGCTGGCTGGCGGGCGGCGGACGGCTGGCGGACCCGGTGCTGGTCCGGCACCTGCTGTGGACGGCCGTCGACCTGGGGCTCCCGCTCCAGCTGCACACCGGCTTCGGCGACAACGACATCCGGCTGCACCGGGTGGACCCGAGCCACCTCACGGACTGGCTGCACCTGACGGCGGGCACGATCCCGGTACTGCTCCTGCACTGCTGGCCCTACCAGCGGCAGGCCGCCTACCTGGCCGCGGTGTTCGAGCAGGTCTACCTGGATGTGGGGCTCACCCTGCATCATGTGGGTCCGCCACGAGCGCGGGCGGTCCTGGAGGAGGCGCTGGAGATCACACCGTTCCACAAACTGCTGTACAGCTCGGACGCCTATGGTGTGGCGGAGTTCTACGGGCTCGGCGCGCTGGCGTTCCGCAGGGGACTGGGGGATCTGCTCCAGGACCGGGTGGACGCCGACGAACTGGGCCTGCCCGACGCGCTGCGCCTGGCACGCTGGGCCGGAGCCGACAACGCCCGCCGGGTCTACCGGCTTCCCGACGGACACTGAAAGTATGATCAAGCAATGTCTGACTTGACCGAAACCACGCCGGGTTGGCTGACCTCCGACGAGCTCGAGATGGCACGCGCCCGTATGCCGATCCTGTACGTCGAGGCCGTGCCCGTGCGCGTCGACGACAGCGGCGAAGTCACCAGCGTCGGCCTGCTGCTGCGGATGGGGCCGGACGGCAATGTCAACCGGGCCCTGGTCTCCGGCCGGGTCCTGCACCACGAGCGTGTCCGCGACGCCCTGCTGCGCCACCTGGAGAAGGACCTCGGCCCGGTGGCGCTGCCCCGGGTACCGACCTCGCTCCAGCCGTTCACGGTGGCCGAGTACTTCCCTACGCAGGGCGTCACCCCTTACCACGACCCCCGTCAGCACGCGGTCTCGCTGGCCTACATCGTGCCGGTGACCGGCGACTGCCGTCCCCGCCAGGACGCGCTGGACCTGGTGTGGTTCAGCCCGCAGGAGGCCGCGTCGCTCGCGGTGCAGAGCGAGATGCCGGGCGGGCACGGGTTCCTGCTGCGGCAGGCCCTGGCCCACGTCGGCCTCTCGGCCTCCTGAGCGTGATACCCGCGCCGGCCGGCCGTCGCGCCCTGGTCGGCGCCGCCCGCAGCCGTCCCTGCACACTCGTGGTGTGCAGGGGCTGCTGCTGCGGCGACGCCGGCAAACACCCCGGCTACGACCACGACTGGCAGCTGGAGCGGCTGCGGGCGGCCGCCGCCGACTCCGCCGGCGCCTTCGAGGTCCGTACGACGGACTGCCTCGGCCCCTGCGACCAGGCCAACGTGATCGTCGTCCAGCCCTCGGCCGACGGACGCCGGGCCGGCGGCCGGGCCACCTGGGTCGGCTTCGCCATGGACGACGACTGCACGGACGAGATCCTGACCTGGGCGACGGCCGGCGGCCCGGGAATCGCGGCGCCACCGGTCACCCTGGAGCTCCAGTTCATCAGCCCACCGCGAGCGAAGCGGGTACGCGGCCGCAGGTGACTCTGTGCACCCCAACCGCCCCTGCGACCCGGGCGGTTGGGGCTCTCGGAGCTTGCTGCGGCGGGCCTCGCCGGTGTCGCGGGGTGGGCGGCCGACGCCGTGTGTGCGGCCGCGCTGGGCGGCGGCACCCTGTCGGCCGCGACCGCCCTGACGGCCGGCTCCCTCACTCTCGTCCTGGTCTATCTCGGTCTCGCCCGGCTGACGAAGGTCGACGAGCTGCGGGGGCTGCCGGGGCTGCGGTGACCGCGGGTTCGCCCGCCTCGGCGAGCAGGGCGGCCAGGGTGGCGCGGGCGCGGGCCACCCGCGAGCGGACGGTGCCGACCGGGCAGTCGCTCACCTCGGCCGCCTCCGCGTAGGGCAGCCCCAGCAGTTGGGTCAGCACGAACGCCTCCCGCCGGTCCTTTGGCAGCGTGGCCAGCAGATCCAGCAGGACGACACCGTCGTCGAAGCCGGGCAGGCCGCGCGGCTGGGCCAGTTCGACGGCCGTCTGCCAGTCGGCCCGGTCCGACAGGCGCGGCCGGACGGCGGCGGACCGGAAGCTGTCCATCACCGCCCGGCGCGCGATGGACAGCAGCCACGCCCGCGCCGAGGAACGTCCCTCGAACCGGTGCAGTCCGCTCAGCGCCCGCAGGAACGTGTCCTGCGCGAGATCGTCCGCCGCCTGCGGGTCGGCGCTCAGATGGGCCACGTACCGGACCACGTCGTGGTGCAGGGCGCGCACGAATCCCTCGACGGCCGCCGCGTCCCCGCCCCGCGCGGCGAGCGCCAGCGCGGTGGTCGACTCGTCGGCCGGTGCCGCCTTGCCGGCCCGCTTCGCGCGTCCCGCGCCGTGCGGTGTCCGGTGCCTCTCGGCCTTGGCGGTGTCGTGGAGCCTGCGGTGCTTGTCGGCCTTGCCGTGCCCTGCGGTCATGGCGCCTCATCCTGACAGCGGGGCCGCTGGGCGTCACTCGGGGTTGGGCGAATCCACAGGTAGTCCGGCCGACTCACAGCAGAGACAGCACGGACAGCACGGACGCGCCACCGCACGCCACCGTGTCTCAGTGCCTCTCACGGTGGGGAAAACGATGAAGGCCGCTTCCACGCTTTCGTGGAAACGACCTTCCGACCTGCGATGAAGCTGGTCGGGACGACAGGATTTGAACCTGCGACCCCTTGACCCCCAGTCAAGTGCGCTACCAAGCTGCGCCACGTCCCGTTGCCCGTCTGACCTGGGGTTTCCCCTGGCCGAACACGCATGGAAACCATACCGCACTCGGGTCGATGGTCGCGCACCCGTTTCCCGCGCCCCGGCCGCCGGGCACCGTCATTCCCTCGAGGTCGCCCCCAGTTCCGGGTACGCGTCCAGCAGTCGCGTCGGGGCCGCCTGCCGCCACGAGTCGGCGAGGATGTCCCGCAGCTCGGCCTCGTCCTCCAGCGCGGCGAGGCGGGCCCGCACCCAGGCGAACTGGGCCTCGTGGCCGGCGATCCAGAACTTCCCGGGCTCGGCGAGCACCAGTTCGTCGCGCTCCTCCTTGGGGCAGCGCACGGCGAGGGAGGTCTCTTCCTCGGGCAGGGTGGCGAACATCTTCCCCGCGACCCGGAAGGTGGGCATGTTCCAGGAGATCTTCTCCGTGGTGTCCGGCAGGGACAGGGCGATACGGCGTACGTCTTCGGCGTCCGGCATGCTCCGCACCGTAGCCGCTGCCACTGACAGTCACTCGACGGCGACCTGCTTGTAGTACAGGGTGGTCGGGCGCAGGACCCCGGCCGGGCTCGCCGCGTAGTCCGGGATCGCCCCGGCCCTGGTCCACCCGGCGGAGCGGTAGAGGTGTTCGGCGGGGCTGTCGGTCTCGGTGTCCAGGTGCAGCAGGCTGACACCGGCCGCGACGGCGCTCTCCTCGGCGGCGGTCAGGAGGGTGCGGCCGAGTCCCTTCCCGCGGGCGTCCCGGTGGACGATCAGCTTGACGAGCTCGGCGCGGTGGCGGCTGTTGGGCTTGTCGGGGAAGGCCAGGCCGACGGTGCCGACGACACGGTCCCCGTCCTGCGCCGTCCAGACCGCGAGCCGGCCGGCGGCCACGCCCGCCGCGCGTTCCTCCCACCAGGCTTCGGCCGCCGCCCGGCCGAGCGGCGCGAGGAAGCCGAGCGAGGCGCCGTCGTCCACCGCGCCGATCAGCAGGCCGGCCAACTCCGCCGCGCGGGCGCGCAGTCGGGGGGCGTCGAGCCGGGTCACGGTCATGGCAGCACCACCGCGAGGACGTACCGCACATCCTCGTCGCCCGCGCACCGGAACCGGGTCGGGCCCCACACCCGCAGGCGCAGGCAGTCCCCGGCGCCGAGGTGGTGCCCGGTGTCCTCGGCCGTCACCTCGAGGGCGCCCTCCAGCACCCAGATGTGCTGTTCCAGGCCCGCCACGGGCGGCCGGTCGTAGGCGATGTCGGCGCCCACGGCCAGCCGGCCCTCGACCAGTTCGCCGCGCAGCGCGGGGTGCGGCGGCGACACGGAGCGCCGGACGAAGCCGGAGGCCCGGTCCTCCCAGACGGGCTGCTCGTCGGCGCGCAGTACCGGCGCGGGCTCCGCCTCCACCTCGCTGAGCAGCCGGGACATGGTCTTCCCGTAGACATGGCAGAGACGGTTGAGCAGCGCGGCGGTCGCACTGGTCTCCGCCCGCTCGGCCCGCGAGAGGGTGGACCGGCTCACCCCGCTGCGGTCCGCCAACTCCCCCAGGGACCAACCGCGTTCGGCCCGCAACTCGGCCAGCCGCCCGGCGATCCGCACATCGACGGGATCCGGCGATCCGACCGTCTCCGCTCCGCCTGTCTCGTCGTGTCTCATATCCGGGAAGTTATCCCGGATATGAGACAGCGCTGTTACGGAAGGCTCACAGGGCTCACACCCGGGCGGCCTCGCCGAGCGCCTCCAGCACCGGCCGGATCAGCGGATGGCCCTCCGCTCCCCGGCGGACGGCCGCGAAGACCCTCCGGGTCGGCGCCACCCCGTCGACCGGCCGTACGACCACCCCCGTGAGGTCCATGCCGCGCAGCGCCGAACGCGGGACGAGCGCCACTCCCGCGTCGGCCGAGGCCAGTGCGACGACCGCGCGGAAGTCGTCCGAGGAGTGCTCCAGACGGGGCTGGAAGCCGGCGGTCTCGCAGGCCAGGACGACCACGTCATGGCAGGGGTTGCCCGGGTAGGGGCCGATCCACGGGTCCTTGGCCAGTTCGGCGAGCGGCACCTCGGGGGCGTCGGCGAGACGGTGGCTGACCGGGACGACCGCGTCGAAGGGCTCGGCGTAGAGCGGGACGTGCGCGAGCCTCGGGTCGTCGGCGGCCGGGGCCCCGCGGTACTCGACGGCCACCGCGACGTCGACCTGCCGGTCGAGCACCATCGGCAGGCTGGCGTCGCCCTCGGCGTCCTGGACGCGGATCCGGATCCCCGGGGCGGTGCCGGCCAGCCGGGCCACCGCGGGCGCCACGACCAGGGCGATCCCCGTCGCGAAGGCGGCGACGGTGACCGTGCCGGCCGCTCCGGAGCTGTAGGCGGCCAGCTCCGCCTCGGCCCGCTCCAGCTGGGCGAGGACGGCGTTGGTGTGGGCGAGCAGGATCTCGCCGGCCGGGGTGAGCCGTACGCCCTTGGCGCCGCGCTCGACCAGCCGGTGGCCGGTCTCCTGCTCCAGGGCCGTCAGCTGCTGGGAGACGGCGGACGGGGTGAGATACAGCGCGGCGGCAGCCGCGGTCACCGTGCGGTGGTCGGCCACCGCACGGAGGATGTGGAGCCGCCGCGCTTCGATCATGGATCGATTATCGCAATATGTCCGAGCCGCCCGGACCGCCTCCGGCCCGGACCGCCTGCCGGACCGGACCGCCTGCCGGGGCCCGGATCTCCTGCCGGACCGGGCCTCCCCGACAGGACCGCTTCCGGCGCCCGGACCGCTTGGGGCGCCGGGCCGCTTCGTGCCGGGAGCGCTTCCGGCTCGCGGCTTCCAGCTCGGAATGCTCAGGCCGCTTCCGGCTCAGGCCGCTTCCGGCTCAGGCCGCTTCCGGCTCAGGCGGCTTCCAGCTCGGCCCGCGCCGCGATGAAGGCGTCGACCGCGCGGTTGACGTCGTCCGTGGAGTGCGCGGCGGACAGCTGGACCCGGATCCGGGCCCGGTCCTGCGGGACGACCGGGTAGGAGAAGCCGATCACGTACACCCCGCGCTCCAGCAGCAGTTCGGCCAGCCGGGCCGCCTTCGCCGCGTCGCCGATCATCACGGGCGCGATGGCGTGGTCGCCGGGCAGGATGTCGAAGCCCTCGTCGGTCATCCGGCGGCGGAACAGCGCGGTGTTCTCGGCGAGCCGCACCCGCAGGTCGTCGGCCGACTCCAGCAGGTCGAGCACCTTCAGCGAGGCGGCGGCGATGACCGGGGCGAGGGTGTTGGAGAAGAGGTACGGGCGGGAGCGCTGGCGGAGCAGGGCGACGATCTCCGCCCGGGCGGCCACATAGCCGCCCGACGCGCCGCCCAGCGCCTTGCCCAGGGTGCCGGTGATGATGTCGACCCGGTCCATCACCCCGTGCAGCTCGGGCGTGCCGCGGCCGCCGGGGCCGACGAAGCCGACCGCGTGCGAGTCGTCGACCATGACCATGGCGTCGTAGCGCTCGGCGAGGTCGCAGATCTCGGCGAGGGGCGCCACATAGCCGTCCATGGAGAAGACGCCGTCGGTGACGACCAGCCGGCGCCGCGCGTCGGACGCGTCCTTCAACTGCCGCTCCAGGTCCGCCAGATCACGGTTGGCGTAGCGGAACCGGCGGGCCTTGGACAGCCGGATGCCGTCGATGATCGAGGCATGGTTGAGAGCGTCGGAGATCACCGCGTCCTCGGGGCCGAGAAGCGTCTCGAAGACCCCGCCGTTCGCGTCGAAGCAGGAGGAGTACAGGATCGTGTCCTCCTGGCCGAGGAAGGCCGACAGCCGCGCCTCCAGCTCCTTGTGCACCTCCTGCGTCCCGCAGATGAAGCGCACCGACGCCATGCCGTAGCCCCAGCGGTCGAGGGCCTCGTGGGCGGCGGCGACGACCTCGGGGTGGTCGGCGAGGCCGAGGTAGTTGTTGGCGCAGAAGTTCAGGACCTCGCCGGGCCGGCCGCCCGAGGTCACGGCGACCGTCGCCGACTGCGGGCTGCCGATGACCCGCTCGGGCTTGTGCAGACCGGCGGCGCGGATCTCGTCGAGGGTGGCGCGCAGGTCGTCGCGCACGGAGTCGAACATGGAAGAGCTCCTAAGGAATACGGGTGGCTTACGCGGTCCAGTCGAGGATGACCTTGCCGCCGCGGCCGCTCTCCGCGTCGGCGAAGGCCGCCTCGAAGTCGCGGTAGCCGTACCGGCCGGTGATCACGGGGGCGAGGTCGAGGCCGCCCTCCAGCAGCACCGACATCGCGTACCAGGTCTCGAACATCTCGCGGCCGTAGATGCCCTTGATCGTGATCATCGAGGTGACGATCCGGGCCCAGTCGACGGGGAACTCCTCGGCGGGCAGCCCCAGCATCGCGATCCGGCCGCCGTGCGTCATGTTGGCGATCATGTCGCGCAGCGCGGCGGGCCGGCCGGACATCTCCAGACCGATGTCGAAGCCCTCGCGCAGCCCCAGCTCACGCTGCCCGTCGGCGATGGACGCCTGCGACACGTTCAATGCGAGGCTCGCGCCGATCTTGCGGGCCAGCTCCAGCCGCTCCTCGCTGACGTCGGTGACGACGACGTTGCGGGCGCCCGCGTGCCGGGCGACGGCGGCGGCCATCAGCCCGATCGGTCCGGCGCCGGTGATCAGGACGTCCTCGCCGACGAGCGGGAAGGACAGCGCGGTGTGCACGGCGTTGCCGAACGGGTCGAAGATCGCCGCCACGTCGAGGTCCACCGGCACCCGGTGCACCCACACGTTGGACGCGGGCAGGGCGACGTACTCCGCGAAGGCGCCGTCGCGGCCGACGCCGAGCCCGACGGTGGCCCGGCACAGATGGCGGCGCCCGGCGAGACAGTTGCGGCACTTGCCGCAGACGAGGTGCCCCTCGCCGCTGACCCGGTCCCCCACCTGGATGTCGGCGACGTCACGGCCGGTGCCGACGACCTCGCCGGCGAACTCGTGCCCGAGCACGAGCGGGGTGCTGATCGTCTGCCGCGCCCAGCCGTCCCAGGACCGGATGTGCAGATCGGTGCCGCAGATCCCGGTGCGCAGCACCCTGATCAGCACGTCGCCGGGCCCGACGGCCGGCTCGGGGACGTCCGCGAGCCACAGTCCGGGCTCCGCCTTCTCCTTGACCAGCGCCTTCACGCTACGGCTCCTGTGATGAGGCCCGGGCGCGGGCAGCCCGAAGGGCCCCGCATCCGGGAAGACATGTGGATTCGCCCAGCAATCTGCCGCACTTCACCCGGCCCGGTCCATCGAGCTTTTCTTAAGCGCCGCCACAGCTCCGCTTCACACGGGTGGCCCCGCTCGCCCGGACCGGCTTCCCGCACACCACGGTGGGGCGTGCCACCCTGGACCGCAACCCTCGCAAGGCCGGCCGACTGACGTGGAGTCTTCGATGACCACAGCACGGGACCTGATCCTCGTCGCGATGGACGTGGCGCCCGTGCGCCCTGTCGCGCAGGGCGAACTGTCGCTCGCCCTCGCGGGCGCCGAGGTGATCGATCTCGTCGGATCCGGAGCGGTCACCCTCGACGGCGATCTCCTCGTCCCCGGCCCGGCGCCGGCACCGGACGACCACCTTCTCGCCGAGGCCGCGGCGTCACTCGTGCGGGCGACGCCGTACGAGTCGGTCGAGGACTGGCTGTGGCGCCGTGGCAGCGGCCTGGCCGCCGCCTATTCCGCCCGTCTCGAGGCGGACGGGCTGATCGGACGGCCGCGCCACGGCCGGCTCCCCTTCCGGTCCGCGGGGACGGAGCCGCTCGACTCACCGGCCCGTCGCCGGGCCACCGGGCGCTGGGAGGCGGACGAGCCGGTCCTCGCCGCGCTGGCCGCCGCCGTGGGTCTGCGCGAGGAGCCCGCCGACGGCTTCCCGGACCTCCCCGGCGACCCGGTCGTGACGGTCCTGGCGGCGGTCGGCGACGCGGCGGCGGAACTCGAGGCCGTACGACAGCGGCGGTCCATCGAGGACGCGGCCTTCGACAACATCTGGCGGGCCCCCTGACCGGCGTGCCTCACGGCGCCGGGAACCCGTCGGCCTCCCGCCGCTGCAGCTGTCCGGCGAGTTCGGCGGCCGTCGACTTGATGGTCTCCAGGCCGGCCTTCCCCCAGGGCCGGGGCGTGAGATCGGCGACGCACACCGTGCCCAGCACCATGCCGCTCGTGTCGATGAGCGGGGCGCCCAGGTAGGAGCGGATGCCGTACTCGTCGACGACCGGGTTGCCCGCGAAGCGCGGGTAGTCGCCCACGTCCTCCAGCACCAGCGCCTTGCGCCGCACGACGACATGGGGGCAGTAGCCGTAGTCGCGGGGCAGCCGGCGGCCCACCTCGGGCTTGCCGCCGCGCGCGGCCCGGCCGCCCTCCGGGGTGTGCAGCCCGGCGAAGAACTGCCGTTCCTCGTCCAGGAAGTTGACCATGGCGTACGGCGCTCCGGCCACCTCGGCCAGGCGGTCCGCGAAGGCGTCCAGGGCGGGCTCCGGCTGTCCCCCGAGGCCGAGTCTGCGCAGCCTGCGGGCGCGGGCGGGAGCTTCCCTGTCCTCCGGCGTGAGCAGCAGACGACCGGCCGGGCGCGGCGGGTCGTAGCTCATGTCCGGGTTCCGTCGCTGTGGACGTACGTCATATGCGGCTCCGGGGCGTTGGGTGCGGGGATCACATGTGGGCGCCGCGGCTCGGCTGGGGTGCGGCCGGTGCGTGGGCGATCAGGTGTTTGACGAGGGTGAGCAGGGTCTGGACACCGGACGCGGAGATACGGGCGTCGCAGCGCACGACGGGGACGTCCGGGGTGAGGTCGATGGCGGCGCGCACCTCTTCGGGGTTGTAGCGGTGGGAGCCGTCGAACTCGTTGATGGCGATGATGAAGGCGAGTCCGCGTTCCTCGAAGAAGTCGACGGCCGCGAAGCACTCCTCCAGGCGGCGGGTGTCGACGAGGATGACCGCGCCGAGGGCGCCCTCGGAGAGTTCGTCCCACATGAACCAGAACCGCTCCTGGCCGGGCGTGCCGAACAGGTAGAGGACATGGCTCGGGTCGAGGGTGATGCGGCCGAAGTCCATGGCGACGGTCGTCTCGACCTTGTTCTCGATGCCGTCGAGGTTGTCGGTCGCGGCGCTGACCGTGGTGAGCAGCTCCTCGGTACTGAGCGGCGCGATCTCGCTCACGGCGCCGACGAAGGTCGTCTTGCCGACCCCGAAGCCGCCCGCGACCAGGATCTTCAACGCCGTGGGAAAGGGGTCCGAGCCGCCGCCGTCAGGGGCGCCGTGCTCGCGGTGCTCGTCGTACTCGTCGTACTCAGAGCTGTCGTCGTAGTCCATCGAGCACTGCCTCCAGAAGGGCCCGGTCGGTGGGGATGTGGTGGTACTCGGGGGGCTTGGTGGTCAGCGCCCCGCAGTCGAGGAGGTCCGACAGCAGCACCTTGGTGACCGCCGCCGGCAGCTTCAGATGGGCCGCGATCTCGGCCACCGAGACGGGTGCGCGGGTCAGATGGAGCGCGGTCGCGTGTTCGGGACCGAGGTAGCCGAGAGGGGTCGCCCCGGTGGCCATCACCTGCGACATGAGGTCGAGGGCGACGCTGGGCTTGGTCCGGCCGCCGCTGACCGTGAAGGGGCGCACCAGCCGCCCGGCCGCGTCGTCGAGCCAGGGCCCGTCGCCGGCCGCCGCCACGCTCAAGGTCCCATCACCGACGGTTCGACGGTGTGCTGCCGGGGCGCGGTCATGAGATACGGCCGGACGCTCTTGACGAGCATCGACATCTCGTAACCGAGCACGGCCGCGTCGGCCTCCCGGCCGGCGAGCACCGCGAGACACGCGCCCGAGCCGGCGGTGGTGACGAACAGCAGCGTCGAGTCGAGTTCGACGACGACCTGCCGCACGTCCCCGCCGTCGCCGAACCGGACGCCGGCGCTACGGCCGAGGGAGTACAGGCCGCAGGCCAGGGCGGCCATGTGGTCGGCGCTGTCGGGGTCGAGGCCGTGGACCGACTTCACCAGCCCGTCGCAGGAGAGCAGCACCGCGCTCGTGGTGTGCGGTACGCGCTGCACGAGGCCGCTCATCAGCCAGTCGAGATCGGATACCTGGCCGGTCGGCGCATCGCTCGCCATGGTGGATCGACTCCTTGGGGTACGAAGGTCTGCGGGAGCGCTGGGGGTGGGGGTGGGGGTGGGGGTGGGGGTGACAGTGCTCATCCGGCTGGTGCGCTCCCGTCGTGCCGGGCGGTGGATCGGTCGGGACCGGGCAGGTCCAGCCCGTCACGCGTGCCGTACGCCTCGGGCGGCGCGGCGGCGGGCGTGGGGCGCGCCTGCGGTATGCGGGACGGATGCGGCGGCCGTACGTCGGCGTCGACGGGGAGC
Source organism: Streptomyces sp. NPDC060002 (assembly GCF_042737245.1). Lineage (NCBI taxonomy): Bacteria > Bacillati > Actinomycetota > Actinomycetes > Kitasatosporales > Streptomycetaceae > Streptomyces > Streptomyces sp. NPDC060002. Next base: position 517,832 of record NZ_JBHWUW010000001.1, read on the forward strand.
GGCACCGGCCGGCCCTCTGCCGCGCCCCCGCCCGGGGCGTCACCGCCGGCGGCACCGTGGCCTCCGGGACGCCGGCCGTGGTCCGACGCCGGGTGGGCGGCCGGGTCGAGCAGGACTTCGAGGGGGGCGGGGGCGGGCGGCCGCGACGGTGCCGGGTCCAGGATGTCGGCGGCCTCCAGGCTCTGCTGGGCCTCGGCCAGGCCGATGCCGCGCTGGAAGGCCGCCATCAGGCCGGGGTCGTGACCGGCGGGCTGCTCGGAGTCCTGGCGCGGGGCCGGGCCGCCGCGCAGCTGGGGCACGAGGTGTTCCTGGGCGCGGCGGCGGGGCAGTTGGGGCTTGCCCATGGTGCCGCGCACCGTGCCGACGCGCGGGGTGGGCGCGATGCCCGCGTGCTCCTCGACGACGGGCCGGTCGCCGCGCCGGATGCCGGGCACGGCCTCGGCCGGGTTGGGCCGTGCCGCGCGGGCGCCTCGGACGGGCAGGGGCGCGGGTGCGGCCGGCCGCCGCGGGGCCGGCTCGGCGGGGGCGGGGTCCGGGGGCGGCGAGGCCGCGTGGACAGGGCCGGAGCCGCTCGGGTGACCCTGCGGACGCGGGGCGACCTGGGGCACCCCCGAGCCGGGCGTGTCCTGCGTCGGGGACGGGGACGGGGCCGGGGTCCGACCCGCACCCGAGCCGTCCCACGCCTGGGGCGACCCGCCCGACGGACCGGCAGGCACGACGCCGTCCGCCACCCGCACCGACACCGGCACCGGCACCGGCACCGGCACCGGCACCGGCACCGGCACGAACGACCGCCCGGCACCGTCGGTGCCCCGCCCGGGGGACGGCACCGATGGACCGCCCGCACCCGAGCCGTCCCACGCCTGGGGCGACCCGCCCGACGGACCGGCAGGCACGACGCCGTCCGCCACCCGCACCGGCACGAACGACCGCCCGGCACCGTCGGTGCCCCGCCCGGGGGACGGCACCGATGGACCGCCCGCACCCGGCGCGTCCTGGGGGTGCGCGAAGCCCGTCGGCCGGCACACGCCCGCGGTGTTCCGGGGGTGGTGCGGCTGTGCGGGATCGGGTGTCCGGGCGGCGCGGGGCTGCGCGGCGGGGGGCAGGGGCGGCCGTACCGGGGCGGGAGGCGCGGGAGGTGCGGCGGGTGCGAGGGGCCGGCCGGCGCCGTCGGTGTCCGGACCCTGCGATACCGCCCCGGGGACGCCCGGCGCGGAGCCCAGCAGCGCCTGCGGCACGACGAGGACGGCCTGGACGCCGCCGTAGATGTTGCTCTGGAGACGGACCCGGATGCCGTGCCGCCGGGCGAGCTGGGAGACGACGAACAGGCCGATGCGGCCGTCGGCCAGCAGCCGGCCGACGTTGACCTGGTCGGGGTCGGCGAGCAGGGCGTTCATCCTGCTCTGCTCCTCGGCGGGCATACCGAGGCCGCGGTCCTCGACCTCCACGGCGAGCCCGGAGGTCACGAGGTTGGCGCGCAGCAGCACCTGGGTGTGCGGGGCGGAGAACACCGTGGCGTTCTCGACGAGTTCGGCGAGCAGGTGGATGACGTCGGCGACGGCGTGGCCGCGCAGTTCGCCGTCGATGGGCGGGACGAGCTTGACCCGTGCGTACTGCTCGACCTCGGCGATGGCGGAGCGCAGCACCTCGGTCATGGAGACCGGGTTGCTCCACTGCCGCCGGGAGACGGCCCCGCCGAGGACGGCGAGGTTCTCGGCGTGCCGGCGGATACGGGTGGCGAGGTGGTCGACGTGGAAGAGGCCCTTGAGGAGGTCGGGGTCCTCGATCGCGTTCTCCAGCTCGTCGAGGATCGAGATCTCGCGGTGCACCAGGGACTGAAGGCGCCGCGCGAGATTGACGAAGACCTCCAGCTTCTGTTCGCTGCCCGCCTGACTGGACAGCTGCGCGGCCTGGACGGCGGCGGTGACGGCCCCGTCGCGGGCCCGGGCCAGGTCGGCGGCGAGCAGTTCGAAGTCGTCGGCGTCGCCGGGCGGGCCGCCGCGCGACGTGCGCTGGGGCGGGACCTCGCCGCGGCGCAGCGCCTCGATGACGGCCCGCAGGTCGGCCTCGCCGCGCGCGCTGCCGCGGCGCAGGGCCGCGACGCGGTCGCTGACGGAGCGGGCGGCGCGGTCCGCGGCCACGGCGGCGATCACGATGCCGACGCCGGTCACCGCGACGCCGCCGGCGACGACCGCCCACAGGGTCGCGCCGGGCCGGATGCCGGACGAGCGCACGGTGAACAGGACGACCGCGCAGGCGCTGAGGGCGACCGCGGTCGGCGGGAGCACGGCGAGCCGCAGCAACTGGTGCCGTATGTGTGTCTCGGCCGGCGCCGGTGCGGGGCGGGCGACCGGTCGCCCGTGCCGCCCGCCCTCACGGCGGTCGGCACGTGCGGCGGGTGCGCGGAGGTGAGACATCGGTGTCCTCGTACTGGTCCGTCGAGCCTGGCCGTCGGTCGGGAGAGCCGAAGAATTCGGCCCGCTGTCACCCGACGGCCACTCACAGTAGTCGGCAACGTGTCAGGTGCGGTGGGCAGTTGACAAAGTCACCCGGCGAGCGTCCCGCTCTGGTATGAGGCTTCGCACGACAGACCGATAAGGCCGCGCCACTCAGGGAGCAACACGGAAAGATGCCGATCAGACCTGGTCAGAGACGGTCCGGAAACGACCGTGCGGGCCGGGGAGCTTTTCGCTCCCCGGCCCGCACGGTCGTTCACCTCAGGCCCTGGGTCAGCCCGCCGGGACCGCCTCCGGCGCATCGCCGCCCTCGACGGCACCTCGACTTTCGTCACTCTCGGTATCGGCTTTGGCCTTGGTTACCGTCGCGATCAGGGGCTGCCATCCGGCGGCCGGAGCGAGCGCCACCTCCCGCCACCACGGCTCGTCCGGGACGGCCTCGGCCCCGGGCTCGAAGGGCTCGCCGGGTCGGGGCAGGGCGGCCCGCGCGCCGACGGCCCGTGCGGCGGCCAGGGTGCCCTCGCCCGGGTCGGTCCACGCGTGGGTGGCGAGGTTGAACGTGCCCCAGTGGATCGGCAGCATCACTCCGCCGGGACCGCCCTGGAGGTCCAGGTGGGCGCGCATGCCCTCCTCGGGGGTCATGTGGATGTCGGGCCAGAAGTCCGAGTAGGCCCCGATCTGGATCATGGTCGCGTCGAACGGACCGTGCTCGGCGCCGATGTCCTTGAAACCCTCGAAGTAGCCGGTGTCACCACTGTGGTAGATCCGGTGCTCCTCGCCCGCGACGACCCAGGAGGCCCACAGGGTGTGCTGGGTGTTGCGCAGCCCGCGGCCGCAGAAGTGACGGGCCGGGGTGGCGGTCAGGGTGAGTCCGCCGACCTTCGTCGCCTCGTGCCAGTCCAGCTCGCGCAGCCGGTCGGCGGACACTCCCCAGTGTTCGAGGTGGGAGCCGACGCCGAGCGGCACGGCGAACAGGGTGTCCGTGTCCGCGAGCGCCTTGATCGTGGGCAGGTCCAGATGGTCGTAGTGGTCGTGGGAGATGACGACGACGTCGACCGGGCCCAGCGCGGCCAGCGGCAGCGGGACGGGGTGCAGCCGCTTGGGTCCCGCGAAGGAGAAGGGGGAACAGCGCTCGCCCCAGACGGGGTCGAACAGCACGCGCCGCCCGTCGATCTCCGCGAGCACACTGGAGTGCCCCAACCAGGTCAGCCGCAGGCCCGTCACCGGCGGCTCGGCGAGATCGGCGAGGGTGGTGGGGTGCACGGGTACGGTGCCCGCGGGCGCGCGGCGGGGGCGCTGGTCCTTGTCGAAGAAGGCCTTGGCGAACTCGAGCATCGAGCCCGAGGGCCGGGTGCTCGCCAGGCCGCCGGGGTTCTGGAAGACCCCGTCCTTGAAGTGGGGCGATCTGCGGATGCGCGCCAGGCGCTCACCGCTCGGATCCGCGCCGAAGGCCGCGGGCTGTAGAGCGCGGAGCCCGGAGCTCAGGGAACGGAAACCGGACACGGTACCTCCAGGGGGAGTCGCTGAGGCATTCCATTATGGTCGCCCGCTCCGACAACGCCGGGGTCACCCCGGTCATTCCGCCGCGAGCCTGCTTTGACACGGCGTCCCCGCGTTCCAATACTGACCCACTGTTCAGTATCAGCCGTTTCGGCCGTACCGGCCCGCCGGTCGAGGAGTTCGCATGACCGCCCCCTACCTGTCGCTCACCTGGACCGACCACGTCACCGGGCGCCAGGGCCACCTGGTCGTCGACCGGCTCGTGCGCGGCGTGTGCAGCGGCGGTCTGCGGATGCGGGCGGGCTGCACCCTGGAGGAGGTGACCGGGCTCGCCCGCGGCATGAGCCTCAAGGAGGCGCTGCACTACGACCCCGAGGCCCGCTACGTCCCCCTGGGCGGAGCCAAGGGCGGCATCGACTGTGATCCCCGGGACCCGGAGGCGTACGGACTGCTGGTGCGCTACCTGCGGGCGGTGCGGCCCTATGTGGAGAACTGCTGGACCACCGGCGAGGACCTGGGGCTGACCCAGGACCTGGTGGACCGGGCGGCCGCGGAAGCGGGACTGGTGTCTTCCGTGCAGGCGGTCTACCCGCTGCTGGACGACGAGTTCGCCGCCCGCGAGCGGCTCGCCGCCGCCTTCGCCGTCGAGGTGGACGGCATCGGCCTGGACGAGCTGGTCGGCGGCTGCGGGGTCGCCGAGTCCGTGCTCACCGCCCTCGACCGGGCCGGGACGGCGTACGCCGGGACGCGGGTCTCCCTCCAGGGGTTCGGCACCATGGGCGGGGCCACCGCGCGCTTCCTCACGCGCGCGGGGCTGACGGTCGTGGCCGTCGCCGACGTCAAGGGCACGATCGCCCACCCTGCCGGTCTCGACGTGGAGGCGTTGCTCGCCGCGCGGGACGCCCACGGCACCGTCGACCGCTCCGTGTTGCGCCCCACAGACCTCGAGCTGCCGGGCGACGCCTGGCTGTCGGTGGAGGCGGAGGTGCTGGTGCCGGCCGCCGTGTCGTACGCGATCGGGGTCGAGGAGCAGGAGCGGATCGGCGCCCGGTGGATCGCCGAGGCGGCCAACATGCCCGTCCTGCCGGAGGCGGAGAGGCTGCTGCACGCGCGCGGGGTGAGCGTGCTGCCGGACGTCGTCGTCAACTCCGCGACGAACGCCTGGTGGTGGTGGACGCTGTTCGGCGACATCGGCGCGGACGCGGCGGAGGCCTTCGCGTACACGCGGCGCTCGATGCGCGCCCTGGTGGAACTGGTGCTGGCCCGCGCCGAGGCGGACGGCACGACACCCCGGGCCGCCGCGCACACCATCGCCGAACAGCGGCTGCCGGTGATCGCGGAACGCTTCGGGCGGTACCGGCCCGTTCGGTGAGCGTCCGCCGGCACGGACCGGTCCGGCGGCGCTCACGCCGACGGATTAGGGTGACGGCGTGGTGAGGGTCCGGTTGAGTGTGGCCGAGCGGCGCGAGGAACTGCTGCGGGCGGCCATCGAGCAGATCGAGGCGCGGGGCGTGGCGGCGGTCAGGATCGCCGACGTGGCCGCGGCCCTCGGTGTGAGCAACGCCCTGGTGCTGTACCACTTCTCGACGAAGGAGAAGCTCGTCGCCGACGCGTTCGCCTTCGCGGCCGAGGGCGACCTGGCGCGGCTGCGCAAGCTGGTCGGCCGCCGTACCACGGCACTGCGCCGGCTGCGGTCGGCGGTGCGCTGGTACGCGCCCACGGGACAGGCCAAGGGCTGGCGGCTGTGGATCGAGGGCTGGGCGGTGTCGCTGCGCGAGCCCGCGCTGCGGGACGTCGCACGGGATCTCGACAAGGAGTGGAAGGCGGCGCTCGCCGAGGTGATCGCGGAGGGCGTGGCCGCGGGCGAGTTCCGGTGCCCGGACCCGGCCGGCACGGCCCTGCGCCTGACGGCCCTGCTCGACGGACTCGCCGTACAGCTGACGTCCTACGCGGGCTCGGTGTCCCGGGCCCGGGCCCAGGAGTGGGTCGACCAGGCGCTGGCCCGGGAACTCGGGCTGGGCCCCGATACGTTGAGCGCCCAGGAGCGCTGAGAGACCGGCCGCCGCCACGTACCCGGAGCTCGCCACGCCGGCCGGCCGGCCGACCTGCGCGCCTCCGAGCCGGCCCGGCACCCACCCCGGCGGTGGCTCGTCCGGGCCGAGTCCCACCCCGGCTCGTGGACCACCCGGTCTGAAGGCCACCCCAACCGGTGGCTCTCCCTGCCCGAAGCCCACCCCTGCCGACGCCTCGGCCCAACCGGTGGCTCGCCCGGCCCGAAGCCCACCCCTGCCGACGCCTCGGCCCAACCGGTGGCTCTCCCTGCCCGAAGCCCACCCCGGCCGGTGGCTCGATCCGGGTTGTACACCGCCGAGGGGGGACACCCCGGTGTCCGCGGCCGACGGCGCCGGGCGGTCGCGGGCGGAACCGCGGCCCGGTCCCGCGGCCTGCTCAGTCCAGCTCGTACACCGCGGTCACCGTCGCCGTCGCCCGGATCTCGCCGGGCGCGACCGGCACACCGCCGAGGCCTGCCCCGGGCGTGTCCGCGGCCGACGGCGCCGGGCGCGGGGAGCTGGAGGCGTCTTCGCTGAGCGAGACGAGACGGCCCAGGCGGCGCCCGCCGAGGCGGGCGTACTGTTCGGCCTTGGCGTGGGCGTCGGCGTGCGCGGCCTCGCGCGCGCCGGCCCGCAGCGGGGCGGGGTCGGCGACGTCGAAGGCCACGAAGCCGATCCGCCCGGCGTCACCGGCGGCGTCGGTGACCGCCTGCACGACCACGCCGACCTTCGCCACCTCACGCACCTTCACGGAGAAGGACTGCGCGGCCTGGTAGCCCGTCAGACGGGCGGTGCCGCCCGTGTGGTCGTAGACGGCGTCGAGGGAGACGCTCTCCGTTCGGATGTCCCGGTCGGCGACGCCCTGGGCGCGGACGGCGGCCAGCAGCGCGGCGGCCGCCCTGTTCTGTGCGTCCAGCGCGGACTGCGGGGTCTTGGCGGAGGCCTCGACGCCGGCGCCGACGACCGCGAGGTCGGGCGGCGCGCTCGCGCTGCCTTCGCCGGTCACCGTGAGGGTGGCGGGGCTGTCCGGCGCGAGCGGACGGGCCGTCGCGGCGGGGTGAGCGGGCAGCGCGGCGGCCGTGGGCGCGGTGAGTGCCGTGACGCCCAGGGCGAGCAGGGAGGCGAGGGCCGCGGCGACGGGCTTACGGGCAAAGGGCGTACCGGGAAGGGGCATGCGGGACCGGTCCTTGGAGGTGTCGGGCGGTGCCAGGTGCGGGTGCGGTCATCCCAGCACCCGTGCCCGGCACCGCCCGGGCACCACTCCCGTGCGATCACCTCACTGGTGGAGCGGCCGGCCGTGCGTCGTCCACGGCCGGCGTCCCGCCCGCTCGGTGGTTCAGGCCACGGCCGCTATCCGCATCCTGATGTCGTCCGCCGACAGCGTGCCCTTGGCGGTCACGTGGTCGCCCGAGGACTCCCCGCGCAGCCGGCGTCCGATCCACGGCACCAGGTACTCGCGCGCCCAGTGGACGTTGTCGCGCCGCACGTCCAGGGTGCCGCGCGGCGGGAGCAGCGGCCACGGCTGCTCCGGGTCGGCCGGCACCTCGAGGCCGAGGGCCAGCCCACCGCGCAGCGCCACGCGCGTGTGCCCCTCCGGGGAGAGGTGGAGCCGGTCGCCGTCCCAGGCTCTGCGGTCCTGAATGGACTTCAGGGACCACAGGTCGAGCACCGGACAGCCGTAGCGGTCGGCCACGGCACGGACGTGCCCGTTGTAGGTGGCGATCTTGCCGCGCAGGTGCTTGAGCACGGGGACGCCACGGGTGTCGAAGCCGGTCGTCACCATCACGGTGCCGGCTGCTTCGGTCAGGGCCGAGATCGCGCGCTCGAAACGCTCGGCGACCTCGTCCGGGTCGGTACCGGGACGGAGGATGTCGTTGCCGCCCGCACAGAAGGAGACCAGGTCCGGGGCGAGTTCCACCGCCCTGGGGAGTTGGTCCTCCATGATCTGGTCGAGCAGCTTCCCGCGGACCGCGAGGTTGGTGTAGTTGAAGTCGCCCTCGGGGCGCCGGTCGGCGAGGAGCACCGCGAAGCGGTCCGCCCAGCCGACGAACGCCCCGTCGGGGCCTGGGTCGCCGACGCCCTCGGTGAAGCTGTCCCCCACCGCCACGTACGACCTGATCACTGATCTGTCGTCACTCTTCGAATCGTCTGCCACAGCAGTTCATCATTCACCTTCGAATGTGACCTACGCGATCGTAGGAAGGGGTTGACGTGCGGTGAGATAAGACACCCTTAAAGAGTTTGCCAATCAGGGAATAAGGGACCACGCCCGGAAGTCGCTGATCCGGAAATGGCTCCAGGTGGTCCGGAAGGCGAAGTGCCCGCCCGTGTAGGGCTCCGGGTCGGTGTGGTCGAAGACGAGCCGGCCGTTGTTCCACCAGCGGACGACCGAACCGTCGGAGACGATGCGGACGTGGTTCGGCTCGTTCGCGACGAGCAGCGGCTCGGTGTAGTCGTAGATCAGCGGACGCACCCCCGCCTCGCCGACGTAGCGGCGCAGCCGGGTCGTGGTGTTGGTGTTGGCGCCGTAGCCGACGTAATAGGTCCTGAGGTAGTCGTATTCGGCGAGGGCGCCGCCGCGCGGGGTGGCGAAGAGATTCTCCGGGGAGCGGACGTCGACGGCGTTCCAGAAGTTGTTGAGGTCGGAGACGCGGTCGTTGACCCCGCCCGCGGAGACGGGCGTGGCGACGTACTCGAGGACGTACGGCCCTTCGAGCGGCCGCTTGAACCAGATCGTCGCCCCGGCGGGTACGTCGACCTCCAGGGTCCCGCGGGAGGCGGTGACCGTTCCGCCCTTCTCCAGTTCCACGGCCCACTGGCGCAGGCCGTGGCGGAAGTCGTCGTGGGCGATCAGACGGCGGTGGCGGGACCGGGCGCTCGCGGTGGCCGCCGGGGCGAGGGCGGCCAGCGCGGCGCCGGCGGCGAGGGCTCCGAATGCCCTGCGGGTGGTCGTCATGTCGGTCGGCTCCTTCAGTGGGTGGGGGTGGTGAGGTGCGGCTGGGGGACACGGCGGGTCTCGGTGCCGAGGTAGTAGTCGGTGTACGTGGACTGGAGGTAGCCGCGTACGGTCCAGCCGAGGCGGTACGCGGGGTTCTGCGCGAGCGTGTAGAAGCGGGTGCCGGTCGGCGCGGTGGTGGTGTAGAGGCGCAGCGCGGTGTGGTCGGCGGTCTCGGCGAGGATCTCCTCGCGCCAGTCGCCGAGGAGGTCGCCGTAGAAGGGGGTGGCGTTGCGGGCCCCGGAGACGACGCCGGCCGGGTCGAAGACCGTGGCACTGCTCTCGGTCGCCGGGTCCCACTTCTCGACGCGGGTGAAGTCGAGCAGCTCCGACGCCTTGTCACCGTCCCACCAGATACGGAAGTTGACGCTGGCAGTGGTGGTGGAGACCTTGCCGTCCTGGACGTTGAAGACGCCCGCGCCGGGCCGGGTCACGTCGGCGGTGGACGTCCAGTACTCGTAGCCGCGGTGGTCCGGGTCGATGTCCGCGGCGTTCCCTCGGCCGGTGTCGAGGTCGGCGTCGCTCACCGGGCTCGCCGGGTGCGAGCCGGTCACCAGCCGCTCGCCGGTGTCGGCGTCGTAGTAGTACCAGGGGAACGCGGAGACGATGCCCAGCTCGGACTGCTGGATGGCGAAGCCCTCCAGGCCGGGCCGGTCGGGGTCGAGGTCGGCGATGTCGAAGCGGTCGCCGTGGATGGCCCCGTCGACGACGTAGCGCAGCGTGCCGTCGCTGTTCACGACGTAGTTGCCGTCGGCGATCTCGTCCCTGCCGTCCCCGTCGACGTCGACGGTGCGGATCTGGTGGAAGCTGGTCGCGCCGGTCGTCGGGTCCACGACGTGCTTCCAACGGCGGGTGAGGTCCGTGCCGTCGAAGTCCCAGGTCTGGAACAGGACCCGGAACGCGCCGCGCCTGGCTCCGACCCGGGTGACCGACTTGGTGACCAGGCTGGGGTGTTCGCCGTCGAGGTAGGCGATGCCGAAGTGGCCGCCGGAGGGGCCGTCGGCCACGAAGTCGTCGGGGACGGGCTGCCGGGTCCGCTCGGTGCCGGTCGCTCCGTCGATCACCGACACGAACTGGTTCGCGGGCGAGGCGGCGGTGACCTGAGCACCGTCGGCGAAGGTGGTCCCGGCGGCGGTGTGCGCCAGCACCTCGGCACGGCCGTCGGAGTCGAGGTCGTAGACGGTGACGTTGTCGTCGTTGCGGTAGCCGCCGATCGCCGTGGACCCGCTGATCGCGGCGGGCGCCGGGTCGTTGGCGCCGTTCCCGCCGGCCTGGGTGTAGGAGCCGGGGCCGAGGTCGACCCGCCACAGGCGCTCGCCGGTGAGCGTGTACGCCTCCAGCAGGTCCGGCCGGTCGCGGGTCCCGGACAGCCGGCTGACGACGAGCTCGTAGCGTCCGTCGCCGTCGAGGTCACCCGGCCAGGCGTGCTGCACGGTGTAGCCGTCGGCGCCGGCCAGCGGGATCTCGGCGTAGCCGTCGGTGAGGAGCAGGGCTGCCGGACTCGGCTTCTGCACATGCCCGTCGACGACGGCGCGGACGGTGTACGTCCCCGTCCCCCGGCTGTCGTCCTGATAGGTCGTCGATTTCCTGATCGGCTCCCGGTTGAGGCGGCGGCCGTTCTTGTAGACGTTGAAGGCGATGGCGTCGCCGTACCGCGCGTATTCGGTGCCGAGCAGCCGCCAGCTGAGGAAGGTCCCGTCGCCTGACGGGGTGGCGACCAGGCCGCGGTCGAGGTTCTCGACGATCCGGCGCGGGGTCCCGGCGGCGTGCCCGGGAGGCGCGGAGACGAGTCCGGCCAGCAGGGCCGCGACGGTGACGGCGGCCGCGGCGGCGGCGCCCTTGATGACGATGCGTCGGTCGACGCCGGACACAGGACCTCCGAGGAGCGATAGAAAGCGCTTGCTCACTGACGGGGATCACTGTGTCCCCACTCTGTCCCACCTGTCGATGGGGCGAGAAGGGCTGCCACAAGAACGCAATAGAACGATCATGAACGCGCGAACTCCCACACCGGCGCCGCCCGGACACGCCGAAGGCCGGACCCGGGGATCGGGGTCCGGCCTTGGGCCGCGTGTCAGGCGGGAGGTCGTCGGAGTCGGAGGGGATCAGCCGACGGAGACGCCGTGCGAGCGGAGGTAGGCGATCGGGTCCACGTCGGAGCCGTAGTCCGGGGTGGTGCGGATCTCGAAGTGCAGGTGCGGGCCGGTCACATTGCCGGTCGCGCCGGAGAGGCCGACCTGCTGGCCCGCGGTCACGGTCTGGCCGGCCGAGACGGAGAGCTGGGACAGGTGGGCGTACTGGGCGTAGTAGCCGTCGGCGAGCTTGATGACGACCTGGTTGCCGTACGCGCCGCCCCAGCCCGCGGAGACGACGGTGCCCGCACCCACGGCCTTGAGGGTGGTGCCGGTCGGGACGACGAAGTCGGTGCCGGTGTGGTAGCCGCTGGACCACATGCTGCCGGCCGTGTGGTAGGCGGTGCCGACGGTGGCGCCCCCCACCGGCAGCGTGTAGCCGCTGGAGGTACCGGTGCCGCTCTCGGCGGCCTGGGTGACCGTCTTCGAGGAGGACGAACCGGACGACGAGGAGGAAGAGGAGGAAGAGGAGGAAGAGGACGACGACTTGGTTCCGGACGCCTTCGACTTCGACGAGGAGGACGAGGAGGACGAGGAGGAACCGGAGGACGAGCCGGTGCCGCCGGTCGCGGAGGTCGCGGCCTTCTTGCCGATGGAGAGCTTCAGTCCGGGGTGGATCAGCGACGGGTCGCCGCCGACGGCCTGACGGTTGTCCTGGTAGAGCTTCTGCCAGCCGCCGCTGACGTTCTGGTCGTCGGCGATCTTCGAGAGATAGTCGCCGGACCGCACGGTGTAGGTCTTCGCCGTCGTGGCGGTGGCCGTCTTCTGCGCCACCGGCACGGACTGCACGGCCTTTTCCGGAACGGCCTGGGAAGCCGACTGGGAGACGGACTGCGCGGGGGCCGCGTGAGCGCCGGCGGCACCTATGAGCGGAAGGGCGAGCGCGGCGCCGCCGGTTCCGGCGACGGCGATGGAGCGAGTGAAGCGCTGGGGCTTCGGACGGCGGTGCTTACCCTTCGCGGGCATGGCGAATTCCTCTCCGGCGCCTGCGAGGTGAGCTGTCGGGTGCGGACTGGAGATGTCCGGCCGCGCCGAGGCGCGGCTTTACCCCAAAGCCTGTTCCGGAGACCGGAACAGGCGGTTGTGCCTGTGGGTCCCCCGCTCCTGCCACGTACGGGTGAGTGCGCGGGTTCCGGGCGGTGGCAGGATTCGGCGTCCGTCCGGATTGGTGTGGAACGTAAGCGACCAGGACGCACAGGGACAAGCAGAGGTTGTGCTGTTAACGCCTTTCTCTTGATCCGCTGCGAGATTCCCCGGTCACACTGCGTGAGTCAAAGGGCTCGTTCATCGGCAAGCACCCTTGAAAGCATGCGAATTACGTGGACATGGCGAACGACGCACGGTCACGGATATGACGCTGCTCACGTGACGGCTCTCCAGGTTCCTTTATTCCAGAGCGAGTTGGAACGAAGGATCCAATTCGGACAGAAACCTCAGATGCGACGCAGCCGGATAACCGTCGCATCAAGGTCGCCCCGCAGTGCGGTACGCAGTCCGTGGTGCAGCAGCACCGCCCCTCGGTGGACTTCGCCCGTTTCACGGCATTCGTACGACGCTGTCGGGTCGAGTCCGCGCAGCCGCAGCGCCGGAACGGGCTCGCCGAACCGCTGCGCCTGGAGCCAGGCGAGGACGACACTCTCGTCACCGCGCACATACTGGACGGCGCTCAGGCCGCCCGCCGGGGGCCGCAGCCGGTAGAGGTCGCCCTGCTGCACGAGGGGCCGGATCTCCTTGTAGAGGTCCACCCACCGACGCGCCTCGGCGAGCTCCTCCTCGCTCCACTCGGAGAGGTCCCCGCCGACGCCGAGCACGCCGGCCATGGCGCTGACGAACCGGAAGCGCAGCGAGCTGACCCGGCCGTTGAGCTGGGTGTTGGGACTGTCGGTGACCCACGCAGCCATGACCCGGGCGGGGTGGATCTGACTGAAGCCGTGCTGGATGTCGAGCCGGTCGAGCGGATCGGTGTTGTCGGAGGTCCACACCTGGTCGGTGCGGCTCATGATCCCGAGGTCGATGCGCCCGCCGCCGCCGGAGCAGGACTCGAAGGCGACCCCGGGGTGGGCCGCCCGCAGCCGGTCCAGGAGCGCGTACAGAGCCCGGACGTGGTCGACCCAGAGGCGCTGCGGGTAGGGGTCGTCCGGCCAGCCGGCGTCGGTGAAGCAGCGGTTGAAGTCCCACTTCACATAGTCGACGGGCGCGCTGGAGAGGAGTCCGTGGAGCTGCTCCCAGAGGTACTCCTGGACGTCCTCGCGCGCGAGGTTCAGCACGAGCTGATTGCGGAATTCCGTCCGCTTTCGTCCCGATTGGAACTGCACCCAGTCGGGGTGGGCCCGGTACAGCTCGCTGTCCGGGTTGACCATCTCGGGCTCGACCCAGATGCCGAACTGCATGCCGAGGCCGTGCACGTAGTCGGCGAGGGGCTTCAGTCCGCCCGGGAACCGGTCGGGGTTGGGCTGCCAGTCGCCGAGCCCGGCATGGTCGCCGGTGCGCGCCCCGAACCAGCCGTCGTCGACGACGAAGAGCTCCACGCCCATCGCGGCGGCCCGCCGGGCGAGCGTGCCCTGCTGCTCCTCGGAGATGTCGAAGTAGGTGGCCTCCCAGGAGTTGAACAGCACCGGCCGGTCCTGTTCGGCATCCGGGACGACGTACGCGCGCTGGTAGGCGTGCCAGGTGCGGCTCGCACCGCCGAAGCCGGCGTCGCTCCACAGTCCGGCGAAGACCGGTGTGGTGAAGGACTCCCCCGCGGCCAGCCGCAGCAGACCCGAGTCGTCGTACCCGGCGCCCCCGGTGATCTGTACGCGCGCGTCCGGGAGTTGGGCGACGGCGATCCGCCAGGAACCCGACCAGCCGAGGGCGCAGCCGTAGACCTCGCCGCGCTCCTCGGTCGCGTCGGTGTCCAGGGCGACCCAGGGCAGGTGCTGGTGCCCGGTGTGGCCGCGGCGGCTGCCGATGACCTGCTCCCCGTAGGTGAGGGGGGACCGGGTGAGCCGGGACTCGGCGGCCCAGCGGCCGTGCAGCTGCGACAGCCGCCAGTCGTCGCGCTCGGGCAGGGTCCAGGTGGCGGAGTCGGCGCGCAGCAGCTCCAGCGGCCGCTCACCGTCGTTGCGCAGGGTCGTCCAGCGCTCGACGACATCGCCCCGCATCCGGTAGTGCAGGGTGACGGTCAGCCCGGCGTCCCGGAACCGCAGCCGCAGCTCGCCGCCGTCGGCCTCGAAGCCCTCGTAGGACCACTCGGTGCCGCGTCGCTCGTCGGTGCGCACGGACAGGGCGGGCCGGACGAAGCGGGGTCCGCCCTCGACCGGGTACTCCTCCCGGCCGTCGAGCGGGGACTCGAAGGACGCCCCGCGCTCCGACGGCGGATGGCCGGCGAGCGCCTCGGCGTCCGCGAGCGCGATGCCCGGGCCCCAGTGCAGGTGGACCAGCTCGTCGCCCTCGGTGAGGTGGAGGGCGTAGCTGCTCGTCGGCCCGGAAAGGAGCCAGGTGCGGCCGTTGTCGGCGATCTCGGGCATCAAACCCCCACTGATTCGAACAGGTGCGATCAAGCACCAACATCATCGAATGCGGCCGGCCTGCCGGGCAACTTTCGGTGGACAACTCTTCACCTGGGCAGACGTGCGCGGTACCGCCCTGTGGACAACCCGTTGCCCGGGGAATCCATGTCGTATCGTCGGGGAGATGTCCCGTCGGCCACCACGAGCCGCGCCGACGGAGACCGGCAGCGAGGGAGCCCCCGTGACGCAGCAGATCCCGTCGACCGAGCCCGAGCTGGCCGCTGTGCGCAACTTCCGGGATGTGGGCGGTCTGCCGACCGTCGACGGCCGTAGGGTGCGGCACGGCGCGCTGTTCCGCAGCGGACATCTCGCGCACGCGACCGACGAGGACGCCGCGTTCCTCTCCGGCCTGGGCCTGCACACGATCTTCGACTTCCGCAACGCCGCGGACCAGAAGCTGGAGGGCCCGGACGTCGAACTGCCGGGCGTGCGCAATGTGAACCTGCCCCTGTCGGACCCCGCGGACGGCTCCGAGTTCTGGAAGATGGTGCGCGACGGCGAGATCGACCAGCTGCGCGCGATCCTCGGCGACGGCAAGGCCGCCGGCCGGATGATCGCCTCCTACCGCTCGATCATCAGGGAGCGGACGGCCGAGCACGCGCGGGTGCTGCACTCGCTCGCCGAGGACAGCGTCCCGGCCCTGATGCACTGCGCGGCGGGCAAGGACCGCGCCGGCCTGTCCATCGCGGTGACGCTGCTCGCCCTGGGCGTGGAGCGTGAGGCGATCCTCGCCGACTACCTGGAGTCCAACGCCAAGCACCGCCGTTACCGGGTGCGCCGCAGCGCCACCTCCGCCGAGGCCTACTCCCCCGAGGTCATGGAGCTGCTCGCTCCCCTCTTCGACGCGCGCGCGGAGTACCTCGCGGCGGCCGTGGAGACCATCGAGGAGATCTGGGGCGGCGTCGACGCCTATCTGGAGGAGGGCCTCGGGCTCTCCCCCGAGACCCGCGAGCGGCTGCGGGACCGGCTGCTCGACTGACACCGCGACCGGCACCGCGCCCCGGAGGCCGCACCGGCCCCCGGGGCTCTACTGGTTGGCCCCCACCTCGAACAGCAGCCACAGGAAGCCCGCGAAGAGGTGTCCCACCGCGATGTAGATGATCAGCCGGATCCAGAGGGAGCGAGGGAACTTCTCCTCGATGTCCTTCATGGTGTCTCTCCGATGTCCGAAGGGGTCGGGCCCAGGCACAGCGCGGCCGTGGGGCTCTGCAGCAGGGTGTGGACGAAGAGCAGCTCGACCCCGTCGTCGTCCTGCGCCGCGATGCGGTGCGGGGTCAGCGAGTCGAAGTGCGCGCTGTCACCCGGCCCGAGCAGCTCGGTGGTGTCCCCCAGGCGCAGCCGCAGCCGCCCGCGCAGGACGTGCAGCCACTCCTCCCCGGGGTGCACGCGCACGACGTCCCCCTGGGAGCCGTACGGCACCTGGACGCGCAGGGCCTGCAGCCCGCGCCCGGAGGCGCCCGCCTGCCAGTACGTCCAGCCGCCCGCGCGGGTCGGCTCCATGTCGGCGGCGCGGACGACGGCGTCCCGGTCGGCGGACGTCTCGCCGAGCAGTTCCGAGACCGTCGTACCGTAGATGCGGGCGAGCGCGAGCAGCATCGGCAGCGAGGGCTGGCGCTGCCCGGTCTCCAGGCGGGAGAGATGGGCCGGCGACAGCCCGGCGGCGCGGGCCGCGGCCTCCAGGGTGAGGGCGGCCCGGCGGCGCAGGGCGCGCAGTTGGGGGGCGACGGCGGGAAGTGCCCCGGCTGGTTCCGCCGGGGCCTGCGACTCGGGCGAGTTCATGGCTCCATTGCACGCCGAATTTGCCTCTGCGGCAAATTCCTTGCCTCAGAGGCAAAAACACTCGGGAGCCGGGTCAGCTCTGCCGGCCTCCCGCGCTCCCGCGCCGCTCAGCGGTTGGCCACCGCCTGCTTCACCAGCGTCCTGCCGAAGTCCCACATCAGCCCGCCGCCGCTGTGCGCGTCGTCCATCACGGCGGTGAAGGCGTCGACGAACCGGTCCACCTCCCGCTCGCCGACGATCAACGGCGGGATCAGCTTGATCACCTCCAGGTGGTCACCGGAGACCTGGGTGAGGATGCGGTGCCGTTGGAGCAGCGGTACCACCACCATCTGCGCGAACAGTCCCTTGCGGGCCGCCTGGAGCATGGCCCACCGGCTGCGCAGCTTCAGCGACCTGGGCTTCCCGAACTCGATCCCGATCATCAGGCCCCGGCCGCGGACGTCGGCCAGCAGCTCGTACTTGTCGACCAGCGCCGCCAGCCGGGACCTGAGCAGGTCGCCCGTGACCCGCGCGTTGGCCACGATCTGCTCGTTCTCCAGGACCGACAGCACCGCGAGCCCGGCCGCCATGGCCTGCGCGTTGGACCCGAAGCTCGCCGAGTGCACGAGCACCCGGTCCATCGACGAGTAGACCTTCTTGAAGATCCAGTCCTTGCCGAGCGTGGCGCCGACCGGCACATAGCCCCCGGACAGCGCCTTGGCCACGCACACCAGGTCCGGCTCGACGCCCTCCTCGTGCTGGTAGGCGTAGAAGTCGCCGGTCCGGCCGAGGCCCGTCTGCACCTCGTCCGCGATCAGCAGCGCCTTGTGCCGGTGCAGCAGCTCCTGCGCGGCGCGCAGATAGCCGGGCGGCGCCTCGTGCACCCCCTTGCCCTGGATCGGCTCGACGATCAGCGCGGCGACGTCTCCCTTCCTCAGCTCGCCGGCCAGTGCGTCGAGATCGCCGAGCGAGACCGCCGTGTCGGCCAGCAGGGGCGCGAACCCGTCCCGGAAGCCCGGCTCGCCGTTCACCGACAGCGAGCCCGTGGTGAGCCCGTGGAAGGCGTGGTCGCAGTACAGGACCCTCGGCCTGCCGGTGGCGTACCGGGCGAACTTCAGCGCCGTCTCCACCGCCTCGGTGCCGCTGTTGCCGAAGAACACCCGGTCCAGGTGCGGGCTGTGGGCGAGCAGTTTCTCGGCCAGCAGCCCGGGCAGCGGCTGGCAGTCGAAGCGGGTCAGGTCGGCGAGCCGGGCGTCGAGGACGTCGTGCAGCGCCTTGCGGACGACGGGGTGGTGGCGGCCCAGCCCCATCACCCCGAACCCGGCGAGCATGTCCAGGTAGTCGTTCCCGTCCGCGTCCCAGAAGTACGCGCCCTCACCGCGCTCGTAGACCTTGTCGAAGCCGATGGTGTGCAGCATCCGCGGCAGTTGGTGGTTGAGGTATCTGCCGTGCAGCTCGTAGCGCTCGGCTCCGCGCTCGGCCAGGAGGGCGCCGAGGTCGAACTCCGTGGTCATTCAGCCTTCTCCTTGACTGGGCCGGTCGCCGCGGCGTCGGCGGACCTGACATCCGCGGCGGCCAGGCTCGCGCTGATCCGGCCCGCCACCTCGACGGGGGTGAGACCGATGTCGGCGAGCACCTCGCCGCGCTTGGCGTGCGCGAGGAACTGCTCCGGGATCCCGAACCGTCGTACGGGCACGTCGACCTCGGCGTCGCCCAGGGCCAGCGCCACCGCCGATCCGACGCCGGCGGCCCGGCTGTTGTCCTCGACGACGGCCACCAGCCGGTGCTCGGCGGCGAGGCCGGGCAGGGCCGGGTCGACGGGCTTCACCCAACGGGGGTCGACGACCGTGCAGGCGACGCCCCGGGCCTCCAGCAGCTCGGCGGCCTGGAGACACACCGGCGCCATGACGCCGACGGCCACCAGGAGCACCTGCGCGCGGTCGCCGCGGTGCAGCACGTCCATACCGCCAACCCGGCCGACGGCCGGCACCTCCGGTCCGACCGACTCCTTCGGGAAGCGGACCACTGTCGGCGCGTCGTCCACCGCGACCGCCTCCCGCAGCTGCGCGCGCAACTGCTCGGCGTCGCGGGGGGCCGCGATGCGCAGTCCCGGGACGGCCTGGAGCACGGACATGTCCCACATGCCGTTGTGGGACGCCCCGTCCACGCCGGTGACGCCGGCCCGGTCCAGCACGAACGTGACCCCGCAGCGGTGCAGTGCCACGTCCATCAGCAGCTGGTCGAAGGCCCGGTTGAGGAAGGTGGCGTAGACGGCGACGACGGGATGCAGGCCGCCGGTCGCGAGGCCGGCCGCGCTCACGGTCGCGTGCTGTTCGGCTATGCCGACGTCCCACACCCGGTCCGGAAAGCGTTCGGCGAACCTGCCGAGCCCCACCGGATGCAGCATCGCCGCGGTGATGGCCACCACGTCGTCGCGTTCCTCGCCGATCCGCACGATCTCGTCGCCGAATACGGACGTCCAGGACGGCCCGCCGGCGGGCGCGAGCGGCACGCAGGTGAGGGGGTCCATCGCGCCGACGGTGTGGAAGTGGTCCTCCTCGTGCGCGAGGGCGGGCTCGTAGCCGCGGCCCTTCTCGGTCAGGCAGTGCACCAGCACCGGCCCGTGGAAGCGTTTGGCCCGCCGCAGCGCGGACTCGACGGCCTTGATGTCGTGCCCGTCGATCGGGCCGACGTACTTCAGGCCGAGGTCCTCGAACATGCCCTGCGGCGCGAACGCGTCCTTGAAGCCCTTCTTCGCGCCGTGCAGCGACTCGTAGACCGTGTGGCCGACGACCGGGGTGCGCAGCAGTACGTCCTTCCCCCAGGCCAGCACCTTCTCGTAGCCGTCGGTCGTGCGCAGGGCCGCCAGGTGGTTGGCGAGTCCGCCGATGGTCGGCGCGTACGAGCGCTCGTTGTCGTTGACGACGATGATCAGCGGCCGGTCCTTGGCGGCCGCGATGTTGTTCAGCGCCTCCCAGGCCATGCCGCCGGTGAGCGCGCCGTCGCCGATGACCGCGACCACATGGCCCTTCTCGCCCTGCACCTGGCGGGCCTTGGCGAGGCCGTCGGCCCAGCCGAGGGCGGTGGAGGCGTGGCTGTTCTCGATGACGTCGTGCTCGGACTCCTCACGGGAGGGGTAGCCGGACAGGCCGCCCTTGCCGCGCAGCTTGGAGAAGTCCTGACGCCCGGTCAGAAGCTTGTGCACATAGCTCTGGTGGCCGGTGTCCCACAGGACGCGGTCGACCGGTGACTCGAAGACCCGGTGGAGCGCGACGGTCAGTTCGACCACACCCAGGTTGGGCCCCAGGTGTCCGCCGGTCCTGGCGACCGCGTGCACCAGGAACTCCCTGATCTCTTCGGACAGTTCACCGAGTTCCGCCTCGGACAGCGCCTTCAGGTCGCGTGGTTGCCGGATGTTCTCCAGGATCGTCACGTCGGGCCCCCTTCGGTCCGTGCTGTTCACCTCACGCTGACGGCCGGCTCCCCCGCCGCGACGCCGTCCTGTTCCATCTGCTCGGCGATCTTCATGGCCTCCTCGATGAGGGTCTCGACGATCTTCGACTCGGGGACGGTCTTGATGACCTCGCCCTTCACGAAGATCTGGCCCTTGCCGTTGC